>NZ_JCAMOR010000087.1:0-28393 GCF_059512385.1 Bradyrhizobium sp. Crot121 | reverse complement strand
AAGGGCGGCCAGTTGGAGCGCTTTCTGCTAGAACACGGCCCCGCCTACAACGATCGACGTCCAATAATAGTGCCGTTAAAGCACTTCCTCCAAACCGGCGCCGCGAACGGCGGCCGGTTCGAGCGCTTTCTGCTCGAACACGGCACCGTCTATAAAGGGCGTGCGCTGCCGAAGAAGTACGGTGCGGCGCGCGGTGCGCTCGGCTGGTGCTTCCGAAATGCGGCCGGCCTCGCGCTCATCGACGACAACTTGACCTACGTCGAGGGTTACGCCGTAGACCACGAGAGCGGCGGCAGCCCTATCCATCACGCGTGGTGCATCGATCGTCATGGCCGCGTGATCGAGACGACATGGCAAAACGTCACCAAAGCCGAATACTTTGGGGTGCCGATCGAGGCCGAGCTGCTGGCCGTCGAGCTGTCGAGGGTCAGCTATTGGGGCGTGCTGTTCGCGGACGGCCAACTCAACGAGCGGCTTATCAAACGACTGACCGGCTGACAGACTCGTCCGGACAGCTCCTTCGCAGCAGGCGGACCCGCTCAATGCGCCCGCATGGATCCCAGCGATATTGAAATGATGTCCTTGTGGTCGCCGTCCGGGTGACTTCCCTCAGGCCGCATCGTTTTTTGCGTATGATGCAGGAGATCAGGGTCAGCGGCGGGCTGCATCGTTCATCCCCCCTCGAACACACAACGCCTAGCACCGTTCCACGATCTATCGCCAGAACGCAGCGAGTGCGACCATCAGGGCCGCCGCCAAACAGGCGAGCCCGACGATGTAAGGCATGTCGCGCTTCTCGCGTGGCGTCATCGATCGTTCCGGAGCTGTTGGATTGCAAATGGCAGGCTGGAACGCTGCCCCGACGCGACCGGCGTAGGGGAGCACGCCGGGGCTGCGCTTCCTCTCGGCGAACCGTCGGGCCGAGGAGTCGACACGGATCGACCGGGAGGTTACGTGGCCGATCCAAGCGCCCTTGGGCAGGGAAGTCTGTGCACTTTTGCACCGAACGGCGGGGGCGCAGCCAAAAAAGCCCGGCAGCGCATTGCGGGGGCTAAAGGGAGTCGTCACAATTAAGGCCGCTGAAGTAGAAGCGCCGCTAAAGGCATCTTCATCAGTCCGCCACGGCAGTTGCGGTCCATAATTAACGCTTAGGCGAACAGTTCAGCCCCAGCCGGCGTGATCTTTACATAGGTTCCGCTCTCGTGCATCCACCGCCGGCCGCGCACGATCGCGAGCTTGAAGAAGCGAGCGCTTCAATCGTCGCCAGATGCCCGTTGGCCTACCTACGGCGG
This sequence comes from Bradyrhizobium sp. Crot121, assembly GCF_059512385.1. NCBI lineage: Bacteria > Pseudomonadati > Pseudomonadota > Alphaproteobacteria > Hyphomicrobiales > Nitrobacteraceae > Bradyrhizobium > Bradyrhizobium sp. Crot121. Next base: position 27,101 of record NZ_JCAMOR010000087.1, on the reverse strand, counting down.
CGCCTGATCAGCCAATAGACGCCGTAGCCAACCGCAAGGATCGGAAGGCCTGCGCCAGCGATCGGCCCGGGCGCTCCGCCGACGTGTTTGTTCTGACCGGGAGCGTTCTCGTGGGCCTCCGTGCAATTTCCCCCGCCATTGCAGGCCTGCGCGGGCAGGGTGACCGTCGTCAGAGCGAAGACCAAAATCGCAGCTTGACGAACGCGTGCCATGCCTTGCGCGCGACTTCCGTCATCTTGGCTTGGTTGCGCCGATGGACGGCGCGATCATGCTGCTCAACGGGATAGAAAATGGGGTGGATCACGCGGACATGCGTCACGCTGGAACGCAAAAGATCGCATCCGATCGACGTCAACCTGGATAGACTTTGGAGTAAACGACCCTCAAACCCCTCGACAACCCGTTCGGCACGAGGTTGTCACCCATCTCTCAGGTACGTTCTGTTACCTATGTGTCCGGGCTGGACAGTGTGGAATTGGCGCGCTCGGAGAGATTCGAACTCCCGACCCTCGGAATCGAAATCCGATGCTCTATCCAGCTGAGCTACGAGCGCGTGCCGTTTGCGTCGATTATCAGAGTTGGGCCGGAACGGCCAGCGGGGGGAGAGCGGGAAGGGTGCTCTGCGCACATCGTCCCGCCCGGTGGGCTTCAGAAACAGGGATGCCGGCGGCCATCTTGGCCGATATAGGCGGAGGCGCTCTGGCGGCATTTTACCGTCGCCGGGCCGTCGTAATAGGCGAACGTACCGGGCGTCGGCCCCGGGCCGTAATTGTGGAGGTAGCTGATCTGATAGGGCAGGTGCCCGGCGTAGTGCCGGTGGTGGTGGTGATGGCGGTAATGGCGGGCGTCGGCCACGCTTGGGGCGGCAGCCATGGCGGCGAGAACCGCTGCGGCGGCGAAAAACTTCAGTCTGGGCATTGTGCGTCTCCAGGGCCAGCCGGGGCGATTCTGGCCGATCCGGCCTTTCATTTAGCGCGGTTTGGAGGGAAAAACTGCGGGAAATCGGCCACATCACGTCAATTTTTGGCCCATTCTGGATGCTTAACGGTTTCCCAACACAGTCCGGCCAGAGTTTTGGGGTCTGGTCCGGGGCCCGCAGCCGGCTTTGTTTGAGGCGACCAAGGCGACTGTCACATTGTTCATGCGCATCACGCTTCTCGCCCTGTTGTTCCTTGCTCTCGCGATGGCGCCGGCGCGTGCCGTGCTGCACATCACGCGCGACCACGGCGGCTACGTCGATGAGTACAAGGCCAAGTACAAGCGCATCCGCGATCGCGGCGATCGCGTCATCATCGACGGCATCTGCAATTCCGCCTGCACGCTGGTGTTCGGCATCGTGCCGATGAACAAGATCTGCGTCACGCCCAGGGCGAGCGTCGGTTTCCACCAGGCCTATTACGACAAGGCCTTCACCTTCGGCATCAAGGTCACGAGCCTCGATGGCACCTCCGACCTGATGTCCTATTACCCGCAGACGGTGAAGGACTGGATCCGCCGCAACGGTGGGCTGACCACCGAAATGAAGAAGATCAAGAACGGCGTTGAGCTCTGGAAGATCGTCGATCCCTGCCCGGAAGAGTGGTAGGGCGGGCCGGTTTCAGTCATTCGCCTCACCGCAATTTCCGTCGTCATTCCGGGGGGCCAATTCCCACGCCCTCCGTCATTCCGGGGCGATGCGAAGCATCGAGCCCGGAATCCATCTGTCCGCTCGCGCATGTGGCGCAATGGATTCTCTGATGTGCAATTGCACATCATAGCTCGCGCCAAGAGGCGCGCCCCGGAATGACAGCGGAGAAAAATTCGCAAGCGATTTCAACATGATTTGCCCCGTCCAGCCCCCACACAAAAAACATTCCGCTTTCGCCGTCGGGCAAATCAGTGATTTAACTCCGCGCGTCTCACGGCGGATGAGGGGCGGCTCGCGATCGTCACGAACGTTGCGGTGAGATGCGGTGGACGTGAAGCGTGTGACTGACGAGCACGCGCATCACGGACGGCGAAGTCGTGTGGTCCTGGCGCCCCGACGCTGGCGCTAAGTCCTGGGGGATGGAAACATCCCTAAGGGCGACGGTGGCAGAAAGCCCGGTCACCGGGGAGAGCGCGAAGGAAACCGTAACACCATCGCGCAGGGAAAGCCGGAATGCTTCGGTTGAACCTGTGGTCCTACCCCCGTGCTTTTTGTTGCACGGGACCCACGGGTGCAACCAGCACCCGGCTTTCCCTGCGCCCTCTGATATCGAGGAGGGTAACGGTCACGCAAACCTCGGGCGTAACTCGCCGCGAGAACGCGAACTCACATCCTCACGCTATTTGAAATTTGAATCCGAACCTCGCCCCTCGTCGTCCCGGCGTTCGCCGGGACGACGAGGGGCGAGGGCCGCGGATTTGCTCAGCGCTTCGACTTCTTGGCCTTCTTTTTCTTGGAGGTTTTCTTGGTGGCTTTCTTGGTGGCTTTCTTGGACGTTTTCTTCGGCGCCTTTTTGGCTTTCTTTGCCGACTTCTTGGCGGCCTTCTTGCCGGCCTTCCCGGTCTTCGTCGGTCTCTTCTTCCTGGCCGCCGCTACCTTCTTCGCCACTTTCTTGGCGGTCCTTCGCACCTTCTTCGCGGCTGTCGTGGCGGCTTCGATGGTGGCCGTTGCGGCGGCGCCGAGCGTGTTGGTGACCTCTTCGATTACGGGCTTGTCGTCGTCCATGTCATCCCCCAACAGTTGAACGAGAGCGCAACGATAGCCGGATTCTTGAAAGCGTCAAATCGATGCCGTCATTTGCGCACTGCGCACTTCGGCGTAGTCGGCAAGCGCGATCGCTCTCAGGGACTGATGCCAGGGACCGGCGCTTCGATTGTCGTCCTGTTTTCGCTACTGCGCGGGCGTGGCGCGCCTGCGGTCGAGCGCTGCGAGTGCATCGCTCAGGATCGCCTTGATCCGGTCGATGCCCTGCGGATCGAGCACGGATGGATCAAGGTAGAAATCCAGCCCGGCCGTCCGCTCGACGATGACGTCGCCTTTCGCGGCGTCGTCCAGCACGTTGTCGATGGAATAGGGGATCACCTCGCGGCTGATGCCCTTCATGGTGATCGCGGGCAGCGGGTGGGCCTGGATGATGTCCCTCACCAACGCAAAGGTCTCATAGCTGACCACGATGCCTCCGGGCTCGGCGATCGATTGCAGCCGCGCCGCCAGATTGGCTTCGGCGCCGATGATCGTATAGTCCATCCGGTCCACGCTGCCGAAATTGCCGACATTGCAGTAGCCGGAATTGATGCCCATGCGCGACTTGAAGGGCTGTTCGATGCCGGCGGCGCGCCACTTGGCGTTCAGCTCGAGCAGGCGGCGCTGCATCTTCCAGGCCATCTGGACGCAGGCCTCGGCGTCCGCCCGATCGCCCCTGGTTTCGGGGTCGCCAAAGAAGATCAGCATGGCGTCGCCGATGAACTTGTCGATCGTCCCGCCATGCTGGTGGGCGATCTCGGACATCTCGGTGAAATACTCGTTGAGCAGTTGGGTGATCTGCTCCGGCTGCAGCCGCTCGGTGGTGGCGGTGAAGTTCTGGATGTCCGAGAAGAAGATCGTCAGTTTCTTCCGTTCGGTGTGGATGGTGACGTCCTTCTGGCCGCTGAAGATGCTCTTGTAGATCTGCGGCGGGATGTAGCGGGATATTTTCAGCGACAGCGTCGCGAGGAAATCGTTGTTGGATTCGAGCTCGCGGTTCATGGCCCGGATCTGCCGGGCCTGGCGGCGCTGCATCATCAGGAAGGAGAGGCCGCTGATGCTGGCGAGCGCCAGGTAGGCGAGCAGATATTTGAAGGAGAACAGGTTCGCCGCGATCGGCTGCGTGATCGCGACCTCCTGGATGCCTCGGACATCGCCCACCTTCCAGTCGGTCTTGGGGCTTTCGGGATGCGAGTTGTGGCAACTGACGCAGGCCGGCCCCATGATGACCGGGGCGACGAGCCGGACGCGGTCGCTGAACAGCGATGTCGTCGTGTCGACGATCTTCTGGTCCGGGTTGGTGCGCAGGCTCTGCAGCGAAGCTCTCTCGAACTCATCGAGCTGGTGCGGTGCCCGGTTCTTGAATGGGAAGTCCGAGACGAAGCGGTAGGTGATGTTCTGCTGCTGCTCGCTGATGACTTTCCCGAGTTCGAGCGACAGCGTCGCCGGGATCGGGATCGCGCCCGGGATGGTCTCGTAGTTGTGGACCACCTGGGTCTGGCCGGGATGGGACAATATCCGCCCGACGACGTTCGAGGCGTAATAGGAGCGGACGCTAGAGACGAGCGAATTGAGATCATTGGCCTGCCGCCGGAGCGCGACTTCCGCCAGATTGGTCAGATCGAGCCACACTGCGACCGGAAGGGCAGCGAGCAGCAGTGCAATCAGGAAACCTGTCAGTGCCGCAGAGCGTATCTGTCTGGGATTGCCGTCCATCGCGATGATCCGATTCCCGCCCGTTCGCAGGCTAAACTTCCATCGCAACCATCGCCTGTAAAGCGCGGCGACGAAGCAGCTTTCTTCAAATTGATGCGTAACTGGAGCAACTTGCCGCGGCGGATGAGGGGCGGGGTGCCGGCAGTTGGTGGCGGCCCTGGCTTAGGGGGAGAGGGCAGTCCGGAGGGACAAAATGCAGTTCGGAACGGCTCCATCATGCCCGGCACAAGGCCGGGCATGATGGTCGGATATCGATGGCGCGAGGCGTTACTTCGGCTGCTCGACGATGCGGATATAGGGCTTCGGCGCCTTCCAGCCCTTCGGATAGATCGTCTTGGCTTCGTCGTCGCTGACGGAGCCGGCGATGATGACGTCCTCGCCCTGCTTCCAGTCGGCCGGCGTCGCGACGCGATGCTTGGCGGTGAGCTGCAAGGAGTCGATGACGCGCAGGATCTCCTGGAAGTTCCGGCCGGTGGTCATCGGATAGACCAGCACCAGCTTGATCTTCTTGTCCGGGCCGATGATGAAGACGTTGCGGACGGTCTGATTGTCCGCCGGCGTCCGGACGAGGGGATCGCCCGAGGTGGAGGCGGGCAGCATCTCGTAGAGCTTGGAGACGTTGAAGTCGGTGTCGGCGATCATCGGGTAGTTCGGCGCGGCACCCTGGGTCTCCTTGATGTCTTCGGACCATTTGGCATGGCGGTCGACCGGGTCAACGGAAAGGCCCATCAGCTTGACGCCGCGCTTGTCGAATTCCGGTTTCAGCCTGGCGAGCGCGCCGAGCTCGGTGGTGCAGACCGGGGTGAAGTCCTTGGGATGCGAGAACAAAAGCGCCCAGCTATTGCCGATCCAGTCATGGAATTTAATTTTGCCCTCGGTGGTTTCGGCTTCGAAATCGGGAGCGGTCGCGCCAATGGGAAGTGTCATGGTGTTGCCTCATGCTATTGAAGTGGCTAAAGAATTTTCTGTGCCGGTGTGCGCGCGAGTATAGGCGCTGCAAGGGCTTAAGTGAACCACTGTAGCTAAAAGGTGAAATCATTCTCTTTTGTGACGGAACTTCGAGCAACTTCTTTTGATCGGCCCGCCTGCGGCGAAAAAACCCATAATGCCCGCAAGAGCACGGATTGCCGTGGAATTGCCTTTTATGGTCCCCATCTGCGGGGTCCGATCTGCTAATGGGCTCGAACCGTGACAGCGGTCACAGCGACCAATTGGCAACTATGTACAAATGTCGAAACCCCGGTTTCGAATCGGTAACCACTCGTTTACGCCGGCATGGAAATGCTGGACTGAAATAAGGAACTGAGAAGTCTCGCTATGTCTGCCCCTAGTATCGAGGCGACCGATGTGGTCGCCCTGCAACCGTCCTGCCGTAAGACCGCCGCGCATGCGCTGACCATTGTACGCGATGGCGTGATCACCGGCGAAGGCCCCACCACCAAGGGCCGTATCCATTTTTCCCGAGCGCTCGATGCCGATGACGCCGCCTGGTGCGCGCGCATCCTCACCGCCTCCGCCGTCGCCCACCAGCCGGTGAGCCGGGAGGAGGTCGCGGCGCTGTTCGAGATCAACGAAGCCGCGGCCGACCGCAGCGATGATGGTCGTTTCGACGACCTCTTGGCCAAGGCGGTCGCCCATCACGCCGCTTCGATGTCCGGCCTGCCGGTGCCGCCGCGCACGGTCGCGCTGTCGCCGGACACCGACATCGAGAGCTGGGCGCCCACGCACGCCGGCAATATCGACATCAAGGTGCTGGAGTGGATCGCGAGCCAGATGCGTGGCAAGCGCCGCACCAGCCACGCGCTCGCCGCGATGGTCGCCACGCTGGTCGGCGCCGCGGCGCTGCCGCTGGTGCAGCTCCCGAATGTGCTCGATATTGGGTTGATGTAAATCGCCCGACAGCGAGAAGAGGATCAACGGCGGGGCTATTTCCCCGCCGTTTTCTGTTTGCCGCTCTCGACCTCGAGGCCCAGCGTCCGCCCCGGAAAACCGGCGACGTCGAAATAGCGGGTCGACAGCACGCGCTGGAACTTGATGACGGTGCGCAGCCCGTTGGTGTCCGGCTTCGAGGTGACGGTGCCGTCGGCCATCTTCGGGACGATGCCGTTCGGGATCGCTTCCGACATCACCCGGCCCAGCAGCCCGCCATTGGCGCTGGCGTGGAGGTCCAGGAGCTTGGCGATGGTCATGCCGACGTCGGCGTTGCTGACGGGAAGGGGATCGACATAGCCGGATTTGAAGTCGGGTCCGATCGCTGCCATGAAGTTCAGCGTGTCGCCCCGGCTGAAGCTGCCGTGCATGCCCTGGCCCTGGCGCAGGACCGTGTCGGCGACCTGGACCGAGCAATTGGTCGGCTCTTCGCAGCCCGACGACCAGGAACGAAAATTGACTACGATCGACGGCGTCGGCGTCGCCGCCTTGCCACGAAGGTTGAGCTGGGAGATCGGCAACGTGCCGGGGAAGCGCCCGAGCCGGTCATCGACGAACAGGCCGCTGACATAGTCCTGCTCCAGCAGCGCCTTGATGACGCGCCCAGTGAGCTTCTTGTCCCGGTTCGGCAGATAGATCAGGTCCGACCCCCCATTGGTGGCCACGACGACGTCGGGCTTGGCGGGGTCCTGGCCGAGCACGCCGTTGCCGGCCTTGGGATGGGCGTTGTCTGCGACGCGGGCGTTCTTGTCGTTAGGATCGAACAGCGGCAGGTCCAGCGCCTTGGCCAGATCGATCGCCAGGAAGCCCATCGGCAGGAAATTCTCCGGTGTGTCGTCGTAGGAGATTTTGGCCGCGGGGCTGGTCTTGCTCTCCTTCGAGATCGTTGAGAAGCCATGGTCGGCGGAGACGATGATGTTGGTCGAGGCGGCGAGCCCGAGCTCGTCGAGCGCCTTGCGCAACCGCGCGAGGTTGTCGTCGGCGTTCCTGATCGCGGCCATCGAGGTCGGCCCGTTGATCCCGGGCGTGATCGTGTTGAGGCTGTCGCCGGTGTTGTGCTGGCTGCCATCCGGGTCGCGCGACCAGAACACCAGGACAAACGGCTTGTTGCGCGCCTTGAACATCGGCAGCACGACCTTGGTGGCGACGTCCGCGAAATAGGCCTGCTGGGCGACATTGGCGACCGTGGTGCCGGGTGTCTTGGCGTCGCCGGCCTTGCCATTGTCGCCGCGGCTTGGCGTCGTCAGGGGCAGGTTGGCCTTAGTGAGCGCATCCTTCACCTCCTCGGATACGGGAACGCCATTCTTGCCGCCGGTGGAATCGTCGAAGATGATGGTGTGCTTGCCGCGATCGGTGTGGTCGAACAGCAGCGTCGGGCCGACCTTGCCGATGGCGGCGGTGCTGAAACCCTTCTCGCGCGCCATCTTCAGGATGGTCTCTTCGTTCAGATAGTCGCCGTTGAAGTGATCGTCGATGTCGGCCAGCACCGCGTCATTCTCGATGAAGGGCACAACGGTGTCGCCTGCGGGGGCCGAAGAATAGCCAGTGTAGATGGTGTTGCTGAAGGTACCGGTGTCGCCGAGATAGTGGCCGGTCGACATCGCCGAGCTGTTGGCCATGGTGAAGGTCGGAAACAGCGAATGCGAGTTCTTGAAGTTGACGCCCTTGTCGCGGATACCCGCCATCGCCGGCGCCGTCTGCGGAGTGACGATGCGCGAGCGCAGGCCATCGGGGATGAACAGGATCACGTTACCTGGCGTGCTGTTCTGGGCCGATGCGGCCCCGGCCGCAAGCGTGATCAAGCCTGCCGATAGCAATGTTATTGTGCGGCGCATCTTCATTTCCCCCTGTCAGAAGCGACGATCCTGCGATCGATCGTCGCACCCGTTTAGTTTTGCTATATGACAGAATTGTTACAGGTGGGCTCCTGTGCGTGCTCTGCGACAGGTTTGTCAACGCGCCGTCCGAACCGTGCGTAGAGCGCCGGGAGGACGGCCAGCGTCAGCAGTGTTGCGCTCATCAGGCCGCCGATGACGACGGTCGCCAGCGGCTTTTGTACCTCCGCGCCCGTGCCGGTGGCGAAGGCCATCGGCACGAAGCCGAGCGCCGCCACGAGTGCGGTCATCACGACCGGGCGAAGCCGGGTGAGGGCGCCATTCTCGATGGCCTGCCGCAGCGGCATGCCGTCCTCATGGAGCTTGCGGACCAGGCTCAGCATCACAAGGCCGTTCAGCACGGCGACGCCGGACAGCGCGATGAAGCCGACCGCCGCTGAGATCGAGAACGGCATGCCGCGAAGCCAGAGCGCGGCGATGCCGCCGGTGAGTGCGAGCGGCACGGCGCTGAACACCACCAGCGCATCGCGCGCCGATCCCGTGGCCGCCAGCAGCAAGAGGAAGATCAATGCAAAGCACGCCGGCACGACGATGCCGAGCCTCTGCCGGGCCGCGGCCAGATTCTCGAACTGTCCGCCCCAGCTCGTCCAGTAGCCCGGCGGCAGCTTGACCTGCTGGCCGACCTTGGCCTGGGCTTCCGCGACCACCGAGCCGAGGTCACGGCCGCGCACGTTGGCGGTGATGACGATGCGGCGCTTGCCGTTCTCGCGGCTGATCTGGTTCGGCCCCTCGGTGAAGGAGAAGCGCGCCAATCGATTGAGTGGCAGGCTCTGGACCGGGGCGTTGGGCGTTGCCTTCGGCAGCGCCACGGGAAGGTTGCCGAGCGCCTCGAGGTCGGATCGCAACGCTTCCGGCAGCCTTACGACGATGTCGAAGCGGCGGTCGCCCTCGAACACGACGCCTGCGTCCTGGCCGCCCACCGCGGCGCCGATCACATCCTGCACCGCCGCCGCGCTCAGACCGCGACGGGCGATCGCGGCGCGGTCGACCTTGATATCGAGGACAGGAAGGCCGCCGGCCTGCTCCACCTTCACGTCCGTCGCTCCATGCACCGAGCGCAGGACCGAGGCCACTTCGTTGGCCGCTTTCAGCATCGGCTCGAACTCGTCGCCGAACACCTTGACGGCGATGTCGCCGCGAACGCCGGCCAGAAGCTCGTTGAAGCGCATCTGGATAGGCTGGGTGAATTCATAGACGTTTCCGGGCACGCGATTGACGGAGCTTGCGATCTGCTCGACCAGTTCCTCCTTCGTCATCGACGGATCCGGCCATTGATCGCGCGGCTTGAGCATGATGAAGGTGTCGGACGCGTTCGGCGGCATCGGGTCGCTCGCGACCTCGGCCGTTCCGGTCTTGGAGAAGACGAAGGCGACCTGCGGCAAACGGCTGACGGCGTTCTCGACCGCAAGCTGCATCGCCTGCGATTGCGACAGCGCGGTGCTGGGAATCCGCAGCGCATGCATGGCGATGTTCTTCTCGTCCAGCGACGGGATGAACTCCTGCCCGAGGCGCGCGAAGCCAGCGAGTGCGACCGCAAACAGCACTGCAGCCGTTGCGATGACGGGCAGCGGGGCGGCAATCGCATAGCGCAACAGCGGCCGGTACAGGTGCTTCAAGGCGCTGACGAGCCTGCCTTCATGCTCCTGTACGCGTCCCGTGACGGCAATGGCAATCGCTGCGGGAACGAGCGTCAGCGACAGAACGAATGCCGATGCCAATGCCAGGATCACGGTCACGGCCATCGGCGTGAACATCTTGCCTTCGATGCCGGTGAAGGTGAGGAGCGGCACGTAAACCAGGAGGATGATGGCCTGCCCGTAGAGGCTCGGGCGGATCATCTCGACCGCGGAGGCGCGCACGGTGGCCAGCCGCTCGTCGCGGGAGAGGGGACGCCCAAGGTCGCGCTGCCGCTCCGCCAGATGGCGCAGGCCGTTCTCGGTGATGATGACGGCGCCATCGACGATCAGGCCGAAATCGAGTGCGCCCAAGCTCATCAGATTGGCGCTGATGCGGCCCTGCCACATGCCGATGGCAGTCATCAGCATCGCCACGGGGATCACCAGCGCGGTGATCAGCGCTGCGCGAAAATTGCCCAGTAGGACAAACAGCACAGCAACGACCAGCAGTGCGCCCTCGCTCAGGTTGGTCGCAACCGTTCTGACGGTGGCATCGACCAGCTGGGTGCGGTCGAGCACGGTCTTGACCTCGACACCCGGCGGCAGTGTCGGCGCGATCTCGCGCAGTCGCGCATCGACCGCCGACGACACGGTGCGGCTGTTGGCGCCGATCAGCATCAGCGCCGTGCCGACCACCACCTCGTGGCCGTTCTCGCTGGCACTGCCGGTCCGGCTTTCGCCGCCGATCGTGACGGTGGCGATATCGCGGATCCGCACCGGAATGCCGCCGCGCGTAGTGACGACGATGGTGCCGAGTTCCTCCATGTTCTCGATGCGACCGCCGGAGCGCACGACGAATCCCTCGCCGTTCTTTTCGATATAGCGCGCGCCGCGGCTGACATTGTTGGCCTCGATCGCGTTCGCAACATCGGCAAAGGTCAAGCCGAGCGCGATCAGCTTCGCCGCATCCGGGTGGACCTGGTACTGCTTGAGATAGCCGCCGATCGTATCGACGCCGGCAACGCCGGGCACGGTCTTGATCTGCGGCCGGATGATCCAGTCCTGCACCGTGCGCAAATAGGCGTTCTTCTCGATGTCGCCTTTGAGCCGCGCCCCGTCGCTGGTGACAAAGCTTCCGTCCCGTTGCAGGCCCGGCGCGCCGTCGGCTTCGACCGGTTTGTCGGCGAAGCGGACGGTCCACATGTAGATCTCGCCGAGCCCGGTCGAGATCGGACCGATCCGCGGCTCGATGCCTTGCGGCAGGCGTGCGCGAACCTCGGTGAGGCGTTCGGTGACCTGCTGACGCGCGAAGTAGATATCGGTCGATTCGCTGAAGACCGCGGTCACCTGCGAAAAGCCGTTGCGCGACAGCGAGCGGGTGCTCTCGAGGCCGGGCGCGCCGGCGAGCGCCGTCTCGACGGGAAAGGTGACCTGCTTCTCGATCTCGAGCGGCGACAGCGCGTGGGCCGCGGTGTTGATCTGCACCTGCTTGTTGGTGATGTCGGGCACCGCGTCGATCGATACCCTCGTCAACGCAAAGCCGCCGAGCGCCATGACGACGGCGCAGAGCGCAACGACCACCCAGCGGCGGTGAACGGAGAAGCCGATGATCGCCTCAATCATGGCCATGCTCCGCTTCGGCCTTTTCCAGTTCAGCTTTGAGCGTGAACGTGTTGGCGACGGCGATCGTCTCTCCCGGAGCAAGGCCGCTCACGATCTCGACGTCGTCATCATCCTCGCGACCGGTACGCACCTGTCGCGCCTCAAACCCTTCGGCGTCGCGCACGAATATCGTGGCGTTGCCCTTGACGGTCTGAAGCGCTTTCTTCGAGACGATGACCTTGGAGGGCTCGCCGCCGAGTGGCACTTCCGCCGTGACGAAAGTGCCGGGCCTCCATCGGTGATCCCGGTTCGGCAGAGTCGCGATGACGCGGGCGTTGCGGGTCTCGCGATCGAGCAGGGGGCTGACAAAGATCACCCGCGCCACCGCTTCGTCGTCGCTACCGATGGCGCGGATCGTGACCAGACCGCCCTCGCGCACGGCGGCGATGTCTTCCGGGGAGACCGCGAGATCGACCCAGATATCATCGAGATTGACGATGACGAACAGTTCGCTTTCCTGGCCCTCGCGGCCGATCAGCCCGCCGAGGTCGACGCGCCGCTCGGAGACGCGGCCTGAGATCGGCGCACGCAAATATTGCTCGCGCAGGCTTTCCGGCGGCTGGTTCGGGAGATCGGCGATCTCCTGTTCGGACAGACCCAGCGCGAACAGCTTTTGCCTGGCGCCGTCGAGTTTGATCCGTGCGTCATTGGCCGTGAGCTGGGTCCGCAGGAATTCGTTTTCCGACATGGCCCGGCTTTCGGCCAAGCTCTTTTGTCTGTTGTAGAGCGTCTGCTGCAGATCGTTGGTCAGCCGCGCGGCGAGGTATTCGCTCTTGGCGTCCGCCACCTCACGGCTTTCGATGACGGCGACGATCTCACCTTTTTCGACGCTGTCGCCGAGGCGCTTGCGCAGTTCGGCGACCGTTGCCAGCACGCGTACGGAGACGCGGCCGACGTGGTCGGCGTCGGGAATAAGCGAGCCTGGCGCCAGGAAATGGCGTCTGAGCGTACCGCCCGCAACCGGTGCCAGCCTGATGCCGGCATCGCTGATCTGCTCCTCGCTCAGCACGATGCGCTCGGTGCCGTGATCCTCGCTTTCGGCTTTTGCTGTCCCGGTCGTCGCCGCTTCCGGTTGCGCTGGCGTTCCCGACAGCGGCCAATGCGACCAAACCGTGATGCCCAGGCCGCTGCCGATGATGATGCCGGCAACGAAAAGAAGAATCCGTCTCATATATGCCTTCCCGCCGCGCGCGGGTCCGAGCCCGGCGCTGCTGCCATAGCCATGCGTGCAAGTTGGGCGCGCTGCCGGGAGGCAGCGCGGCCGGATCGGTCATGCCGATCGGATCAGGCGCGGGGTGGCTTGAAGGGAGAGATCGGTTCGGCCGCTTCGGGGGCACGTATGGCAAGGAAGCGATAGGCGTGCGCGGTATACTCGATCGTGATCGACGTCTCCTGTGTCGCCACGGTCGATACGTGGGTCAAGCAATGATCGCCATGGGGGAATGCTGGATGGACGGGAGCCTTGTCGGTGGCATCACCGGCGAGTTGCGCGATCGACAGTGCCGGCACTGTATCGTCGCTGTCGAAGCCGAGACCGTGAAAGAAGGACAGCACGAGCGCTAGCGAGATCAGTCCCGCAAGCAGGCTGCGCCACCGGCGCGACGAGGCCCTGCGGGTCGAAGAATCCGGTGCGGCGAAGCGAGAGTCCATGCCATTAGTTAGCGCCGCCCCGGTACCGATTCAAGTCAGCAGAGTGCTGAATGCTATAACGTTATGCTTTCGCCGGCGGCCGCTTGTTCCTTGTGACCCCGAACATGACGGCGCGACGACGGAGTCGCGCAGTTAGGGGCATTGTAAAAGCCGAGCCTCCGATCGCTGCGGCGGATCGCCTCGCTTATGGTCGGGCAGGCTGAGATGAAGTAGAACTTCGTAGACAGCCGGCTTGGCGGAGGTGGGGAAATGCTCGCACGAATCGTGGTCGCAACTCTTCTCATGATCTCCAGCGCGTTCGCGCAGGAGCGCTCAATCACGGTGGCATCGACGACATCGACCGAGCAATCCGGGCTGTTCGGTTTCCTCTTGCCGCGCTTTACGGCGGCAACCGGGATCGGTGTCAAGGTCGTCGCGGTCGGCACCGGCCAGGCGCTCGACATCGGACGGCGAGGCGATGCCGACGTGGTGTTCGTGCATGATCGCCCGGCGGAGGAGAAGTTCCTGGCCGAAGGATTTGGCGTCAAGCGCCAGGACGTGATGTACAACGATTTCGTGGTGATCGGGCCAAAGGCCGATCCGGCGCATATTGCCGGCGGTAAGGACGTCACGGAAGCGCTGAAAAAGATCGCCGCCGCGAAGGCGACCTTCGTCTCGCGTGGCGACCGCTCCGGCACGCACCAGGCCGAATTGCGGCTATGGAAGGAGGCGGGCATCGACATCGCGACGGCGAAGGGATCCTGGTATCGCGAGATCGGGCAGGGCATGGGGCCCGCACTCAACATGGCCGCATCCGACAATGCCTATGTGCTCTCCGATCGCGGCACTTGGCTGTCGTTCAAGAAGCGCGGCGATCTCGCGATCCTGACCGAGGGCGACCGGCGCCTGTTCAACCAATATGGCGTGATGCTGGTCAATCCGGCCAAGCACCCGACCGTGAAAGCCAAGGATGGCCAGGCCTTCGTCGACTGGCTGATCTCCGCCGAGGGACAGAAGGTGATCGCCGACTACAAGGTCGGGGGCGAGCAGCTATTTTTCCCCAACGCGTCCGACTAGCAGGAACGCGACCGTGCTGACGGTCACGCTGAGGCCGAGCAGGATCAGGCCGAGCCCGAGCGCGAGTGGCAACTCGCCCTTGCTGGTTTCCAGCGCGATCGCAGTCGTCATGGTCCGGGTGTAGCTGCGGATATTGCCTCCGACGATGATGATGGCGCCGACTTCGGCGATGGCGCGGCCGAACGCGGCGAGGAACGCGGTCAACAGCGAGGCGCGGCCAAGCGACGACAACAGCGCCATGCTGCGCAGACGCGACATGCCATCGGTGCGCATGAGGTCGGCATATTCCGCCCACAATAGCGAGACCGGACGGTGCACGAGTGCGACCACGATCGGCGTGGCGAGGATCGTCTGCGCGACAATCATGGCGCTCGGCGTGAAGAGCAGTCCGGCAAAGCCGAGCGGACCGGAACGCGACAGCAGGAGGTAAAGCGCCAGTCCGACCACCACGGGCGGCAGGCCGAGCATGGCGTTCACCAGCACGATCGTGGCCTGCCTGCCCTGAAACCGGCTAATCGCGAGCAGGACGCCGAGGGGGGCGCCGATCAGCAGCGCCAGCAGGCTCGCCGTCAGGCTGACGCGCAACGATAGCAGGACGATGCCGATCAGCTCAGCGTCAAGACTGGCGATCAGCGAGAGCGCCGTTGCCACCGATTGCGTGAAATCATTCATCCTGCTGCGCGCTTGGCCGCCCCGGTGAGATCGCCCGAATGAAGATTGCCGGCTGCCACCATCCAGCAAACACCTAAATCTCTCATAAACTGCGTAACGTCCAATACCGCACAAGCGATGTTGCGCGGTCGAAATCTGGTAACACTCAGAAACAAAGTTCCATGTTAACCGGCTGATAACTCATTTTCCTAACGCCCTCTTGGGTTGTGTCTCCTACAACAAGCGCTTGTAGGGGCAGGGAAATGTCAGACAGCTCGGCCAAGAGCGATATCTTGCAGAGCCGGTGGTGGCCGAAATGGGCCGCCGCGGCGCCAGCGCGATTGAGCGCAATTCAGTGGCTCGTGCTGTGCGCGGCTGCGCTCGTGGCCGCGATCGGGCTCGGCACAGGGTACCTGGCGCTGCAATTCCGGGAGCGCGCGCTCGATCTTGCCGAACGCGAACTCTCCAACACGGCGCTGCTGCTGTCCCGCCATTTCGATCAGCAGCTCTCCGATCTCCAGCACGTGCACGATGATGTCGTCGCCAACATGCGGGCGGACGGGGTCGATACGGCCGATCAGTTCGAAAAGGTGATGTCACTGCTGAGTGCGCACGAAATGCTGCGCACCAGGCTTGCGGCGCTGCCGCATGTTGGTGGTCTCAATCTGTTCAATGCCGAGGGATGGCTGATTAATTCCTCCGAGATGTGGCCGGTGCCCGACCTCAATGTCAGGGATCGGCGATATTTCAGGGAGTTCACCTCCGGCAAGCCGACGCCGGATGTCATCGTCGAGCCCGCCGTGAGCCGCGTCACGGGCAAGTGGACGACGCTGTTCGCCCGCAAGATTGTCGACGGTAATGGCGCCATCATCGGCTTTTCCAGCCGGGGCGTCGAGCCCAGCCAGTTCGAGGATTTCGTCGCCTCTCTGGCGCTGAGTGGCGACACAATCATCTCAATGATCCATCGCGACGGCACGGTGATCGCCCGCTACCCCAAGGATGACGGGGCGGTCGGCAAGAGCGTAGCCGGTCTCCGGCCATTCCAGAAGGCGCTGACGCTTGACGGGAATATCTCGGGGCGCTTCAGCAACGAAGATGCCGAAGACAAGATCGGGGCAGTTCGACCGCTCACTCATTTTCCGATCCTGATCGTTGCCACGACCAAGACCTCGACCGCGCTCGCCAACTGGCGGGCGCAGACGAAACTGCAGTTCAGCGCTGCGATCCTGGCGATCGTCGTCGTCATCGTCACGATCTTCCCGATCGTGAGACAACTGCAGCGACAGCATGAGGCCGCGCGCCAGAAGCTATCGGAGAAGAGCCTTCATCTCGACACCGCCATCAACAACATGACCCAGGGGCTGTTGCTGTTCGATGCGTCGGGCCGGCTCGTGGTCTGCAATCAGCGCTATCTCGATATGCTCGGCGTATCGCCTGACGTCGCCAAGCCCGGATGCTACCTGCGCGATCTCGTGCTGCACCGTCAGGCGATCGGATCCTTTATCGGCGATGTCGACGAATATTGCGCGCACTTCATCGGACCCAACAGCAGCGAGATCGGCGAACGCCATTTCTCGACGCAGGACGGGCGAATTATCCGAATGATCTTCAAACATTCACCGGACGGGGGTTGGGCCACGACATTCGAGGACGTGACCGAGCGGCGCCGTGTCGAGGCGAAGATCGAACATCTCGCCCATTACGATCCGCTGACCAATTTGCCGAACCGGACGCTGTTCCAGCGCCACGCCGAAGGCTTGCTGCTCGAAACAGCCGATGTGCAGTTCGCGATCCTCTATATCGATATCGACGAGTTCAAGCGCATCAACGATTCGCTCGGCCATCTGATCGGTGATGAGTTCCTCAGAGGTGTCGCCGAACTGTTGCGGCAGTCGATCGGACCGGAGGATTTCATCGCGCGTCTCGGCGGGGACGAGTTCGCTATCGTTCAACGCGGCATCACGGCCGATGGCGATGTCAGCGCGCTGGTTGAACGGATCTATCAGGCGCTGCGGACGCCATTCGATTGCCACGGCCATCACTTGTCCGGCGACGCCAGCATTGGCATCGCGGTCGCGCCGCGGGATGGTACCGATCTGCTCGGCTTGCTGAAACGCGCGGACCTTGCGATGTACGCAGCCAAGGCTGCCGGTCGCCGCACCCACCGTTTCTTCGAGCCGGAAATGGAGAAGGAGGCCAAGCTTCGCCGCGAGCTCGAAGCCGATCTGCGCACTGCGCTGGTCGAGGGCGGGTTTGAAATCCATTACCAGCCGCTCGTCGACCTGCGCAGCGACGAGGTGACCGGCTGCGAGGCGCTGGTGCGCTGGCGGCATCCGGTGCGCGGCATGGTATCGCCGGCCGAATTCATTCCGGTCGCGGAGGAGACGGGCCTGATCGAGGAGATCGGGCAGTGGGTGCTGCGGACCGCCTGCACTGAGGCTGCCACCTGGCCCGCCCATGTGCGGGTGGCGGTATCGCCAATTCAGTTCAAGTCGGATGCGTTGTCGTTGAAGGTCGCAGCGGCATTGGCCGAGAGCGGGCTCGATCCGCGCCGCCTCGAGCTCGAAATCACCGAGGCCGTGCTGATCGCGGACGATGATGCCGCGCTGATCGCACTCAACCAGCTCCGCGCGCTCGGCGTCCACATCGCGCTGGATGATTTCGGAACCGGCTATTCCTCGCTGCAATATCTGCAGCGTTTCCCGTTCGACAAGATCAAGATCGACCGCAGCTTCGTCAAGGAAGTCACCCGCAACAGCTCGTCGGCGTCGATCATTCGCGCGGTGGTGAGCATCGCGGCCGACCGCGATATGATCACGACGGCGGAGGGCGTCGAAACCGAGCAGCAGCGTGACACCGTGCACATGCTGGGATGTACCCAGATGCAGGGCTATCTGTTCAGTGCGGCGCGCACTGCACAGGATATCCGCAGGATGCTGGCGGCCGAAGCCGAGGTGGAAGACGCTGCCTGATCGGCGATATTTCAGGGTTTGCGCCGATCCATGCCGTAGCCTGTGATGGGACGCAACAGCCGTTCGGTCAGCGCGCCGATCGCAAGGCCGGCAACGACATCGCTCAGCCAATGCGCAAGCAGGACGACGCGTGTCAGCACCAGGCCTCCACCGATCGCCCATACCACGTTGCGCTTTGCCGGCGGAAGCACGGTTGCGGCTGAGGCGATCGCACCGACGTGAATCGCATGGCCGGACGGAAAGGCGTCCTCGGGCTTGCCGGAGAACGGCACGCCATGAAGGTGACCTCGGGCTGTCCGTCGATCGGGGCGCTCCTGGTCGAATACCGTTTTCAGCACGTGGGGCAGGATAGTCGCGACGATCGTGGTCAGGAGGATGTGGTTGCTGTTGCGGCGCTGCTTCGCGTCCTTGTCGCGAGAATAAAGCCACCAGCCCAACGCAAGCGCGCTGAGCACGTGCTCATCCGCGCCCCAGGTCAGGACCTCGGCGACCCGCTCGGCTGTCGGCGTTGTGTATTCCGATACGGTGTCGGCGATTGCCTTATCAGCACGGGTTGGCTGCACCCGGAAAAGCGCCATCGGATTCTCCCTTCGAGAGTACAAACCTTTGACGGCCGTGATGGTTTCGCGGGCGCACCCGCGCATAGGAACGAAAATTTCGGCCACGAGTTTGCCGCTCACGATCCCGAGGAGAGGCAAGCACCATGAAAAGATCGATCGTGGTGACGGCGGTTGCCGTCGCTCTTATTTCCACCTCGGCAGCCGCGCAATCGGTCGGCGAGAAGACCGGCGTCAATTCGGTACTGGGCGTCGCTCCCTCGACGGCCGATTTCGTCAAGGAAGCGGCGACCAGCGATATGCTGGAGATCGAGGCAGGCAAGATCGCCGAGCAGAAGGGCAATGCGGAAGAGAAGAAATTCGCGTCCCAGATGATCGCCGATCACACCAAGACCAGCAGCGAGCTGAAGGGGCTGGTCACGAGCGGCGAGGGCGTGCCGATTCCATCGGGCTTGGATTCATCCTCGCAAAGCAAGCTCGACAAGCTGCGCGACACCAAACCGGAGAACTTTGCAAGCCAATATAACCCGATGCAGGTGAGCGCGCACAAGGATGCGGTGTCGCTGTTCGAACGCTACGCCAAGAGCGGCGACAATCCGAAGCTGAAGGATTGGGCCGGCAAGACGCTGCCGACGCTGCGGCACCATCTCGAGATGGCGGAGGCGCTGGACAAGAATCGCAAGTGACGCCGCGGCGTCACGCCTTGCGCTGGTGGCGCGTCCATCGCACGATCAGCGGCAGAGCGTACCAGAATCCGATCAGGACGAGAAAACTCGCCGCCGCGTAAGTGGCGGCGAGTTCGCTATTGGTGAATTTGCGGAGCACGACGTAGCTCTCTGCGGCTATGCCCGCGGCCAGAAACAGCGGCGCCGCTGTCACCAGCGCGGAGGCTGTGCGCAGAAATCTCGGAGAATCTGCGCCGCCATAGGAGAGCCGGTGCAGGGCGGCTGGCGTCATCAGGAGGATGACGTTCACGGCGACGAGGCCGAGCGCGACGGCATGCACGATCTTTGCCGTCTGCGGCATCTCATCAAATCCAGCGGTAAGCATGGCGATGAATTGAAAGCCGAACAGGGCCTGTGCGCCGGGGATGATGACCCGCGCTTCGGTCAGCAGTTGCTCGACTTTTGTCGCGAGCGGGGTTGTTCCTCCTGAATCGGGCATTGGTGTTCTCTCCCGGTGAAACAGCTCCAATCCGAACCACGCAAAGCTTGATGCGAGTATCAGCGCGAGTCCGCTGGTGGTACCGGCGAACCAGCCGAAATGTCGTTCGATCACGACATAGGCGGCAACGCCAAGGCTCAAGGAGAAGGGAACCAGGCCGGCGGTCGCGTACAAAGACGTCGCGTGGACGAGGCGCTTCGACGATGAACCTCCCTCGACCATCCGGTGTTCCATCGAGGGGATGATCAGGAGCCCCAGCGAAAGCGTCAGCAGCGCAAGCCCAACGGCGCAGAGCATTTTCGACGCGGAGGAGAGCGATGGAAAGCCGGTCTGGAAGAAGGCCTGGAATTGAAATCCGAGCAGGACCTGGATGCCGAGGACAAGCAGACGAGTTTCGTCAAGCGCCGTCTTGACCATGCGGTCCAGCTTCTCGGACATCCTGGCCGCACTCCTTTCTCGCCGCGCCGGAACCGTCGCCGATGTCGTGTTGTTAACGCGACATGTCATCTAACGTTCATCTACGGCGGGGTGCGACATGACGGCGCCGGACGTCCGCAAGGGGATGCCATCAGTCAAATTGCGGCGCGAGGAGTTTGCGCAACGCTACCGCAGCCGCTTCGTCGATCCGGCCTTCAGGCCGCTGCAGCGCGAGATCGATGCCATCATCGACGTGGCGTGGGATGCCTACAGTCATTCGCGCAAGTCGCCGCTGACGCGTAAAGCGGGGCCGGGCTTCGCCGATCCGGAATACGAACTGGCGGTGGATTGGCTCGCGGCGCGCGAGGCGATCCTGGCGGCGCAGCGGCGCCACGACGATGCGGCGGAGAGACCGCGCATCCTGATCATCAACGGCTCCTCACGCAGCGAGCATACCTGCCCCGGTGAAATGTCCAAGAGCTGGCGATTGGTCAAGCTCGCCGAGCCTGTGTTCGTCGAGATGGGGCTTGCCGTCGACATCCTCGATCTCTCGCGACTGGCGTCCGAGTTCGGCAAGCAAATCCATCCCTGCAAGTCCTGCGTCTCGACATCGCCTGCGCTGTGTCACTGGCCCTGCAGTTGCTATCCGAATTACGCGCTCGGCCAGACCGACGACTGGATGAACGATATCTATCCGCTATGGGTGGCGGCGCACGGCATCCTCATCGTATCGCCGGTGAATTGGTATCACGCGCCGACGGGGCTGAAAGCCATGATCGACCGGATGGTTTGTGCCGATGGCTGCAATCCCGACCCGACCTCCACCCACGGCAAACACGCGGATGAAGCCAAGGCGCTCGAGTTGAAGGGCTGGCCTTATCCGCGGCATCTCGCCGGCCGCAACTTTGGTCTCGTCGTGCACGGAGATTCCGTTGGCGCGGAAACGATGCGACGTTCGCTATCGGATTGGCTGACGGATATGGGGCTGATCCCGGTCGGCCGAACGGGTGAGCTCGACGGCTATATCGGCTACATGGAGCCTTACGCGACCTCACATCAGGCACTCGATGAGGACAAAGCGTTCCAGGAACAGACCTTGAATGTCGCGCGAGCGCTCGGCAACGCGGTGAAGCTTGCGCGTGAGGGCAAGTTGCAGGATCCGGCAGCGGGGCTCGTGCAGCCGAATCCGAAATAGCGTCAGCCTCGGTTCCGGGCGAAGCGGGGATCAATTCGCCGTTGCGCAGGAACGATGTTCGGCATTGCCGATTGGTCGGCATCTCCCATCCACTGCGACGGAGTTTCCCATGGACTTGAAAGGCAAGAAGATCGCAATCCTCGCAACCCACGGCTTCGAACAGTCGGAACTGGAAGTGCCGCGCGACCGGCTCAAGAAGGCCGGCGCAACCGTCGACGTGATTTCGCTGGCCGCGGGCGAGATCAAGGGCTGGGACATCAAGGATTGGGGCCGGCCGGTGAAGGTCGACAAGACGCTCGACCAGGTCTCCGCGTCCGACTACGACGCGATCGTGCTGCCGGGCGGACAGATCAATCCGGACCTGCTGCGGGCCGAGCCGAAGGCGCTGAAATTCATCAAGGAGATATTCGACGCCAAGAAGGTCGTCGCGGCGGTCTGCCACGCGCCCTGGCTTCTGATCGAAACCGGCATCGCCAAGGGGCGGCGGATGACCTCGTACAAGTCGATCAAGACCGATGTGATGAATGCCGGCGCCAAGTGGGAAGACTCCCAGGTGGTGACCGACCAGGGCGTGATCACGTCCCGCAATCCCGGCGATCTCGAAGCCTTCAGTGCCAAGATCATCGAGGAGGTGAAGGAAGGCCGCCACACCCAGCGCAGCGCAGCCTGATGAAGCGAGCCAGCCGATGCAAAGCAAATTGATCTCCGACGAGCCGGGCGCGCAGGTCCATGTCGTCATCCTCGACACCGGCGAGGAAGCATTCGCGGCGCTGACAAAGTTCGCCAACGAGGCCAGGATCTCGGCGGCGACGCTGACCGCGATCGGCGCGTTCGAGAAGGCGACCGTCGGCTGGTTCGATTTCGGCTCGAAATCCTACCGGAAGATCGAGGTCAACGAGCAATGCGAGGTGCTGAGCGCGATCGGCGACGTCGCGATCGGCGATGACGGCAAGGCCAGTCTGCACGTTCACATCGTGCTCGGGCTGTCGGATGGCTCCACGCGCGGCGGCCACCTGCTCGCGGGCGTGGTGCGGCCGACGCTCGAGGTTGTGCTGACGGAAGCGCCGGCGAAGCTTCGGCGGAAGAAGAGGGCGGACCTCGGCATCGCCCTCATCGATATCGCGGCCCAATAGTGCCAATAGCAAAAGGAGACGCGCTTAGCGCACGCCGAGCGCGTTCTCCAACTGCCGCTTCGTCATTTTCGAGCGGCCTTCGATTCCGCGTTGCTGCGCCCTCGCGTAAAGCTCTCGCCGCGTATGTCCGTCGCGCTTGCGGGCGCGCGAGCGTGCCGCCTTGCGTCCGCGGGCGGTGAGCTTGCGGGCATTGCGGCCGCCCATCGCGCGGCTGCTTTCCCGCTTGCCGGAAGCCCCGACATGCGACTTGCCCTCGCGCTCCTGCTGGGCGGTACGGCCCTGCGCTTCCTTTTGTTCGGTGCGGCGCAGGTCACGACGGTTGCTGCGCTCGCTCTGGTATTTGGAGGCGCCCGCTTCCTGCAGCGCAATGGCGATCGCCTGCCGACGATTCTTGACCTTGCCGGCGCGGCCGCCACGGCCGCTCTTCAGTTCGCCATGCTTGAATTCGTGCATCACCCTGCCGGTGACGCGTCGTTGACGCGATGAGGGTGCCATCGTCTTAATCCTCCGTTTATCGGCAAGAACCGCCGACGGCGGATGTCGTTCCAACGGAGGGCAGAGGTTAAGGCCGCAGACGTTAAGGCTCAGACGGTCGAACTGATCGACCCCCGATCGACGATCGCTTTCCGTAAGATGCGCGACAGCGACTCGACCGAATAGGGTTTCTGGATCAGCTCGAATCCGCGATGCGCATTTTCGGCGAGCACGTTGCTGTATCCGCTGGTCAGGACGACCGGCAGCCCGGGATAGCGGTCGCGGATCACGCTGGCGAGCTCCACGCCGTTCATGCCGGGCATGATGACGTCGGAGAATACGAGGTCGGCGGAAAACTCGTCTTCGGACAACAGGGCAAGCGCTGCATTGGCATTCGCCACGCGTTTGACCGAGTATCCGAGATCTTCGAGCAGCTCGGTGGAGAACTGCCCGACCTCGTCATTGTCCTCCACGACCAGGACGCGGTAGCCGCGGCCCGTGGTTGCCGGCTCGCTGGCGATGGCTGCAGCGGACGCCGCATCGGCCGGTCGTGCTGCCTGCGGCAGATAGATCGTGAAGGCCGCGCCTCGTCCGAGCGTACTGACGACATCGATGTCGCCGTCGGACTGCTTGGCAAAGCCAAATGCCTGGCTCAGGCCAAGCCCGGTTCCCTTGCCGACTTCCTTGGTGGTGAAGAACGGTTCGAAGATCGATTGCAGATGATCGGGCGCGATGCCGCTGCCGCTATCGGCCATGGTGATCGCGACAAAGTCGCCGCGGCGCGCCGGCTGGGCACGCAGGGCAGGGATGCCCCGCACCTTCCGCACCGCAATGGAGAGGCGGCCTTCGCCGTCCATGGCGTCGCGGCCGTTCACCGCGAGATTGATCAGTGCGGTCTCGAATTGGGCGATGTCGGCGATCGCAAAGCAATCGGGGTCGTCGATCTCGACGTCGATCTGGATGCGCGCACCGACCAGCGGCCGGATAAGCTGGGTCACGCCCTCGACCTGCGCGCCGACATTGAAGACCTGCGGCTTCAGCGGCTGGCGGCGGGCGAACGCCAATAGCTGCGCGGTCAGCTTGGAGGCGCGCTCCACCGTCTCGGAGATCGCGTCGATGTAGCGATGACGGCGCTCTTCGGGCAGGTCGCGGCGGCGCATGAAGTCGGTCGCGGAGCGGATGATGGTCAGCAGATTGTTGAAGTCGTGGGCCACGCCGCCGGTGAGCTGGCCGACGGCTTCCATCTTCTGCGATTGCCGTAGCACCTCTTCGCCCTGGCGGCGTTCGGTGATGTCGACGGCTTCGGCCACGGCGCCAATCACAGTGCCGTGCTGGTCGCGAAGCGGCCGCATCGCGAAATCGAAATAGCGCTCGCCGACCGGAAGCCGCAGCATCATCTCGGTCTTGACGTCGTCGCCCTTCATGACCGCCATGAAGGCGTTGCGAACCAGCTTGGGCAAGTCGTCGGTCGCGACGAACCAGGGCGTTTCCCAGAACGGCTTGCCGATGGCATCACGGGCCTCGGCGCGGATGCCGGCCAGTGCCGTCCGGTTGGCATGGAGCACGTCGCCGTGCTGATTGAGCAGCACCTGATACTGGTGGCTGGTCTCGAAGATCGCGCGCATTTGCGCTTCGCTGGCTTCGAGCTGCGCGGTGCGCTCGGAGATACGCAGTTCGAGCGTTTCGTTCAGCCGGCGCAGTTCGATCTCGGCCTGCTTGGCCGCGGTGATGTCGTGGGCGACCCCGATGAAGCCGATGTGGTTGCCGGTCGGATCCCAGCGCGGTTGTGACTCCGACCTGAGCCAGCGCCATTCGCCGTCGGCGCGCAGATAGCGCGCCTCCAGCACGAAAGGCTTGAGCGAAGCTTCGCCCGCGATCGATTCCTGCACGATGCGCGACATATCGTCAGGGTGCAGCCGCTTGCGCCAGTCGAACTTGATGGCTTCTTCGAAGGGAAGGCCGAGGAAATCGATATAGGCCCGGTTGGCGAAGGAGCGGGTGCGGTCGAGTTTGGTCACCCAGATCGGAACCGGCGCGCTGTCGGCGATGAGGCGGAAGCGCTCCTCGCTTTCGCGCAGCTTTTCCTGGGCGAGCATGCGTTCGGTGATGTCGATGTGGGCGCCGACCAGACGGAGTGCGCGGCCGTCGCGGTCGCGCTCGATTTCCCCGATGACGGCGATCCACCTGACCTCACCGTCGCTCGGACGGAGGATCCGGTATTCCGCCATATAGTCTCCGCTCGTCCCGGCCAGGGCATCGAAGAAATGCCCGATCGCGCGGTCACGATCGTCGGGGTGGATGCGGTCGACCCAATCCTCGTGGGTTTCGTTCACCGCATCCGACCCCAGTCCATGGATGATCAGGTATTCCGGCGAGCGGCGGTTGCGGAAGCCCTCGCGGAAATCGACCTCGACACCGCCGACGCGGCCGATACGCTGGATCCGGGCAAGCTCCGCCTCGCGCTCCTGCAATTCGCGATGCGCGCGGTCACGTTCGCGGGCAATTTCTTCCAGATGCTGGCGCAGCCGTTCAGCGGCGACCGTCTCGGGAAGGACGTTCATAGGGTCTGGCGGCATCGGGGCGGGCGACCTCTTTCCGTAGTCTCACACAACGAAAGAGGGCTTGCCAGCATCATTTGGCCTTGGTGCCGGGCCTGCAGTTATAGGCCCTGCGGAACCCCGCCGCCTGTGCGTCATCTTCAGAGCAGAACCAGCGGTCTGGCCTGGTTAATCCAGGGTAACTGCGGCACGCCTGCAAGTGGTAGATGCCGATATCGCCGGTGACGCGGGCGCGCACGGCGAACTTACCCTTGATGTTGCAGCTTGCCGGCATGGGAAGATCTTCAGGGAAGAGCACGTCGCGGATCGCGCGATCGCGGTCGGCGGGACATGATGCGCCCAGCAGCGCGCCGTCCTGCTTGCCGCGGCGGAACTCCTGCGGGGCAACAAAGCAGCCTTTCCACATGCCCTGGCGGTCTTCCCTGGCGCGCGCCTCGTCAGGCTTGAAGCGGCCGGTGGCGGAAGCCTCGACGTTCAGGGCAAAGCCCCGCTGGACCATCACCTCGCTAAGGCTGGTCGGGTCGCCTTCGATCTTGCACACGCCGAGATGTCGTTTCTTGTAGGCCGGGTCGGGACCGAGATCGTCGCAGCGGACCTGACGATCGCCGATTAGCTTCGCCAACTGGTCGCGGGCCTCGATGCCGCAGGTCCAGCTCTCGGCATGCTCGTCGATGCACAATTGGTCGATCGGAGGCACGTCGATGCCATCGAGCCGATAGGTCACGTTGCCGAGCTGCAGCGTGCTGCCGTCCCTGACGGTAGCGTTGGCGGCGAAGCCTTGGCTCGCCGGAAGGGCTATCAGGATCAGCCCTGCGATCAATGTGCGTAATGGCATGGTCTGCATCGATGGGGTGGCGTGCGGGGGCAAAGGTTCTAGATCATGAGCCGATTGGACGGAATCGGATCATGATCTCATCTTTCTTGTTTGAGCATGATCTCCGCGCAAACGCTTCGCGTTTGTCGCGAGGGAAAACCGGTTTCCACCGGATCATGCTCTAGCACGAAGCTCCCGCGAAGCTATTCCGCGTTGGGAAAAAGCCGCCGGAACTGGTCGACAGTGACCGATCCATGGTTGACTTGTTGAGAACAAAAAGAGAACATAAGTGCTCGCCCCGCATCCCGGAAACCGCCAGATGTCCTCTCTTCCCAGTGCCAGCAGCGAGGATATCGACGGCTTAGAAGCTGCCGTGGATGAGGCGATCGCGGCCTGCGGCGGGGATATGCGGGCCACCGTCCGCGCGCTGATCGTGGCCAATGACTATCTGGAAAACGAGGTCAGCGAGCTGATGAAGGCCGTCTCTCGCGCCCATGTGCGTGGTAGATTTAATACCTATTCGGGTTGATGGCTTCGGGCGCCGGGTGCAAGCCGGCCGCCTCCATATAGACCGTTGCCTCTCCTGAGTTTTCCTGTACCACGTTAATTGAGACGCCCACCGCCCGTACCACATTGCGGGCGAAGATCCTGCCCAAACGCTCAAGCAAGAAGCACATGTTCAAACGAATCCTGATCGCCAATCGCGGCGAGATCGCCTGCCGGATCATCAAGACTGCGCGCCGTATGGGGATTGAGACAGTCGCGGTCTACTCCGAGGCTGACCGCGATGCGCTGCATGTCGAGATGGCCGATGAGGCTGTGCTGATCGGCCCGCCGGCGGCGGCGGAGAGCTATCTGGTGATCGAGAAGATCGTCGAGGCCTGCCGCAAGACCGGCGCCGAGGCCGTCCATCCCGGCTACGGCTTCCTGTC
>NZ_JCAMOR010000086.1:0-28994 GCF_059512385.1 Bradyrhizobium sp. Crot121 | reverse complement strand
GCTCTTCACGCCCAAAGAATGCGCAAGCTACTTGGCAAACTCAGGATATGCACGAACCTAACTTCATCACGCTCTAGCAATGAGGCAGGAGACTGCTTTGGATTCGGTTCCTCGTTCGCCGAACGGATTCTTGTCCGCGCTGTCGGCATCCGATTTCGAACTGATCCGCCCGCATCTGCGCACAGTCGATCTCATCCAGGACATGGTCCTGGTCGAGGTCGATGAAGTGCTCAAGCGAGCCTACCTGCCGCAGAGGGGTGCGATTTCCCTGGTCGTAAAGCTCGCGCGCGGCGAGCACGTGCAGATCGCCTTGGTCGGGCGCGACAGCATCTTCGGCGCGTTCGCCGCGCTGGGGGACGCGACCGCGCTGAACTGCGCGGTGGTGGTGGTGCCCGGCATCGCTTCGACCATCGAGCTCGAGCAGCTTCGCCTCGCCGCCGACCGCAGCGCGACGTTGCGCTACGCGCTGGCGCGGCACGGGCTTGCGGTCGATGCGCAGGTCCAGCAGACCGCCGGCTGCAACGCTTCGCACACCGTGGAATCGCGGCTCGCACGATGCCTCCTGCACACCCGCGACCTGTCCGGAAGCGACAAGATCGTGCTGACGCAGGAAGCGATGGCGCAGATGATCGGCGCGCGCCGCAACAGCGTCTCGCTGGTGGCGCACACGCTTCAGCAGGCGGATTTCATCCACTACAGCCGAGGCCATATAGAGATCACCAATCTCGACGGCCTGATGAAGACCTCTTGCGAATGCTACGCGACGGTGAAAGCCCAATACACCCGCCTGATTCAGGGGTACGAATCGGTTACGCCATAAGCGCGACCGCGCGCTTGCTTCCCGCGTGGAAACCCGGCCGTACTTCTACGGCTCTCAATTTTCACGGACGGCTAAGCTTAACCGGCGATAATCGGAGTGCACACGGGAGAGCTGACATGTTCACGTTCGAAACGACGGACCAGAAGGAAGCCAGGCGTTTTCGGATCGCACAGTTCAACGGCAGGATCGCAACCGCGCATTCGGCCGGCGCGACGGTTACGGGCCACGTTCGATCCATCGTGGAGAACAAGTCGCGCGTTCCGGCGGCCTGGACCATCACGATCATCCCGGAAACGCCGAAGCCTGCTGCGGTAAACCTGCGGCCAGCCCCGCGCATCCGCACCTTCGCGGAAGATTACATCTGAATCACCTCGTAGCCCGGTGACGCGAATGCGTAAGCCAGGAGATCTGTGCCGATGTCGACCAGCGGCCCCGGATTACGCCGGCGCTTCCTTATCAATTTGAATCGAATCGTTGTTTGCTCAAGCGCAAGCTCGGCGCAAGCGCATCGTGCTTTGTTGCGCTCTACTGCTTCGACCTGCCGCAGGCATAGGCCGTGCCCGGCGGCCGTCGCGCGCCCAGCGCGAATTCGGTTCTGATTGAATCAGAACCGAAGCTGTAGATTCCTGTCTTGACGTGTTTCTGCGCAGATAAGTCTACGCAATCTGCCTAAACTTGATTGCGACGCAGGCCTGTGCCCGCTTCGCTTGAAAACGCTTCCAGCGCTCAGGACGACTGCATCAGCGCCTTGCGGACGAGATCGGCGGTGTTGCGTGCGCCGAGCTTGCGCATCGCTTCGGCGCGATGGCTTTCGAATGTCCGCGGGCTGATCTTCATGCGTAGCGCGCCTTGCTTGTTCGAATAGCCCTCGCTGATGAGACGGAGCACCTCGCGCTCGCGCCTCGTCAGCGGCTTCTGGCCGGCCTTGGATACAACCGTCACCTTTGGCGGCGGGCTTTCGTCCTTGATGCGCGCAGGCGGACTGTCCCATCCCGCCTTCTGATCGATAACGGGAGCGGATCCCGGATGAACCTCCGAAATCTGCTTCAGCATCGCGCAGACGCGCTCGGTCTGCTGCAGGGCGTTCTCGACCACCTGCTGCAGGTAGATTCGGGCTGCCGGCGAATGCGCGAACTGATGACTGTGCTGCTTGATCTCGTTCATGTAGAGCAGGAGCGCCGTCATCGGACCGTTGAACTGGCGCGCGATCGCAGCGCCCGCCTCTTCCGTAGCGCGCGCACGCTGTGCGGCGAGTTCCACAATCTCACGATTGCTCTCGAATGGGGCGCGGTCTTCCATCCACTTCGACAGATGTGACCCGTCGGCTCGATGCTCGTGCTGTGTCATGCGACCGATCTAGCGACCCTAAGGCTGTTCCCGCGTTAACTCGGCACTCAGTAGGAATACTGAGAACGCGACCATGTGTTGCCAGCTCACAAGGAAATAGAGGCAGACGCGCCTAGAGTTTGCAACAATTCTCGCAGGAATGTGGCAAATCTCAGTATTTCTACTCATAGGGAAAATACTGAAATTGTGGCGGAATGGCGTAGTTTCACGAGCATATTTGTGAGTTCCATGTGGCGGGTCCCGAACGCGCAGCGAATCACCGATGACGCGAATGGCAGCGTACTATCGATGCGCTGGTTCGAGAGCTTTCCAGAGGACGCTTATGCGGGCCTGTCGACGACCACGCGGCGCTTGCACTGAGATGACACGAACATGAGGTCGGCGCGCGATGCGTGCGCGAGAAGTCAACCCGCTACAGTGCATTGCTGCATGATTTGTGATCGATGCGCGGCGCCTCGCACCGGGGTTTGCGATTTACAGCTTTCACCGGCATCGCGATGATCGCGATCTCGATCTTCACAACGATGAAGGGAGACCGCGATGGCGCGAGCAACCGGATCATGGCTTGCGATGGCGACCTTGGCTTGCGCCTTGACGCTCTCATCAGCCGCGAATGCGCAGACCGCGCCCGCGGAGAATGCAGCGCCGCCGACCGCCGACAATGCGGTGATGATCACGGTGTTCCTGAAGCACGATCAGTCGCGCCCGCTCAGCGAACTCAACGCACAGCTCGAGAAGCAGGGCTACTACAAGGCCTTTCCGCCCGTGGGCGTCGAGGTCGTGAGCTGGTATGTGATGATGGGCATCGGCCAGGTGGTGACACTGCGGCTGCCGGCATCGCGGCTCCGCGAGGTCAATCGCGCGCTCGAGGACAAGGCCTGGGGCGCCTATCGCACCGAATTCTATCCGACCTATGATTACAAGGCCGTCGGCATGGCCGCGCACGAGAAGGCGCAATAATTAGCAATAGTTGATTGTCCGTCTCGGCGTGGCGCCAGCGAGGGCGCGTCACGCTTCATGGCAACGCACCCTTGCTCTCAGCTTGCGCCATGGCGGTCAGTTCGGCTTCGTTGATCGTGGCCCCGGATGCATCGAGCACCGAGACCGTGCGGAACCCGTCGTCGCGAAACTCCTCCATCTTTCGCAGCGCCGCCGCCGCCGTCGCGAGGATGACGGAGACGCCGCCGGGACCGTTCCTCGCAAATACCCGGAACATGATCCCCCAGCCCCTGACGTGCTCTACGCCGCCAGCGCGACGCGCGAGGTCGATTTCCGCCGGTACGGCTTGCCGCCCGGCGATCCCGATGGATCGGGGTCGAGCGCCGACAGCGCTTCAAGTACCTCGTCGATGCTGACAGCGCTCTTGGCACCCGGAAGTTCACGCAACGCCGGATTGGACGAAACCGCAGCCGCATCCGACGCCCATGACGCCAGCACGGCGCGCTTTTCCGCCACCGACAGCCGGGCATCCGCCAACACATCGCGCGGATGGTCGTAAACCGATGCCGGGTGCAGGATGACATTCAAATCGACGATATTGTCAGTGCGATCGATCATTGGTTGCTCCCGTTACTTGTTCAGGCACGTGTCAACCGTCCCGCCCGGCAGGTACACCGGGCGGGGCATCCGTCTGCGTCGCGAACGCGTTACGCCGCTTTCGCTTCGAGTTGCTGCACGTTGGCTGCCGTCGCGCCATCGATGGCGATCCGCCGCGGCTTCATGGCCTCGGGCACCTCGCGGACCAGTTCGATCTTCAGGAGTCCATTGTCGAACGCGGCGCTCTTCACCTGCACGTAATCGGCGAGATTGAAGTGCCGCTTGAACGGCCGCGCCGAGATACCGCGATAGAGGTATTCATGTTCGACCTTCTCGGACTTGCTGCCTTCGATCGTGACCACGTTGCTCTCGGCGGTCACCAAGATCTCGTCGGGCGAGAAGCCCGCGAGCGCAAGCGATATCTGGTAGCGATCTTCACCAAGCCGTTCAATGTTGTAGGGCGGGTAATTGTCCTCGCCCGTACGTGCCGCTGCGTCGACGAGATCGAACAGGCGGTCGAAGCCGATGGTCGAGCGCCACAGGGGAGCAAAGTCGTAGCTGCGCATAGCCAAATCCTCCAATGAGCAAGTTGGATACGAGCGGCACCGGACAGAACCGGTGCCCGTTCTGGTCCAGACCCATCAGGCGTCCGGACGCCATCCGTCGGATGGCGAAAAAAATCTTGGAAAAGGCCGATCCAGTTTCAAGGGGAGGCTACAAAAAATTTTTTGGCCCTTCGACGCAAGGCGATGCCCCCCGACATACGCGGCTCTCACCGCGTTTGTGAGCGCAGGCGACTTGGCCAGCTCAGCGGGTAAAGGTTGGAAGCAATCGACGGTGCCACTTGTTGCGATGTGGATCGCTTCGTCGCGTGCACTCGTCGCAATGATGCCAGACAACCCCTCGCGCTCGTCTGGCGCGCGGCGAGTCCGGGGACACGACCGATCAAGGCCTCAGGCGTGCGCCCTCGGCTGCTGGCTCAGCTTCTTGGCCAGCGTCTTCAAATCTTCGATCCGCCGGCTGCACAACAGCCGGGCGAATTCGTCGGCATCGATGGAGGATTGCGGAAGGACGGGCGGTTGGCGCAGCTCCCGGCGCCGCCAGAACAGCCGGGAGAGACGCTGCAGCAGCTTCATTTTCTTGAGCCTCGATGAGAGCCTGCGCGGATAAGTCGCCGAACCGGTCCTTGGTTCCGCGCGTTGCCCCTTTCCCCGTTCTTTTCCGCAAAGAGCAGCCGCCCCGCTCCCGCCGAGGCTCCCGCTTTCGCATCCGCGTAATAATGGTGGGCGACAACCTTGCCGGCCGCTGCCGCCAGGCTCATTCTCCCGGCGCCACGCGTTCAGGGGGAAGACAGATGCCTGAGCCGGACCTCACCGGCGCTCCGATGGGCGGCACGCTCGTGCCCGGCGGGGCGATATTCCGCGTCTGGGCGCCGCGGGCCAGCGCGGTCCATGTCTCCGGCGACTTCAACGATTGGAGGCAGGATGCCGGTTCGCTGATGTCGGAGATCGGCGGCGGGCACTGGGCGAGCTTCGTGCCCGGCCTGAAGGACGGCGACGCTTACCTGTTCTACGTCGAGGGCGTCGGCTCGTCCGGCTTCAAGCGCGACCCGCGGGCGCGGCTGCTCAGCGTCCAGCCGTCCTTTCCGGCCTGCAATTCCGTGCTGCGCGATGCCGGGCGATTTCCCTGGCGCCTCGAGCGCTTCGTGCCGCCGGCATTCAACGACCTCATCGTCTATCAGCTTCACGTCGGAACGTTCGCGCCGCATCCGGACAACGGGGATGGCAAGTTCTTCGACGTGATCGAGCGCGTGCCGCACCTCGCCGCGCTCGGCGTCAACGCCATCGAGCTGCTACCGATCCAGGAATTCCCGACCACGTTCAGCATGGGCTATAACGGAGTCGATCTCTATAGCCCGGAGAACCAATATGCCGAGGCCGACGAGGCAAAGCTCGGCCGCTATTTGGATCGCACCAACGCGATCCTCCAGGCGGCCGGCCACGCGCCCTATCCCGGCGTCGACACCCTCAGGCACAGCGACGACCAGCTTCGCGCGCTGATCGACGTCTGCCATGTCCATGGCATCGCCGTGATCTTCGACGTCGTCTACAACCATGCCGGCGGCGGGTTCGACGACAAGAGCATGTGGTTCCTCGATCGCCACCTGCCCGGCGACAACAACAACAGCCTCTATTTCACCGACAAGGGCTGGGCGGGCGGCCTGGTGTTCGCGTTCTGGAACGATGGCGTCAAACAGTTCCTGATCGACAACGCCACGTTCCTTTATGAGGAGTATCGGATCGACGGCTTCCGCTTCGACGAAGTCAGCGTGATCGATCGCTTCGGCGGCTGGGGCACCTGCCAGGACCTGACCTCGACATTGCGCGTGCAAAAACCCGAGGCGATCCAGATCGCCGAATATTGGCCGGTCAATGCGTGGATCGTGAAGGATCGCAGCGAGGGCGGCGCGGGCTTCGACGCCACCTGGAGCGACAGCATCCGCAACAGCGTGCGGGCGGCGATCGCGAGCGCCTCACAGGGCGCCAACGCACGCGTGCCGATGTCAGCGATCGCAGACGCGATCGCCGCGATCAGCCTGGGTAGCCGCTGGCGCGCGGTGCATGCGATCGAGAACCACGACATCGTCTATATGGGACGCGACGAACGGATCGCGGCGCTCGCCGACGGCAGCAATCCGCGCTCCTGGTATGCGCGCAGCCGCAGCCGCGTCGCGCTTGGCCTCCTGCTGACCGCGCCTGGCATTCCCATGCTGTTCATGGGCCAGGAGATGCTGGCGTCGAAGCCATGGAGCGACACGCCGAGCGTGGACACCGAAATCGGCTGGGCGGCGTTCGACCGTGGCGATGAGGTGATGGCCGGCTTCGTGCGCTTTGCGCGCGAGCTGATCGGCCTGCGCCTGAGGACGCCGGGGCTGCGCGGCGAAGGTTGCGCCGTCATCCACGTCCACGACGACAACCGCGTGCTGGCGTTCCAGCGCTGGGTCGAGGGCGACGGCGGCGATGTCGTGGTGGTCTGCAGCCTGAACGAAAGCCCGCTCCACAACTACGCGATCGGCTTTCCCGTCGCGGGCCGCTGGCGCGAGATGTTCAACAGCGACATCTACGACCGTGAGGTGACCGTCACCGCCGATGGCAGCGTGCACGCCGACGGCCCGCCGCTGCACGGCTTGCCCGCGTCCGCGGCAGTGACGATCCCGGCGAACGGGCTGTTGGTTTTCGCGCGGGGCTAACGCCATCGCTGGCATCTGTCCGGCGCCGGCCGATGACATTCCCGCGCGGGTTCCGTTATGCTAGGCCTTCGTTCGAGCGGCGCTCCCCGCCGCGATGCAAGTCGAAGAGCAATGGCCGCACCTCACGTTCCGCAGATCGCCCTTTATCGCCGCTGGCTGCAGGAGCAGCGCGGCCTGAGCTTTTCCAGCTTTGAGGACATGCGCCAGTGGTCGGTGCGCGACCTCGACGCCTACTGGCAGAGCATCTGGGACTATTTCGGCCTGCGCTCGCCGACGCCGCACCGCGCGGTGCTGGCGGAACGGAAGATGCCGGGCGCGGTCTGGTTTCCCGGCGCGTCCGTCAATTACGCCCAGCAGGTGTTCCGGCACGTCGAAGCCGCCGATGCCGCGGGCCTGGCGGCGATCGTGAGCAGCGGCGAAGATGGCGTGCTGAAAGCGACGAGCTGGCCCGAACTGCGGCGACAGGCGGCCGCGCTTGCGGTTCATCTGCGGGAAAAAGGCGTCAAGCCCGGCGACCGCGTCGCGGCCTATCTGCCCAATATCCCCGAGACCATCATCGCCTTCCTCGCCACCGCGAGCCTCGGCGCGATCTGGAGCGTGTGCGCGCCCGACATGGCGGCGCCGGCGGTGATTGATCGCTTCAAGCAGATCGAACCGAAAGTGCTGATCGCGTGCGATGCCGTCACCTATGCAGGCCGGCGGCATGACCGCCGCGCCGTGGTCGATGAGCTCCGGCGCTCGCTGCCAACGGTCAAGCATTTCATCCTGCACAGCGACGCGGAGAGCGCCGAGACGGCCGATCCGCTGCTATCAGCGATCTTCGCCCGCCGCAGTCCCGCGATCGATACGTTCGAGCCGGTGTGGCTGCCGTTCGATCATCCGCTCTGGATCGTCTATTCCAGCGGTACCACCGGCTTGCCGAAGCCGATCGTGCACAGCCATGGCGGCATCATCATCGTGGTGCTGCCGCTGAACACGCTGCACAACGATATCGGCTGCAGCTATCAGCCGAACTCGTTTGGCGAACGCTTCCATTGGTACAGCTCGACCGGCTGGATCATGTGGAACTGCCAGGTCAACGCGCTCCTGGGCGGCACCACCTGCTGCATCTTCGACGGCAGCCCCGGCGGCTCCAAGGACAAGCCGGACTGGACCACGCTGTGGCGCTTCGTCGCCGACGCACAGGTGACAGTGTTCGGCGCGGGCGCAGCGTTCTTTGCCAATTGCACCAAAGCCGAGATCGATCTCGCCGCCGTCGGCGACCTCTCACACCTGCGCGCGCTCGGCTCGACCGGATCGCCGCTCAGCGCCGACACGCAAGCCTGGTTCAACGAGCGCTTCGCCGCGCTTTCAAAGGTCAATGGCAACGCCGCGCAGGCGGACATGTGGTGGGCGAACATTTCCGGCGGCACCGACTTCGCCGGCGCCTTCATCGGCGGCAACAGGGAATTGCCGCAGACGCCGGGCACGATGCAATGCCGGATACTGGGCTGCGCCGTGGAGGCATTCAACGAGCAGGGACGGCCCGTGATCGACGAGGTCGGCGAACTCGTCTGCACCGAGCCGCTGCCGTCGATGCCGCTGCGTTTCTGGAACGATCCCGGTGATGCGCGCTACCGCGCCAGCTATTTCGAGACCTATCCGGATAATTTCGACGGCAGCGGACGCGGCCCGGTGTGGCGGCATGGCGACTGGCTGAAGGTCGCCGCCGACGGTTCCTGCGTGATCTATGGCCGGAGCAACGCCACCATCAACCGGCACGGCCTGCGCATGGGGACGAGCGAACTTTACTCGGCGATCGAGGCGCTGCCGGAGATCCTGGATTCGATGGTCGTCGACCTCGAATATCTCGGGCGCGAAAGCTACATGCCGCTGTTCGTGGTGCTGCGTGATGGCATCGCGCTCGACGAGGCGATGAAGGCAAGGATCAACAAGGCGATCGAAGCCGGCCTGTCCCGCCGCTTCCTTCCCAACGAGATATTCCAGGTGCCCGAAATCCCGCGCACGCTATCGGGCAAGAAGCAGGAGCTGCCGATCAAGAAGCTCCTGCTCGGCCATCCGATCGAGAAGGTCATCAACAAGGATGCGATGGCCAATCCGGGTTGCCTGGAGTGGTACCTCGCTTTTGCGGGCGACTATCTGCAGAAAAATACGGGCGCCGCTTGAGGCGGCGCCCGCATTCTAGGTTTTTGTTTTGACGCGTTTTCTTCACGCGAACCGGTGTCCACTTCGCTCGAAAACGCTCTACGTGGACTGAAGCGTCCGCTTCTTCACCCGCTCCAGCCACTCGCGCGTCAGCACGAGGTCCGCCTGCGAGAGCTGGTGTCCGGCCGGCAGGGTCCGATGCGTGACATCGGCGCCGGCATCGCCCAGTATCTCAGCCAGCTTCGCCGAGTTGGAGGCCGTTACGATCGGGTCCATCTGTCCCGCGGCGACCAGTACCGGCGCGCCGGCCAGGTCGGGGCGCGGTGGATCGGACAGCGGCACCATCGCGCGCAACAGTATCGCGCCCGAAAGCGTGCCAGGGCGAAGCAGCATCATGGCTGCGGCGATGTTGGCACCGTTGGAATAGCCGACCGCCACTGGCGCGCCGATGCCGAGACGCCGGCGCATCGCGTCAACGAAGTCGGCCAGTTCGGCAGCACGCCGCCGAACGTCGTCCTCGTCGAACACCCCTTCCGCAAGACGGCGGAAGAAGCGCGGCATCCCATTCTCCAGCATGCGGCCGCGCGGCGACAGCAGCGCCGAATCCGGCGACAGCATCCTGCCGAGCTCCAGCAGGTCGCTCTCGTCGCCGCCGGTGCCGTGGAGCAGCAGGAGGGGCGGCGCGCCCGCCCGTTCCGCCGGCTCGAAGCGATAGACAAAGGGTGTCTCGTTCGTCATGCGACTTCTCCCAAATCAGGCAGCACGCTTTCGATCTCCTTGCGATGCCGCTCGAGGAACGCCGGCAGCTTCAAGGTGTGGCCGAGGCTCTCGACGGGCTCATCCACCGCAAAGCCCGGAATGTCGGTCGCGATCTCGAACAGCACGCCGCCGGGCTCGCGAAAGTAGATCGAGCGGAAGTAGTTCCGATCCCTCTGCTCGGTCGGATGCAGGCCGTGCGCCGAGACCAGCTTCTGCGCCATCTGCCCCTGCTCCGCATCGTCAGCCGCGCGGAACGCGATGTGATGCACCGAGCCGACGCCCTGATGACCGCGCAGGAAGCCCTTGGCCTCGTAGATGTCGACGATGCCCCCTTGGGCGTCACCGGGAGCAGCGAAGCGGATCACCGAACCCTCGCGCGCGACCTCGCGGAAGCCGAGCACATCGGTCAGGATGGCCGCGGTCTTCTCGGCGGTCTCGAGCAGCAAGGTCACGCCGTGGAAGCCGCGGATCGCGTGCTCCGCTGGGACGTCGCCATTGCTCCAGGCCGGCTCATCTTCCGCGCCGGGAATACCGACGAGAGCGAGCGCCATGCCATCGGGATCGGTGAACGGCAGCACCGACTCACCAAACCGCTTCTCCAGCGGCTGATGGGGGATGCCCTTCTCGACGAAGCGCTGCACCCAATAGCCGAGCGAGCGCGCCGGCACGCGGAAAGCGGTCTGATGGGTCTCGCCGACGCCACGACTGCCGGCGGGGGCGCCCTCCCACGGGAAGAACGTCAGGATGGTGCCGGGATGGCCAACCTCGTCGCCGTAGTAGAAATGATAGGTCGTGGGATCGTCGAAATTGACGGTCTTCTTGACGAACCGCAGGCCGAGGTCGCGCGTGTAGAAGTCGAAATTCTTCAGCGGGTTGCCGGCGATGGCGGTGACATGATGGATGCCAGACATTGGTCTCTCCTGGTTAACTCGGGAACCCGATCGGGCTCGTTGAGTGCAATATCGGCCCGCTATGTTCCGAGAACAATCCATGCTTTCATGGCGCCACTGTCTACGAATTGAGGACAATCGGCCGGAGGCAAGATGGACAAGGTCGCGAGCTTGCGGGCGTTCGTGAGGGTCGTGGAGACCGGCAGTTTCGCCGAGGCCGGCCGACAGCTTCGCCTCTCCCGCTCCGCCGTCAGCAAGTATGTGGCCGAGCTCGAAGAGAGCCTCGGCGTGCAGCTCCTCAACCGCACCACCCGCCATGTCAGCACCAATGAGAGCGGCCAGATGTATTTCGAGCGCGCGCTCTCGATCCTGTCCGAACTCGACGCGGCGGATCAGGCGGTGTCGCAGGCGCAATCGGCGCCGCACGGACTGCTTCGCGTCAACGCGCCGATGTCGTTCGGCACGTTGCGGCTCGGACCGGCGGTCGCGGACTTCATGGGGAAATATCCGAAGATCCAGCTTCAGCTCGTCCTGAGCGACGACCTGCTCGACCCTGTGCAGGACGGCTTCGACGTCACCTTACGGATCGCGGAGCTGGAATCATCGAGCCTGATCGCGCGCAGGATCGTGCCGATCGACCGCATCGTCTGCGCCTCGCCGGATCACCTGGCCGAGCACGGCACGCCGACCCATCCGCGCGATCTTCGCGAGCATGTCGCGCTGACTTACGGCTTCCTGCTCACCGGCAACCAATGGAAGCTGACGGGTGCGGATGGCGATCACTGGATCCAGCCATCCTGGTCGCTGTGCGCGAACAACGCAGAGGTGCTGCGCGACGTCGCCGTGAAAGGGCACGGCATTGCGCTGATCCCGACCTTCATCGCCGGCGATGCGCTCCATACCGGCGCGCTGAAGACCATCCTTTCGGACTATCACGCGCCGCCGCTGACGCTCTACGCGATCTATCCTCCGACCAGGCACCTTTCGGTGAAGGTGCGGCTGTTCATCGACTTCCTGGTCGAACGCTTCGGCGCGGGAGCGGATTAGCGCGGGAGATAATCCGCCGTGCTCACCAGCGTCCCATAGGACGACCCCAGCGCGGCCATGAAGGCAGCGTGGACCTGCGCGGCGGGAACGTTGACCCCGCCGAACGCAAGGTCGCGCGTCGCGCAGGCGTCGTGCACAACGGTGGCCTTGTAGCCGAAATCCGCCGCCGCGCGAGCCGTCGCGTCGATGCACATATGGCTCATTGCGCCCACGATCACGACGTCCTCGATGCCTTTCGCATCGAGCGCCTGCTTGAGCGGAGTGTCGCGAAACGAGTTGGGATAGTTCTTCACGATCACCGTCTCGCCGTCGGCCGGCTGGACGGACCCATGGATTTGCGCGCCATCCGATCCCGCGACAAAGAACGGCGCATCCGGCCGCACGAATTCATGCCTGATGTGAATGACCGGATCGCCGCTGGCACGGGCAGCAGCGATGACGCGCCCCGCGTTGGCCGCGGCCGCGTCGATCCCGACCAGCGGCAGCCTGCCGGAAGCAAAATAGTCGTTCTGAAGATCGACAACGATGATCGCGCGCTTGCTCATGGCCGGACCGTCCTTTCCGCAGATTGGTCTGTACGTTTCTGGACAAGGCTAGGCCGGCCATCGCATGCTGCAAATTGGCGATACCGACATAAAACGGGTTGATACCGACAGATGGTTTCCCGAGGCCCCACCGAGATCGGGCTGGTGCATTATCCCGGCGCGCAGCTCGCCGCGATCCATGGCCTGACCGATCTGTTCGGCGCCGCCGACCGGATCGCGACCCGACATCGCAAACGCAAGTCCGCTCTGTTGCGGATCAGCCATTGGCAGCAGGCGGAGCCGGACAAGTCGCCGGCGCGGGTCTTTGACAGCGTCCCGGACAGCGATGCGAAGACAGCGCCTGCCGCGCTGATCCTGCCGCCGAGCCTTGGCGATCCGCCCACGCCGGAGAAGGCGGCGCCTTTCGTGCGATGGCTGCATGATTATCACGATGCGGGCGTCACGCTCGGGTCGGTGTGCGCGGGTGCATTCCTGCTCGGCGAGACCGGCCTCTTGGCAGGACGATCGGTAACGACGCACTGGGCCTACGCCGAGCAATTCCAGAACCGTTTCCCGGAGGCGCGCCTCGATATCGACCGGCTCATCATCGACGATGGCGACATCATCACCGCCGGCGGCGTGATGGCCTGGACCGATCTAGGCCTGAAACTGGTCGACCGCCTGCTCGGGCCGACGGTGATGATCGAGACCGCACGCGTCTTGCTGGTCGATCCGCCTGGCCGCGAGCAGCGCTACTACAGCGTGTTCGCGCCGCGGCTGACCCATGGCGACAAGGCCGTGCTCAAGGTGCAGCACTGGCTGCAGGCGACCGGAGCGAAGGACATCGCGCTGGCAACACTCGCGGCGCGCTCCGGATTGGAAGAGCGCACGTTCCTGCGCCGCTTCCAGAAGGCGACGGGCCTGACGACAACGGAATATTGCCAAAGGCTGCGCGTCGGCAAGGCGCGCGAATTGCTGCAATTCAGCCGCCTGCCCGTCGACCGGATCGCCTGGGACGTCGGCTATGGCGACCCGAGCGCATTCAGGAAGGTGTTCATGCGCATCACCGGCCTGACGCCGGGCGACTACCGGCGCCGCTTCAACGCGGAGTGAGGTTTGGCGCCCTCTCCCGCTTGCGGGAGAGGGCGGGGTGAGGGTGCTTCCGCGATTCACGCTGTTCGAACATGTGGAGAGAGCCCTCACCCGGCGCTACGCGCCGACCTCTCCCGCAAGCGGGAGAGGTTAAAGACGGCTCGACTGCATCACACCAGGAACACGGTCGATCCCGTGGTCTTGCGGGCGGCGAGATCGGCGTGGGCCTTGGGGGCGTCCTTGAGCGGATAGGTCTGGTTGATCTCGATCTTGACCGCGCCTGATTTCACCACGTCGAACAGTTCGTTCGCCATCGCCACCAGGTTCTCGCGCTTGGCGCCATAGGTGTTCAGCGTCGGACGGGTCACGTACAGCGAGCCCTTCTGTGCCAACAGGCCGAGATTGAGCGGCTCGATACTGCCGGAGGACTGGCCGAACAACACCGCAACCCCGAGCGGCGCCAGGCAATCCAGCGATTTCAGGAAGGTGTCCTTGCCGACGGAGTCGTAGACAACAGGCACCAGATTGCCTTCGGTGATCTCCTTGACGCGGGCGACGAAATCCTCGCGCGTGTAGACGATCGTGTGCGCGGTGCCGTGGGCTTTGGCGAGTTTCGCCTTTTCGTCGGTCGAAACCGTGCCGATCACGGTGGCACCGAGATGCTTCGCCCATTGGCCCAGGATCAGCCCGACGCCGCCGGCCGCGGCATGCAGCAGGATCGTGTCGCCGCTCTTGACCCGGTAGGTCTGGCGAATGAGGTACTGCACCGTAAGACCCTTGAGCATCATCGCGGCGGCAGTCTTGTCATCGATGCTGTCGGGCAGTTTGAGCAGACGGTCGGCGGGGATCAGCCGCTCCTCGGCATAGGC
This sequence comes from Bradyrhizobium sp. Crot121, assembly GCF_059512385.1. Lineage (NCBI taxonomy): Bacteria > Pseudomonadati > Pseudomonadota > Alphaproteobacteria > Hyphomicrobiales > Nitrobacteraceae > Bradyrhizobium > Bradyrhizobium sp. Crot121. Next base: position 14,715 of record NZ_JCAMOR010000086.1, on the reverse strand, counting down.
GCCGAGCGGCGAGTTGCCATAGGCGACACGATCGCCCGGCTTCAGGTCGGTGACGCCGGGCCCGACTTCCTCGACGATTCCAGCGCCTTCGCTGCCGAGGCCGCTCGGCAGCGGCACGCCATAGACGCCCGCGCGGTTATAGATATCGACAAAGTTCAGGCCGACTGCGGTGTGACGGATCCGCGCTTCGCCGGGACCGGGCTTGCCGAGCTTGACCTCCTCCCATTTCAAAACCTCGGGACCACCGGCCTGATGGAAACGAAAGGCGTGTGTCATGAGAAACTCCTGCAGCACGGGATGATTGTGAATCTCAGCGAAAGCGGCGAATGCAATCCATTTCGCCGGCCGCAGACCATATCAGCGTGCTGCACGGCGGCAAGCAGCGCCCACGGTCATCTTGCCGTGAGCCCGTGACGCAGTGCAAAATTCTTCCAATCAGATCCGACGCAGCAGAGATAATCTAGTCCTGCAACGGAGGATCGAGTCAGATCACCACGACGACCTTGCCCAGCGCGCGCCGGTCGGCAAGGTGCTGGATCGCCTTGCCGCCCTCCTGCAGCGGGAATTCGGCGCTGATGCCTGATGACAGCATGCCTTGCGAATACCAGGACTGGAGCGCCCGCCGGTTCTCGGCGAGGCGTGAATCCTGCGACAGCGTGAAGGTGCGCCAGTTGATCCCGAGCACATCGCAATTCTTCAGCAGCGGAAGGTTGAGCGGCAATGACGGAATGCCGGCGGTGAAGCCGAGCACGAGATAGCGCCCGCCCTCTGCGATACAGCGAATGGCGGTTTCCGAGAGCCATCCGCCGACGGGATCGATGATCACATCGGCGCCGTGCGGCCCGACCGCCTGCTTCAGCCGCGCAGCGAGCTCGCGACCATCCCCTGTTGTGTCGGCCGAATAGATCACGCCTTCAGAGGCGCCATGCTGGCGTGCGAAGCCGAGCTTCTCTTCCGATGAGGCCGCAGCGACGACGCGGGCGCCGAGATTGCGCGCGACCTGCACGGCGGCAATGCCGACGCCTCCCGCTGCGCCCAGCACCAGCACGGTTTCGCCGGCGCGCACGCCGGCACGGGTGTGCAGCGCGTAATAGGCCGTCTCGAAGGTGAACTGCATGACCGCGGCATCGACGAACGACATGCCCTCGGGAATCGGGCTGCAGCGCGTGGCATCGACGGCGACGAACTCCGCCATGCCGCCGGTTCCGGTCCGCGCCGCGACCCGATCGCCGACGCGCAGCCCGGCAACCCCTTCCCCTGCCGCGGCCACGACGCCGGCCACCTCGGCTCCCGGCGCGAAGGGCCGCGGCGTCTTGACCTGATAGCGATCCTGGATCGTGAGAAGGTCCGGATAATTCACGCCGCAAGCCTTCACCGCCACCAGCACCTGCCCGGGTGCGGGCACCGGCTCCGGTACATCGAGCAGCCGCAGGGTTTCGGGCCCGCCCGGCTCGCAACTCATCAACGCGCGCATCAAATGTCCTCCGGCGGTACTCCCGTCAGCGACAAATGAAAAGAAGTCCCGCACCCGCAATGACGAAAACGATCAGTTGCGTTGACCTTGCCTGCCACAGGAATGGTGGCGACGGAACAATCCCGGCGCTAACATGCCAATGCCATGCCGGGAGCTTCCGCCGCACTTCGATCATCACGCGCTGCGCCGTCGCGTTCAGCGATCGATTCCGGCTATGTCGGCCTGGTCCTGAGCGGCGTGCGCGAGGCCGGCTTCGATATCGACCGGCTGTTGGCGCGCGCCGGCATCGCGCCCGAGCAACTCGAGAAGCCGGGCGCCCGGCTGCCGCAGGACCAGTTCGCCCGCCTGATCGCGATCCTGACCCGGGAAACGCGCGACGAACTCTGGCTCTTGTGCAACCGCCCGATCAAGCCCGGCACCTTCCGCATGATGTGCCGGCTATTGATCCGCTCTGCCAATCTGCGGGAGGCGATCCGGATCGGCTGCCAGTTCTATCATCTGGTCGCCGACGATTTCGTGGTGCGGCTGGCGGAAGGCCCGGATGACGCTTCGCTCTACGTCACCGACACCATCGCCCAGCCGAACCGGCGGCGCATGGTCAACGGCGCGATCCTCTTGTTCGCCTATGGGCTGATGTGCTGGCTGGTAGGCCGCCGGCTGCCGCTGATCACCGTTCACTACGTCTTCCCGGAAGAGCCGTTCAGCTCGGAGCTCGAGCCGTTCTATAGGGCGCCGATGCTGTTCGACCAGCCGCGCACCGAAATCCGCTTCGATGCCGAATTGCTCGATCTGCCGATCATGCCCGACGAGGAGCGGCTGCGGCGCTTCCTCGCTTCGATGCCCAATGCGCTCCTGGTGCGCTACCGCGACGACAGCAGCATGGCCGAACGCGTGCGCGGCATTCTCCGCCGCAACCTCAAGCGTCCGTTGTCGTTTGAGGACATCGCCGGGATGCTCGCCGTCTCGCCGCAGACACTGCGCCGCCGCCTGCTCGACGAAGAGAACTGCGGCTTCCAGGACATCAAGGATCGGCTGCGGCGCGACCTGGCCACGCATCTATTGCAGAAGTCCCGCCTGTCGCTGGAAGAAATCGCGGTCTCGCTCGGCTTCTCCGAGCTCAGCACCTTCCATCGCGCGTTCCGGCGGTGGACCGGCGTAACGCCCGGCGAGTTCCGCGAGCGCCGCGGCCCTGCCGCAAAATAGTAGCGTCGGATTCCGCCAATCGGATTGGCATGCGCGGTCATTCAATGATGCAGCCTTGATGCGGATAATCCCGGCAAGGCCGATGTTCTCGGCCAACACGGGGAAGAAATGCCAATCCTGCGCCAATGGGCTGAACGTCATCCCGACAAGACCGCCGCGCTCGTCGCCTTTTCCGACCAGGCGATGACCTATGGCGAGCTCGATCGCCGCGCCAATGCCGTCACGCAGCTCCTGATCTGGATGGGGCTCGCCGCCGGCGACGGCATCGCGATCATGCTCGACAACGACCCGGCCTATTTTGAGCTGATCTGGGGCGCGCGCCGCCACGGCGTCTATTACACGCCGGTCAGCACGCATCTGAAGCCCGAGGAGGCGGCCTATATCGTGCGCGACAGCGGCGCCAAGCTGTTCTTCGTCGCCGCGCGTTTTGCGGACGCGGTCCAGGCGCTGCTCGCCGACAATCCGCACCGGTCCGCGGTCTACGCACTCGGCGGCGCGTTGGATGGCAGCTTTGACTATGGCGCGGAGCTTGCCCGCTTCGATCGCCTGATCGAGATTCCCGACGGCCCCGTCGGCAAGGATTTCTTCTATTCCTCAGGCACGACCGGCAGGCCCAAAGGCATCAAGCAGCCGCTGTTCGCCAATCTTCGTCAGGCGCAGGCCTCCGGCGACTGGGTGCGCGACAATTTCGGCTTCGCGGAGGATACGGTCTATCTCTCTCCGGCACCACTGTACCATGGCGCGCCGCTTCGCTTCACCATGCGCACGCTGGAGAGCGGCGGCACCGCCGTGATCATGAAGAAGTTCGTACCGGAGCAGGCGCTGGCCGCGATCGAGCATTACCGCGTCACCCACAGCCAGTGGGTGCCGACGATGTTCTTCCGCCTGCTCGCGCTGCCTGACGAGATACGCGCCCGCTACGATCTCGCCTCGCATCGCTGCGCGATCCACGCCGCCGCGCCCTGTCCGCCCGAGCTGAAGGAGCGGATGATCGAGTGGTGGGGGCCGATCGTCTGGGAATATTACGCGGGCTCGGAGCGCAACGGCGCCACCTGCATCTCCACCGCGGACTGGCTGACCCATCGCGGCTCGGTCGGGCGCGCCTGCGTCGGCACTATCCATATCCTCGACGAAGCGCAGAGCGAGCTCGGCCCCGGCGAGATCGGCGACGTCTATTTCGACGGCCCGCAATTCGTCTACCACAACGATCCCGAAAAGACCGCGCGCTCGCGAAACGCCAAGGGCTGGTCGACCATCGGCGATGTCGGCTATCTCGATCACGACGGCTATCTCTATCTGACCGACCGCCGCTCGCACATGATCATCTCCGGCGGCGTCAATATCTATCCCGCCGAGATCGAGAATCGCCTGGCGCTGCATCCCGATGTGGCCGATGTCGCCGTGTTCGGAATCCCCAATCCGGAGTATGGCGAGGAGGTCAAGGCCGTGGTGCAGCTCAGGGAGCCGTCGAAGGCATCATCGGCGCTTGCGACTGAGCTGATGGCGTTCTGCCGGGACGGCCTGTCGCACGTCAAATGCCCGCGCTCGATCGATTTCGCGGCCGAGCTGCCGCGGCAGGAGAACGGCAAGCTGTTCAAGCACGTGCTGAAGCAGCGCTATCTGCAGCCGGCCTAACCGGATCATCAACAACGAAGACAGGAATAGAGCATGAAGAAGCTCATGGTGGCGACCTGTGCGATCGCATGGGCGGGGTTGTCGTTCTCCGCATTCGCTCAGGAGAAGAACTACGGACCAGGCGTGACCGATACCGAGGTCAAGATCGGCCAGACCATGCCGTATAGCGGCCCGGCGTCGAGCTTCGCGGCGATCGGCCGCGCGATGACCGCTTACTTCCAGAAGGTGAATGCGGAAGGCGGCGTCAACGGCCGCAAGATCAACCTAGTCTCGCTCGACGACGGTTATAGCCCACCCAAAGCCGTCGAGCAGACGCGGCGATTGGTCGAGAGCGAGGAGGTGCTCGCGATCGTCGGCACCTTCGGTTCGCCGACCAACTTCGCAACGCAAAAATATCTGAACGCCAAGAAGGTGCCCGGCCTGTTCCTCGGCACCGGCGCCAACCGCGTCTCCGAGCCCGCGACCTATCCGTGGTCGATGGGTTGGCAGCCGAACAACCATGCCAAGGGTGATCTACGCCAAATACCTCCTCAAGGAGCGGCCCAATGCGAAGGTCGCGGTGCTGTTCCAGAACGACGATTTCGGCCGCGACTACGTCAAGGGCTTTCGCGACGGGCTTGGCGACAAGGCCGCGACGACGATCGTCAAGGAGCTCAGCTACGAGATTGCCGAGCCGACCATCGACTCGCAGATCCTGATCCTGAAAGCGACCGGCGCCGACGTGTTCCTCGACATTTCGACGCCGAAATTCTCCGCGCAGGCGATCAAGAAGATGGCGGAAACGAAGTGGGATGCGCTGCACCTGCTCAGCGATGCCGCCGGCTCGATCTCCAGCACGCTGGCGCCGGCGGGGCTGGAGAATTCCAAGGGCGTCATCACCGTTGCCTTCCGCAAGGATCCGAACGATGCGGCATGGGGCGACGATGCCGGCGTGAAGGAATATCTCGCCTTCATGAAGCAGTACATGCCCGAAGCCAATCCGTCCGAGACCTATCACGTGTTCGGCTACGCGACGGCGCAGACCTTCGTTCACGTCTTGAAGAATTGCGGCGACGACCTGACGCGCGAGAACCTGATGAAGCAGGCGACCAGCATCAAGGATCTCGTCCTCCCGATCATGCTTCCCGGCATCAAGCTCAACACCACCCCCACGCGCTACACGCCGATGAGCCAGGAACAATTGATGCAGTTCGACGGCGTGAAATGGAAGCCGATCGGCGAGGTGATCGACGCGGAGAAGTGAGAGCGCGGTCTCGGGAATTTTACCTCGCCCCGCTTGCGGGGAGAGGTCGGAATTCGAGCGCAGCTTGAATTCCGGGTGAGGGGGTGCCTCCGCAAGCTCGTCTCAAACCGTCTTCGTGGAGATAGCCCCTCACCCTACCCTCTCAGAGCGAGCTCCGCTCGTCTCGGCCCCGTGAAGAACGGGGAGAGGGAGGCGCAGGGCACTTGCGCTCTTCAGTCTATTCACACTCGCGCAGCACCTCCCGCGCGATGGTCATCTTCATCACTTCGGTGGTGCCTTCCGCGACCTGCGCGATGCGGCTCTGGAAATAGAGCTGGCCGAAGCGGTTTTCCCTGAGCACGCCGAGCCCGCCATGGATCTGGATGGCGCGATCGATGACCCGGCAGGCCGCGAGCGGCGCGAAGCATTTCACCATCGCGGCTTCCTTGCGTGCATCGAGGCCACGATCGAGCATCCAGGCGGTCTTGTAGACCATCAGCCGCGACTGCTCGAGGTCCATCTCCGATTCCGCCAGCATCCATTGAATGGCCTGCCGTTCCGCGAGCGGTTTGCCGAACGTCTCGCGCTCACGCGCCCGTTTCGCGGCCTGCGTCTGCGCCCAGCGCGCGGTGCCGGTGAGGCGCGCACCGATCACGGTGCGGTTGCGGTTGAGCTGGTCCATCATGTAGCGGAAGCCCATGCCCTCCGCGCCCAGCATGTTCTTCGCTGGGACCACGCAATCCTTGTACTGGTAGTCGCAGCTCCGGCCGAGATAGGTGCCCGGCGCCATGGTCTCGTATTCGCGCAGCACCGACACGCCGGGATTGGGATAGTCGACCAGGAACAGGCTGATCCCCTCATAGCCCTTGGTCGGATCGGTCACGGCGTAGCAGAGCAGATATTTCGGCGTGATGGCAGGATGGTTCGGCGGCGGCGCCCAGCGCTTGATGCCGTTGATGATGTAATTGTCACCGTCACGAACGGCGGTGGTCTTTATCCCGGCCGCGTCGGAGCCCGCGCCCGGCTCCGAGATGTTGATGTGGTAGAACTTGTCCTCTTTCAGGATCGGATAGAGATACGCTTCCTTCTGCCATTCCGGCGCGACGTGAAGCGCGGGATGCGGATCGAGAAAGCCCGACCAGGTCGCGAGCAGGCCATGCATCACGGGCGACCTTACGATCTCCTCGTAGACCAGGCACTTCGCGACCGTGCCTAATCCCTGCCCGCCGGCTTCCTTCGGCACCGCCAATCCCCTGAAGCCGTATTCGCGGAATTTCCGCACCACGCCCATGAAGATGTCGTGCGGCACGGCGTAGTCGTCCGTTCCCCAGTCATCCTCGAGCGGGCGGCAGACTTCCTCCACAAAGGCAGCGGCCCGCGCCTTGATGTCGCGTTGTTCCCTGGACAGTTCAAAATCCACTGTGATCTCCAACCCTTGTTTTGCAAGGCTGGAGACTAGGTCGGCTGCGTCAGGGCGATTATGGCGTGGAGAGCCAATCTGGTTGGCTGATTGCATCAGGCCGGGAAACCTTGCTGGCTTCGTCCTTCGCGTCGCTCGATGACGCCGCGGTGTTTAGCGCGCGGAACTCGCGAAACAGGTCGGCAGCTCCCCAGTTGCTCAGCCATCTCTGGCTGAGCAAGCGCAAGTCGATGCTCCACGGCTGGCCTGAACCGGCGGGCATGGCACCGTGCCATAGGAACAAAAAACGCAGCAATCGCCTGGCTTGGGCTTCAGGTGAGCACCGCATGCCTTGCAATCGTAGAAGAACCTGCAAGCATCTAGCGGCATGATTTCCATCTGACGATATCCGCAGTGTGGGCATGTGACGATGGATTGCAGAATAAGTGAGTTGTCCTGCATCGCCGCATCCCGCCAGAAGTAGTCTCGAAATCAGCGCCATGAGTATAGCGCCGATACGGCCTCGAGGGGACGAAAACGAGATTGCGGATGACGCGGGAACGGACGGTGCCCCGCAAGGTCGCTTCTCCCGAGCAGAATCCGACCAGTTAGATTTTGTCTAATCGGCGCGATGACGTCTGCGTCGTCGTGCCATGTGGCAGGTTCCGTGGCGACAACCTGCCAAGCGTCACTTTCAGGCCAGCAATGGACAATGCTTGATCTTGGCGCGGCGGGATTCATGATTGCGCCTTCCGATAGCTCCAGCTCTTGAGCAAAGTAGCATTGCTACAAAATCATCTAATGATTGCTTCAAAACTAATTGCTTCAATAATCTCAAAACAAATGGTCGGCCTGCGTACCAACTACTCTCGGGGCAAGCTTGATTGCATTTCTGCATTTTGCCAACGTCAGGACGAGCGATTCACGTCGCTTATCTAAAAGAACGGCAAATTTTTGGAGCGCTCAGCATGACAAAGGCGCTCCGACACAACTGACATAGCCGTTCTGCATTCGGGGTGACCACCTATGTCTTGGGGGCACCTTCACGATTGTGTGCGTGTGCGTTTGTGGCGTCTCGTCGAGTCCGAACCTCAAAAACATAAATCCACGACGCGCTGAGCTCACGCTACAACCGCTGAATCTGCAAGTGACTCATCCGGAAAAGAAAGAACTGCGTGCGCAGGGCAATCTCTGCTCGCGCTGTCAGCATCACCACGGCACACGGCACACGCCAAACGAAAAAATTCAACAGGCTAGGCGAATGGGGCAAATACCGCATGTACGTGATCATCGATGATCGAGAGAACGTTGCCACCGGCTACATCGGCGGTTTCGATCGTGAAGGCATTTCTTCTGTTGGATTTTCGCCAACGGAGTTCCTTGAGTGGCTGGAATCTGCGGGCGACGATGAGCTGTCGGCCATTGACGCTTTTCTTCTTGGAGATTGTGATACTCGCGCCACCTTGCCTCGCACTGTCCGCAAGCGCTGCCGTGCACCGATCATCGCGCTCAGCAACCAGAGAATGCTCAAGCACACGGTCGAGCTCTTTGAAGCTGGCGTGGATGATGTCGTCCATATTCCAGTCCACCCACGCGAGATCCTGGCAAGAACTGCCGCGATCTCCCGCCGCAGCCTCGGAATATCGACCCATGGCAAGCAAAGTGCGATTCGAGTCTTCTTTGACGGGAGAGATCCGGAAATTGGAGGAGCAGTGATGATGCTGCCGCGTCGCGAGCTCCGCATCCTGGAACACATGGTTGGTCAGCAAGGAAAATGGCTGACCAAAACGCAGATCTTCAATGCGGTTTATGGGATCTTCGAGTCAACGTTCGATGAAAACGTGATCGAAAGTCACGTCAGCAAGCTGCGCAAGAAGCTGCGTGACCGTCTCGGCTACGACCCGATCGTCTCGAGGCGATATATCGGCTACCGGCTCGATTCCTCCACAGGAGCGCCCGAAGACGATGCGACGCGAGATCTCCAAACCCTTGGCATCCTGGCCAAGCAAGCACCATCGAGGCCACGCCCCATCTTCACTTGAGAGAACGGGATCATCATTCAGAACAGGTAACGCATCGCCACGAACAACGACCGCGTGGCGTCTGTGCAGATTTGGTAACGAGCTAGCGCATGCCTGCCCGTCACGGCAGCAGGCGCAGCCATCCCATGCCGGATAACGGGTTTGCGCGACGCGCAGGCCCGCCGCTTACGTGTTGGCATCGCGTACCGCCTCGACAATGCTCTCGATAGAGCAGCACGATTTGTCGAATCCCGCGAGAATCCTCTGGAGACGCTTCGAAACGTGAAAATCATTCTTCGAATGCATCGCTGAACCTTTCGCCTTGTGACAGCGACAATGTCGTTGTCACTGACGATCCAGATTGCGTTGCTGCGGTGTGTAGTCCGATCCAATCGGGGGATGATTAATGAAGTCAGTGTTGCTTGCGGGGAAATTCAAACGATCAGCAGACAATTTCTTAATGGCCGACGCATTAGTGGGCTAAACGACATGCAGTTGAGTTGAACCTCGAACCAAAGCGCTAGCGAATCAGGGCGCTAATGAGGTGCACGCCGAGAAACTGCTCGCAAAATTTTTTGAATTGGGTCGATCATGACGTTAGCACGCGAGACGGTTGAATTATTGGTTCAGACGGCGAGAATTTGGCACTTCGAAGGTAGTCGGCACGGGCTGCGCGATCGCGAATGGATGGCCCTGCGTTTTCTTGCTCGCGCGAATCAGTTCTCACGGACTCCGTCGGCATTGGCCACTTTTGTCGGCACTACCAGGGGCACCGCATCTCAAATCGTCAAGGTGCTCGAAAGAAAGGGATTCCTCGTTCGCAAACCTGCTGCGGAAGACAAACGCTCGGTGATCCTTTATGTGACCGCGCAGGGTGAGAAATTTCTCGGGCATGATCCGGTCAATGTACTCGTAAAGGCGATAGGCGTGCTCAGCGTCGATCGCCAGACCAGCTCACGCGATGCGCTCCGCCAGGTGCTCGACTGGTTGGATATTACCCAGCAACGACATCATGCGGACATTTGCAGGGAGTGCACGTTCTTGACGGAGAATAGTGCCGACGGCGCGACAGGCAACGCCTGCCCACAATTCACATGCCGCTTCTTTCGCGCAGCGATCACAGCGGACGAAACTATGCTGCTATGCGCGACCTTCGAGCGCGGCCGGCGATAGATTCATCCGACGCTGGCGCTACGGACGTCCGCCAAAGCGTGATGACTTTTCTTCGAATCGTCATCCCGCTTTAGCTCTTTTTGTTTGAGCATGATCTCCGCGCAAACGCTTCGCGTTTGTCGCGAGGGAAAACCGGTGTCCACTTTTCCGGGTCATGCTCTATTTCGTTTCGTGATGCTGTATGCCGAGAGAGCAGGCGAAGCGCACGGCAGCTTCGAGCTGCAACCAGACGATTACTGGAATGCCGACAATTTTAATCATCTATGAGGCAGCTCGAATCAACAATCTTCATTGCCCGCATGATAGCTCGTCGCCATCAACTCCTCGCCGCCAAAGGCGAACGTGCCGACGAGACCCATGATCATGACGACGTTCTACTCGTTAATCAATGAAGTGCAAAACACGACGACATCCGGGTCGACGAAACGGCAACTAAGGGCTCTCACCCGCATTACGGACTTGTTCCTTGCCGGGTCTGGTCGCTACTCCAAACAACAGATCAAACTGTTTGACGAGATATTCAAAACACTCGTTGCCGTGATCGAGTTGAAGACCCGCGTCAGGCTGGCTCGCCATCTCGCGACTGACTCGAATGCGCCGGCAACGCTGGTCAGGGCACTTGCATCGGATGATGCTGTTGCCGTGGCGGCTCCGGTTCTCAGTCAGTCGGATGCCCTTAGCGAGTCCGATCTTGTTGCCTGCGCCAGCACCCAAGGTCAGGGCCACCTTCACGCAATCGCGCAACGTCGAACAATCAGCGAGGCGATCACGGAGCTGCTGATTCTGCGCGGCGAAGCCGGCGTGGTCCATGCGGTTGCGAGCAACCCGGGCGCCCGCTTTTCGGATGGCAGCTTCGGCGAGCTCGTCGCGCGATCGAGCGAAGATACCCAGCTTGCCCTCCATGTCGGGACGCGGCATGACATCCCCAGACATCATTTCCTGAAGCTTATGGAAACTGCCTCGGCTTCCGTACGCAACAAGATCGCCGCGGCAAACCCGCAATTTTCCGACGCCGTGCATGACGCCGTGACAGAGGTCATCGACGACATAAATCTGGAGGTCCGCAATCAGTCTCCGGATCACGCGCGGGCAAGGAAGAAGGTAAAGCGCCGCAAATACTGGAAGGAGCTCGGAGAAGCGGATGTTCACGCGGCTGCCCGAGCGCAGGATTTTGAAACGGCTGTGATGGCGTTGTCCGTCCTTGCAGCCTGCCCCATCGAACTGGTCGAACGGGCGGTTCTCAACGACAATCCTGGCACCGTGCAACTTGTCGCAAAAGCCGGCGGATGTTCCTGGGCAACGGCCAAGGCTTTGCTGCTGATGAGAGTAGCGGACCGCAGGCTAAGCAAGATCGACCTTGATCAAGCGCGAGAAAACTTCGAGCGGATCGAGCTCCGAACGGCGAGACGAGTGCTTGAGTTCTACAAGGCACGCCGTGACGCGCGCACAAGCGAAAGCCATCCCATCGCGCCGAGCGAATCCGGCTCCCTAGCGGTCGCCATGATATAGGTCCGCTAGAACAGGCGCCCGCCATTCGGAACTGGCCGCTCAGGCGCAACGAGCACCACACGGCCTTGTTCATCGGGAAAGCCCAGCGTCAGCACCTCCGAGAGGAATGGGCCGATCCTGCGCGGCAGCAGATTGACCACGCAGGTCACCTGCCGACCAATCAATGACTCGGCGGAATACAGCTCGGTAAGCTGCGCGCTGGACCGCTTCGTTCCAACCTCGGGGCCGAGATCAATCGTCAGTTTCCACGCCGGCTTCCGCGCTTCCGGAAAATCAGCCACGTCAACGATCGTGCCGACCCTGATGTCGATGGCCAGGAACTCGTCGATCCCGATCGTTTGCGTCATGTAAAGCTCGCGCGGCAATGGCGTTTCCCGCGCGCATCCCGCAGGGGATCCCAGCCGTTCCCGTTGATGGCGGAGAGGGAGGGACTCCCGGAGCCCGGCAAGAAATGCTGAAAAAACGGGGCTTTTTCACCAGTGCGCGAAACTGCTCTGTACCAATGAATGGTACCAACTTCGTCCCCCAGGGGCAATTCCCTTCAGCGAATCCTTGGCGGCGGAGCAAGGCCTGGGCTCACGCAACGGAGCAGGAAAGCGGCCGGCCGCCTCCCCCCGCCCCGACCGTGCAATTGCAGCCAAACCCGGATCGGCTGGGCAAGCGGGCCGGATCGCTCAGCCAACCCTTCGTCATGAGGGGCAGCCGCTGGAGAGGACGCTGCGAATCCTTGCGACCTGTAGGCGCCCCGCCCCGCCACTCCGACCACCGATGTCCGCGCCGGGGCGTTAGCCTTCCCGACAGCTAAGCTCTCCTCTGAGACATATCGGCCCCGGAGTACCCCTACAGCCGACAGCGACGCCAGCATTTCTGACGGGGGTATGCGCGCATAGGTTTCATACCAACATGCAACATGGAGCCGACCCAGCGCTGGAGGGCGCAATGGCGCTCGTTGCGGTGACGCATAACTATCCCCCGGACGCCGAGAGGCGCGATCAGTCCAGCGATGCCATGCCACGCAACGCGCGCGCATTCATGGGCGTAGCTTCGGGTCGGGTTGACCATCTGTGCGTCGTGCTCGCGATCTTCGGTTGTGACCTAACTAGTGCGACATAGCGACGTTACGCCTGACCGCTGTTATGGATATATTTGCTGCTACTGATCCTTGCCGCGACGACCTGCCTCCGGTTGCACCATGTTCGACGCTGACCCTAAAGCCAGAGCCGATCTAAGGGCCGGGACCCTTTATGCGATAGCGGGCGAAACCGCCTGGATCTACTACGGCCAGGTGACACTGGATAAGGCCATCGGCTTCTTCAGACGTCGGGAGCACAATTTGGCGGAGCCGGAAGGTATCTTATCATCGAACGTGATGGCCACAGTCGTAGTTGCCCATCCATCCATAGGCCAAGCATTGAGGTCCGGTCGATGGAAGAAGCTGGGCCGTTTCCCGCTGCACAAAGATCTGCAAAAGATACGCTATTCAGTTCAGTGGCCGGTAGGAACTTTGAACGTAACGGTATGGGCAGGCGGCAAGCCGAGATATGATACGCGTGTCGAAGACCCCGCGATCCAGAACATGGAGATTGTCGCTGCCTGGGACGCGGAGTATCACATTCCATCACGCCTCACTGCCGACTTCGGAGAAGAAGAAGCTAAATGGCACATCGGCGGACCAATCTGGCGCGAGCGGAAGGTCAAGGAGGAAACAGCGAGACGTTTTCCTGATCACCCGTGGAACAGGCTGCCCGAGGATTGGGTGCCGACTGACAGCGACCAAGGGTAGAAAGCGTCGAGTTGCTAATTCGGTACCCAGCGGCCGAATCTGACCCGTAGCTAACGGTGCCCTCGACCTCTGTAAGGTCGGTTCGTCGGCCTAAAGTGGACATCGCTGAGATCATCATCATCATCGTCCCTGACACATCAACATCCGAAATAAAAGCCCGCCATCGCTGGCGGGGCATAATGTGTTTCAGGTAAGGGACCTACTTTGCCCCGATTAGGGGACCAACTTATAGGGGACCAACTTTGCCCACGGCTGCAGGCTTGCGCCGCGAGGGGCTTTTAAGCGGCGCCAGACTGACGGGTGCATCTGATGCGACGTGAAGGCCGCGCGCCTTGCGCAGGGCACTTGCGTGCGCAAAATCTGACCTTCCTGTCCTCAGTCAGACCCAGTTCTCGACTCTGACCCCCGGCATGCGAGCAAACTCGCGCATGTTGTTGGTGACGATGATCAGTCCCTCGCTGCGAGCATGACCGCCGATCTGCATATCGTGCGGACCACAGGGCGTTCCCGCCCGCTCAAGTTCCGCCCGGACCTGACCGTAGTGCGCGGCCGCCTTGTCAGCAAATGGCAGCACATCAAGACGCGCCACGAAATGTTCGATGGCCGTTAGATTGTCGGCGCGGCGCGCGGACTTCTCGGCGCCATAGTGCAACTCGCCGAGCGTGATGCTTGAGATGCAGAGTTGCTCGGCCAGCCCATTGAATTTTTCGCGCAGGTCCGGCGGATAGTTCTTCATGACGTAGATGCAGATGTTGGTGTCGAGCATGTAGGTGAGCATCAGAGCGGCTCGCGCTCCTCGGCTTCCGGCTGTCTACGTTCGACCATGAAATCCTCGCTGACGCGCGGTCCGTTCTGAAACAGATCATCCCACCGTTTGCCTTGAGGCACGATCATACGGCTGCGGCCGATCTTCAGGATGTCGACCTGATGCACATCCTCAGGAAAGGCAACTGCCTTGGGCAGGCGGACGGCTTGGCTGCGATTACTGATGAACACCGTCGAGGTCGTCATGATGCCTCCTATGTATATCCAAGCGGGATATACATAAACCGACCTTAGTATTTTGACAAGGCCGCCTGTGTGTACCGAACACCTAAAGCCGGACATAGTGGTGATGGAGTCCGCGGAGAATGGGGAACGATTTGATGCTTCCGGTCCGCTGAACCGGGCGAGAAACCGGCGCATCTTTGTCCAACGACCGATGCGTTCTGACACGATTGTAATAGTCGGCGTAGGATTGCAGAACCCGACGCAAATGCACCTCGCCCAGGACAATGATGTGGTCCAAACACTCGC
>NZ_JCAMOR010000085.1:0-29321 GCF_059512385.1 Bradyrhizobium sp. Crot121 | reverse complement strand
GCACGAAATTACTTCGCTGTCGTCGCTATCGCCGCAACTCTGCTCTGGCTAACATAACTGTCCACGCGACCTAGAGCCGGCGGCCTCACGCAGTTCATTTTCGATTTGGCTCCAGCGTTCATTTGGAAGGCTGCGTAACGGCGCTTCAATGAGAAGATCGAGGCCCACAAACTTAGGATGATTCTTCTTCTGCAGACATAGTTTGATTCCGAACGCGATCGCTCTCAGCGGTGACGCGGTCGAATACATGACCCGTGGCTTGGCGAGCCGATCTACAAATGCACTCTCAGGCGCTGTATCGGGTAGTCCCACAAACCCTCGACCAATACCTTTTTCAGTAAGCTCCTTGCCGAGATGGTACTGCTCGCGGGATTGCGCAACCGTTACCTCGAGGCCCTGTGGCTCCGCGCTTGGCGTTTCTCGTATCCAGCAATCAGGAACCGTGTTGTTGAGCGCGAACCGAATCTCACCTTTTACTCTTACGAACTTAATATGATGTAAAACGGGGGTAACTTCATCCCGGAGCGATTTCACCGCGCCCCGCTTAGCGCGGAAGTCGGCGATCTCCGCCTGAGGCCGATCGCCTTCAAAATAATCGCGCATTCGCGCTTCGAATTCGGAGATAGGTATCCAATCGGTCAAACGGGTGAGCAGAGATGACAGACGTGGGCTGGGGAGGTTCATATTGACCACCATCTGTAGTCCGCACTCGAGATGAAAACCTAAGCGTCATCTTCGACCGGATCAGTAGTGTCAGGCGCGCCAGCGGATTGACCTGCGGGCGTCAGCGGCATGCGGGGTGGCGCCGTGCGCCACATGAGTTCTATCTCGGTGGGATTGAGGCCGTAGGCTTCGTTGACAAGCTCGGAGAGCTTACGTTCGAGTGCGAAAATCTCCGCGCGAGATCGGCGGCTAGGCTCGATCGTCGTGGCATGCTCGCGCTTCAACTCGCCTATTTCGGCGGCCGTAAGCTTGCGCTTCTTGGGCAGTCTACTAACTACGACACCAACGAAGCTCTCGGCATCCAGTGATGTGACGTCCGCCAGTGCACCTTTCGGCTTCTCGATGCCGAACGAGTGTCGCAGCCAATCGAACATTGAGGTTGAAGTAGCCATCTGCGCTTTAGTCAACTTTACCAAAGCCGCTGCTCCGTCCGCTGCAGTCTCGTGCATCGTGTCTTTCATGCGCGCGATAGGCAGGCCCTCCATTTTGAAGCCCATTGGAGACAGAGCTTCGTCCTTCATGTGGGGTAAATAGCGCCAGTTGAACCACCACATCAGAGGGGAGTTAAGAATGGCAAGCAGCGCAGCGTCGCTGCTGGTCAGGATGAATGTCTTGTTGTTGCTGAAGAGGCCATCCTCATCCAGACAATAGGACGGATAAAACTGGATTTCCTGGTAAACGATCTTCGGCTTCGCAAATTCCTGCCAGTAGTCGATGGCATCCTGGAGTTCGTACCACGCGTAGGCGCCTTCCTTCCGGCCCTGCCACTTCTCGCTATCCCGTGAGGGTTGCCAGTTAGCAGGCTTCGGCTCCAGCCGTTGGCGGTAGGCCGCTAGATGACGTTTAATGCTCGGATAGGCGTCGATGTTAATGCCACGACGTGCGAAGATCATCCATAGCCCGCGCCAGGAGGGATTCCAGCGCTGAACGTCCTGGCCTCGCAAATAGGGCTTTATGATCTCAGCGGCACTTGGATCTTCGGCAATCAGTCGATCTCGTGTCGAAGTGTCGATGAGAAAGGCATCATTAAGGCCCGTGAGAACGCCTCGATAGGGCTTAACACCCGCATACTCTGTCAGCGGGATGCCGGCTCGTCTAATCTTCTCGATCAACGCCACAACGTCCGGAGGCTCAAGAGTCCAGCTCTCCTTCGTGAAGTGCGCGCGCGGTAGCGTATACGTCGCCTTTGCGACGGCGTCATCGAGCGCCTTCTGGGGAACGTCGTCCCGCGGAATGACACAGACGCTGGTTTCTACCGGACCCGCTCCCTTGATCGGCTTTCGGACCACGATTACTGATGGAAATACATCTGCGTCGGGGAAGAATTTCTTGGCGTGTCCGAAATCGGCAACAAACTCGACCCACGCCTTATCGGCGAACATGCCTCGTAGACCCTCGGCGTAGCCGGCGCGCATCCACTTGTTGGTGACGACGTAGGAAAGCCGGCCACCAGGCTTTAGCAATCCTAGTCCCTGGTCATAAAAGTAGACATAGAGATCTGCGCTACCATCGTACGTGTCGGGATAAGCTCGCTTGAGCTGAGCTTTGTAGGAACGGATAAGCTCTTGACGGACGTAAGGGGGATTGCCGATCACCGTGTCGAACCCGCCATGAAGTTCGGCATCTCCCCAATTGCTCCAGACACCTGGGTAGGCGACCTGCCAGTTTTGGAAGCGTTCTGACCGGATAACCTCACGTGCTTGGTTGAGAATATGGGCAAAGCGTTCGGCTTCCGCGCGAACGCCTGCGTCCAACTGAGCGAGAATGTCTTTCGATTGTTTGTGCCCGTCGCCAACATCGCTCGGACCGAGGACAAGCCGCCCGCGGCCGATTTCGACGGGATCGCCGTATTGGCCATCAAGCCAAGCGCGGACGGCGGTTTCGTCTCTCTTGTCAAGCTTCAACCAATCGAGGGCGTACAGGATCTTGATAAATGTGTTGAGCGGACGGGTCTCCTGCTCGATGCCATCGAATAGCGTCCTTGACTGATGGACCTCGGCGATATCGATATCGTTAACCCGCTCGAGTTTTTGCATTGCGAGCGCTTGCGCCATCGCTTTCTGCATTGGCTCATTGATCAGCAGTTGCCCTCCCCACTTGGTCAAACGATCGGTCGCTTCGTGCATCCAGAAGCCGAATAGCGAATTACCGCACCGCAGATGGTGATCGAGGAAGGATAGTGGCGCCCCCACGGTAAAGGTGTGCAGCCATAGTGCGACTTTGGCCAGCTCCACTGCCATGGGGTTTTTGTCAACGCCGTAGATGCACCGCTTGAGAATGGTCCGGCGAACGATGTGGCGGTCGTCCAGATGCTCGAGCACGAACGGCCACTTGTGGATGGTCGCCTGGCGAATGATATCAGTCCGGGTTTGCTCGATGCTGGCAAGGACCGGCGACCGATAAGGTTTATCTGACCAATCGACGATGAGCTCAGCCTCAGCAATGGCGGCCAACGCCTTGTCGGCAAGCCAATCGACGAGGTTCACAAGGAAATGTCCTGAGCCCATCGATGGGTCGCAAATCTTCAGCTCTAGAATGCCGAGGGCGGGGTCGAAGCCCTGCAGCATAGCAAGACGGGCTTCGATGGGCCGCTTGTCCTGAGCGAGTTTGGCCGCCTCCATGCGAAAAGTGGTGAGCCTTTCCTCGACGAACGGACCGACAGCCTTGTCGATTATGAGCGACACCAGGCTATCGGGTGTGTAGTAGCTACCTGACTCGTGCCGCGCGGTGTCATCGGCATCGACGAGAACCGTGCCACTTTCTGCATCATATCGCAGGCCGTATTCCAGCGTGCGCTCATAAATGGTGCCAAGCTGTTGAACTGTCAGGTCGCGGTAGTTGATGTAGCGCGGCGCGCCCTCATCTTCCTGACGGTGCGAGAGCTTGAAGACAATGCTGGCTGCGACGGCGTCAGGAAGTTCGATGCGATCGAGTATCGGTGCGCTGTCCTTTGCGAAGAGTCCTCCGTTGTATGGAGGAACGCCAAGCGCATCATCGCCTGTCGCAATAGCTTGAAATACGGCGCGGAGCTTTGGCCAATACGTCGCGAGCGTCGCGGAGAATGTCTGCCCTTGCGCAATTCGTTTGGCGATGTCGCCCCGCATCGTCGTGAGCGAATACGATTTGTAGGGCTCCTGGCTGTCGGGCAGTAGGTCACGATCTTCAGCGTAGACCACGAACAGCAACCGATAGAGCAAAATCAGCGCGTTTTGGCGAACGTTTTCGAGGTAGGTCGAATCGATGACTTCCGGTCGTTCGCGATCGTTTCGGTGCAGTGCCGCGACGAGGCTTGGATAGAGCTCGCGGAAAACAAGGCGGGAAAGGTCGCGCGTTACGTTGGCTTCCCACTCCTTGCCTTCCTCGCGCGCGATATCGTGGAATGTTCGTACGCCGTCAAGCGGCAAAAATGCCTGTTTACGGAACAGCAGCACGAAAAGCTTCAACGCGTGAGCAGGCGTTAGGCGCTCATCAGCACGCTCAACGAGATCGCGCTCATGGCCAGGCAGTTCAAGCGCCTTGGCGAGGTCAATCTCGAAGAAGTCTTCAGATACGGAGAGGGCGCCCTGCCAGTAAAGGCGCCATTTTTCGCCGTTGGTGAGGATGCCAAGCCGCACCTTACCCGATGTCTGGACGTCGACGCGGCTGAGATACTGCAGCATCTGCGTGGAGGGCACTCCATCCTCGCCTAGATCGCGCTTGTCTGAGCGATCCAGCGCCCTGCGCCAACGCTTGGCCTCTCCGATGGCAAGACCGTGCTGGTAGCGCTTCCACTGATCCTTCTCCCCGACAGCGCGATCTCGCGAAGCTTTGTCGGCGAACAGGAGGGCGTCAGGCACCTGTTTGCGTCCCTTTGTAGAAAGCGTTTGCTGGACCTCGACATCAGTCCAACCAAGCAGCTCCAGCACTGGATAGATCAGCGTTTTCTCGGTCTGGGCCTCGTTGGGATTGTTAATGGCAAGCAGGCTTTTGGCGTGCTTCGATATGGCGGTCTTAAGGGCGGCTAGTTCGCCGTCGGCGAGCGTCCTCCAAGGCTCGCTGCGCGCAATACCCTCGAGCAGGTAATCGCGCGTGAAGAGATTGCCGGAAATCATGAATCGAGCCCCTATTGAGACCCCAATTATGCCGGGATAGTTACTCTGACGAAAGCGTAAGCTCTTGTGTGCACGTACATTTCCCGCTGGAAATGCGAACGGCAGCTTCGGGTCGTTGGGATCCCCGCAGGCCGGCTGCCATATGGGCATTTGACTCGTGCTACATTCAGGGTCTGCTCGATGGTGTCGAATTCAGGCAGGCCGCGTACGCAGTTGACCGCGAGTTTCGCAGGGCGGCGCTCACTCGCTTCCTCTGCAACGCCGTCGGCGGGCCCGTCGCAGACGCCGAGCAAGAGTGTGCCTTGCGGCTTGAGTTCGAAGGCAACCCGCGTGGTCGGCTGCCAGTCCTGCAACTTTGGATTTTATTCTGACCAGAAGTGGAGTAGTTGTTAACAAACTGTTGACGCCTGCTGCCTGATGATTCATCAATGAAAGATTCGGTCTATCGATTCATAAGGGCTATAGGATGCTCGCAGCAGTCCCTACGAACGAGTCAAGAATGCTCGAATTGTTCGGCCTTGCTCTCCGTCTCGTGAGCGACCGAGGATCGGTGTCGCCGCAGCTAGCTGCGCACTTCGATACGGTGTTGCGCCAAGCAAAGGACCTCGCGAAAGATCCGTCGCAAGTCCAGGGGCAGATTTCCCCTCAAGCCGTTCAGTTGGCTCGACGCTTGCGCGAGGTGTCCGCGCTCCGGGATGCCGTCGATCCCATTTCCGATATTGCATCGGTGACGCCGGCGGTGGCGTCTACGATCCTAAGCTCTCTGGGGGAAGGCGTTGCGCCCTAGGATCGATCTGTTTCTCGTTCGAGACAGCCTGAGAGATTACCTAGAAACCACTTACTTCAGTGGCAAGCTTCATACCTTCACCGCTCGACTGATCGAAGCGATCGAATACGTGCTCGACAATCAGAGTTCGCTCAACCCTGATGTCGTGAGAGACTTTTCATACCATGCACTTACGGCAAATCGGTACCTTGCCGGCAGCACCACGAAGGAATCTCCTTACGAACTCGAATATTGCCTGCGAGCCGTGCTTCGCAAATGGTCCAAGCGGGACTGCTTGATCACGACGGCTCTTACGGACGGGCGGGATTTTCACTTTTACCCCGTCGATCCATGGGACTTCGTCAAAACGGCGCTTCCGAATTTTGACGCCAAGGGCTTCGACGCTCCGCTGGTTCAACTCGGTGTTCCGCGCATCTACAGCCACAAGCCGCTCTTCTGCGTCCCGCTCTATCATGAGCTCGGGCACTTCGTGGATATCTCGAACAGCGTCGTCGATCTGAGCGTGCTTGTCGCGCCAGCCGCAATGCCTTCCGCGCTTTCGCATCGCCGGGAGCATTTCGCGGATTTGTTCGCAGCGGCCTATGTCGGCGAGAGCAGCACACGAGCCTTGGAAACCATCGCTCCCAATCATCCGACGACCAACACGCACCCGGCTACTGCGGACCGTGTCGCGATGGTGCGAGAATTCCTGAACGGTCGATCGACGCCGCTGATCGCGTTGCTTCAGAGCTGTCTTGCTCAACTCGGACTGCCGACGCTCAAGATCGAATACACTTCTCCGGTCATTCGTGATGCGTTCGACGACATCCGGACGTTTCGGCTCGGCTCGGAAAGCGAGCTGCACGGCCTGTTTGATTCAGCCTGGAAGTATTTCGAGGATGCATTGGACAAGAAGGCACCGTCATGGGCCTCCGGTATGACCGATGCCGAGATCGAGCGGATAGTGAACGATCTGACGGAGAAATCGATCCGGAATAAGTCGATACGGGAGAGGTGGTCCAGTGGCGCTGCTCCATAAATCCGAGATTCAGGCGCGGATGTCGCAGAAGGGCGACACGGCGCTGTTCATCGATCCGCTATTGGAGGACTCGCAGATCGGCGAAGTGACCGTCGATATGAGACTTGGATGCGATTTCTATGTATCAATCCTCACGCGCCGCCCGTACATCAGCACCGTGAAGTCGGATCCGTCGTTCCGCGGCATCAGTTCGTACTTCCAGACGACGCGCCGTGAATTCGGGGACAGCTTCATCCTGTATCCGGGTCAGCTCGCTCTGACGACGACGCTGGAATACGTCGGTTTGCCCGCGGACGTTCACGCGGATGTCCTGACCCGGAGCAGCTACACCCGACTGGGAATCCATCTCAACACGATGATCCAGCCAGGCTATCGGGGCTGTTTTCCGATCGAACTCTTCAACGAAAGCAACAATCCCGTCGAGCTGATCGTGGGAAGCCGCGTTTTTCAGGCGCGACTGTTCTCCGTTCCGTTCAAGTCGGATTATCGCGCGGCTTCCAGAAAATATCTAGGCAACGTGCGACCCATGCCGTCGCGCGCTGCGGACGATCCGGATTTGGAGCGCCTGGTGCGGATTCGGGAGAAGCGCGCTCCTTAGGACCAGCGCCTGGTCGTCCATCGAACGCGGCTGCTCGACCGGCGATTGTTCAAGGCCCGAGCCACGGCATCGGCGGCCGCCTGTAGGTAAGCACAAAGTCCGCATTGCACGGCTCCGATTCCGCCTCTATACGCGAGCATCACGCCAGTTTGGCAATTCCCGGTAGTTGCGCATGCCTCGCCCACTTCGCAAGACCAAACGAGACGGAACGTTGTATCGGAGACGACCGGAGATCGAGGCGTCCCTGGACGGACTGCTCGCGCAACCCCGGGCTTTGCTCGTCGATCGATGCTCCGTGACGGATCCGGCGAAGCCGGAATATCTCCCCTCGGAAAGCCTGCTCCACCTGGTCAGGGAAGCCAAGTTCGACAATTCCGACGACCATTTCGAAGCGCTCTATCGGGAGCTCAGGCGGCGCGTCTTGGCACGGCTGCCGCGACCTGAAGTCGGGCGGACGGCGGAAGGAAAGCCGCTGGAGTCTCAGACTAAAGTCGATGCCGTCGATGCCGTCATGGACTGGTTCCAAGAGCTTTTGATGCTGGATCGTCAAGGCTACGAAGAACGGCTCGACTATTTGGAGGTCAACTTCGATCATGCGGTGGCGGCGGCCCGGTCGACGGCGAAGCGGGGTGCTTGGCGTCACGAAAACCGGTCGGTTCCCATGACCTACGACGACGAGACAAGCGAATTGAATGCGGAGATCGAAGAGGCCGCCGCGGCGCAGAATCCGATTTCGGAGTCGAAACTTGACGATCCTGGTTACCGGTCGAGACTCTATGCTGCGATTGAACGCTTACCGGAGCCTCAACGCTTAGTGATGGGACTGCTGCTCAAGGGTTATCCGATCGAATCGAAGGAGACCGGGGTCCGCGACATCGTCAGCATTCTCGGATGCACCGAGAAGACCGTACGTAATCGCAGAGACAGAGCGTTCGAGGTGCTCCGGCAGGCACTCAACGAGGAAGAGACATGACTACCTTGAAACCGGAAATGCCGTTGGAGGAGGTGCTCCTCGCATTCTCCGTGGAGCCCGCACATGACAGATCGACGCTCGATCATTACCTGGCTCTTTACCCTCAATACACCGCGGATCTGATCGATTTGTCGCTCGACCTCTGCATCGAAGGCCGAGGAATCTCCAAGGCCGTTGAGGACGAAGACACCTTTCAACTCGCCTTGAAGCAGTTGCGGGGCGCCGGCACGGCCGTGGCCCGCAGCCCCGCGAATCCCTTCGACGCGTTCCGGGGAGCTTCCTTCGTAGCGTTGGCGGACGGATTGCGAGTTCCGAGGTCGGTACTCATCGCGTTTCGGGATCGCCTCGTGGTCGCGTCCTCCGTGCCGCAGCTCTTTCTGGTTCGGATCGCTCGTGCCGTTCAGATGACCGTCGCTGATCTGCTCGCCTACCTCGCCCTGCCGCCGGCGGCGGCTGGCGCCGTGAACTACAAGGCGGATGACAAGCCGGCTTCGTCGGAGAAGGTGACGTTCGAGGCGCTCCTCGATTCGTCCGGCATCAGCCCCGAGCAAAAGGCGGACATCTACACGTCGTCCGAGTAGCATGGATTCGATCGAGCTTGCGCGTCAGACTGCGGAACGGCTCCATTCGGAAGCCGTCGAGTGCGGCGCCGACCCCTGGAAGCCCTACGAATTCGCGATCGCTGAGGCGAAGAAGCGCGGCATCGTCGTCGAGAAGCTGCCGAAGGGCGACGTCCGGCTGCGCGGCGCCCTCGCGTTGTGGGATCCCGATGCGCTGACCGTGCTGCACGAGGACGCCGGCGACGATTTCGGAAACGCTTTCCTTGTCGGTCATGAATTGGGGCACGTCGAACTCGGCGGGGCGAGCGAGGAAAACCTCTCGCTCGCGGCCGATCCTTCGCGGCCTGCGGAGGCGGCCCCGGTCGGCGTCGACCGGGTGATCGATTACGGTCGGCGCGAGCGTCGCGAAGTCCAGATGGACTTGTTCGGCCGCGAATTTCTTCTTCCCCGATCTGTCGCCCGGCGGCTCCATGTCGAAGAAGGTATGACCGCGTCCGCCATCGCGTCGCGGCTGGGAGCTCCGTTCGGCGTCGTGGCGCAGCAGTTGTTGGACGGTCTGCTCCTGCCCGCCGTGACCGTCGACACGCGTCCGCGCGAAGAAAAGCCGCTCAACGACGAACAGAAGGCGGCGGCGCAGCATTGGGGGTCTCCTTTTCTACTTGAGGCAGGGCCGGGTACCGGCAAGACGCAGACCCTCGTGGGAAGGGTCGAATGGTTGCTCGACGTCAAGAAGGTGCCAGCAGACGAGATTCTCGTGCTCACTTTCTCCAACAAGGCTGCCGGAGAGCTTGCGGATCGGATCGCCGCGAAGCAGCCGCGGGCCGCGGCGGCGATGTGGATAGGCACCTTCCACTCGTTCGGGCTGGACATCATTCGCCGGTTCTACGAGCGCCTGGACCTGCCACCGAACCCCCGCATGATGGATCGCACGGAGGCCATCGATCTGCTGTCCGACCGGTTTCCTCGGCTCGATCTGACGCACTATCAGAACCTCTGGGATCCTTCGTTCGAGATCAGCGATATCCTCGCTGCGATTTCGCGCGCAAAGGACGAGGTTGTCGATGCAACCCGCTATGCCCGATTCGCCGATGACATGTTCGCCCCGGAGTCTCCCCCGGAGCAGATCGAGGCGGCGGAGAAGTGCAGGGAGGTCGCCAAGGTCTACGCTTTCTACGAGGCGTTGAAGAGCGAACGGAAATGCTTAGACTTCGGCGACCTGGTGTCCATGCCTGTGAGGCTTGTCGAATCCGACGGCGAGGTCCTGCAGCACCTCCGCGGACGGCACCGCCATATCCTGGTGGATGAATTCCAGGACGTGAACCGCGCCAGCGTGCGCCTGCTCAAGGCGATCGCCGGCGATGGAGCGAACCTGTGGGTGGTCGGCGATGCCAAGCAATCCATCTACCGGTTTCGCGGCGCTTCCTCCGTGAACGTCGCGCGATTCGGCAAGGAGGATTTCGCCGGGGCGAAGCGCGGCAGATTGAAGGTCAACTATCGGTCCACCGAAGAGATCGTCGATACCTTCGTCGAGTTCGCCAGCCGGGACATGAGGGCCGCCGCGGGCGACGAGGTGGGTCTAAAGGCTGAGCGCGGGCCCTCCGGCGTCAAACCGGAATATAGAGCGGTCGACGTAGCGTCCGACGAGATCGAGGCCGTCGCCGAGGCGATTGCCGAGAGCAGGGCTGCCGGCATTTCCTACCGGGATCAGGCGGTGCTCTGCACGGGAAACGAGCGACTTGGGCGGCTCGCTTCCGGATTGGAGAGCCTCGGCGTTCCGGTGCTCTACCTGGGAAGCCTATTCGAGCGGGATGAAATCCAGGAGCTGCTGTCCTTGCTCTCGATGCTGACGGACCGCCGCGCCATGGGTCTCGTCCGCGTGGCGACCATGCCGGAATTCCGCATGGACCTTGCGGACGTCGGCGCAGTCATTCAGCATCTGAAGACCGCCGATGACCAGCCGCTCGATTGGCTCGAGCGGATCGTCGACATTCCGGGCCTGTCGTCCGCCGGCCAGGAAGCGCTCGCGAAGCTTCGCCTTGCATTGGATGGATTCAACTCCAAGTCCGATCCTTGGTCCGTGATTGCGAAGTTTCTGCTCGACCGGACGACAATCGCGGCGGAAATTTCGGCGTCCGATCGGATTTCGGTCAGGGCTCGCGGCGTTGCCATCTGGCAGTTCATGAATTTCGCAAGGTCTCAACCGGCTGCGGCCGGGTTGCCGGCACGCCGCCTTCTCGATCGCATCCGGCGTCTGGTCCTGCTCTCGGACGAGCGGGATCTCCGCGAATTGCCGGCCGCGGCGCAGGGCATCGATGCCGTAAGACTCATGACGATCCACGGCAGCAAGGGCCTGGAGTTTCGGACGGTCCACATCCCGGGCATGAACGCCGACACGCTCCCCAGGTCGCCCAATCACGTAAGGGGGTGTCCGCCGCCCGACGGCATGGTGGAAGGAGGTCAAGGCACGGGTCTCGACGTCCTTAAGGCGGGCCACGTCGAGGAGCAGGAATGTCTGTTCTTCGTGGCGCTGTCGAGAGCCCGAGACCGTCTTCTCCTGTACTCGCCGACAAGCACGGCTAACGGAAGAGCGCGAACTCGGTCTACCTTCGTCGATAGGCTTGGCGGCACGATCGAGAGCGGATCGGTCGATCCTCGCGCCTCGCTTCCTGCCCCGCCGGATGATCTTCCCGTTCCTCTAGGATTTCCGGCCGGAATTCTGCTCACGGACCACAAGCTGGGGCTGTTCGAACGTTGTCCGAGGCGTTTTCTCTACACGCATGTGCTCGACGTCGGCGGAAGACGGACCGAAACGCCCTTCATGCGGATGCACGGAGCGGTGCGCACGGTAGTCGAGGGGCTAATCCAGGATGCGTCGACCGCCCCGTCGCCCGCCGAACTCGACGATCGACTTGCGGACGCCTGGGATCTGCAAGGTCTCGACGACCAAGGCTATTCGGGCGACTTCGAGCGCGTCGCCAGGCAGCTTGTCGAGTTCTTCGTCAGATCCCGATCGGGATACGGCAACCTACCGCTCGCTGAAATGCGTTTGGTCGTGCCTGGCGGCGAGATCGTCGTCAGACCCGACGACGTCCTGACCTCCCGGGAGGGGCGCACGCATGTGCGGTCGGTTCGGACCGGACATGCGGGGTCCAAGGACCTAGAGTCGATCTCGACCGCCGTTTTCGCATTGGCGGCGCAGGGCAGTTTCCCGGGCTGCACCGTCGAGCTGGTCCACTTGAGCGACGCCGCCGTCAAGGCGGTTTCGATGAAGACAAAGACGCTGGCCGCCAGGAAGGGCGCCGCGGCCGCAGCTTTCGGCGAGATCCGGGGCGGCCGGTTCCCCAGGAAGGAATCGGTCCGGACTTGCCCCCGCTGCCCGGCTTTCTTCATCTGCGGCCCAGTGCCAGGGGGAACTCTGGAGAAGAAATTCGAAAAATAATCGGTCGCGCCGTTACCGGTTGGCCGAAGTCGCTCCGATTGACCTGTTGAAGGCGGCCCACAGGGGGACGTCGCAACGGTATCGGAGATTAATTCCATGAATTCCCACAACAATCAGTCGGTGGAGGGGGGCCTCATCGAAGAGGCGGTCCACGTCGAAGTCGAAATCGAGGATCGCATTGAGGTCTTGACCTTGCCCGTGAGCGGCGAGGTCGAGCTGGTCGAGGTGATCCGCGAAAAGCTCGAGATCGGCGAGGATTTCCATTTCTTCGAGCGCGGTCGCGACGAGCCGTTCAAGCATCACGATCGCGGCCGCAAGCACGTCCGCGTGGTCGCCCACCGCTGTCACGAGGTGAAACTCGAGGTCCGCTTCGAGCAGCATTCCAAGCCGCACCATTTCAAGCCCTCGACCACGGTGTTCAAGGCGCTGCAGTGGGCGGTCAGCAAGCACGCCTATAATCTTGATCCGACCAATGCGGCGAAGGCGAACCTGATCCTCCCCGACGCCGACGCGCCGTTGCCGCGCGAGGACGTGCTCGGCAAGTACGTCAAGCCGGGCCACTGCACGCTGGTGGTCGACCTGACGCTCAAGGACTTTAGCAATGGCTGAGGAGACGAAGTCCGCCTCCCAGCGCTCGCTGGAAGATCAACTCGGCTCCGTCCGCTTTCAGGCCGGAGCCGAGGAAGGCCGCTGGACGATCCTGCGCTACGCCTATCCGACCCTCGAGGTCGAGGTCACCGCCACCGACCCCTTCGGCGGCCGTACGGCGAGCTTTCAGTTTCAACTCGTGTGCGACAACTTTCCGGCGCTGGGCCCATTTGTCCAGCTTTGGAATCATGCGACCCGATCTCGACCGGCGCCGCCGGCCAACAGTTCGCCCGGGGTGGCCGATGCCTTGAAGCATTGGGAGCACCTTCCCGGTCAACACGGCGGCATCTACCGCGCATGGCAGCGTCACGCCGCCGCCCACAACGCCTGGGCTGCGAAGAGGCCCGACGAAGCCTGGCGGCGCGACCGCCACCTCACCTTCATCATGGAGAATCTCTATGCGCTCGTTGCTGAACACGCTGCTTGGCTGGCTCGGTCTAGCGCCGCCTAGGCTGCGGTGCCGGCGCAAAGTCTGGGACGCCGGCGTCGTCGAGCTGGAACGCCGCACGTTGAACGGCCGACGCGAAAGCGGCGCCTACTTGCTTGGAAACCACCGGCCGGACGGCAGTCGGGAGATTTCGGAGTTCGTCTTCTATGACGACATCGACCCGGCCGCGCTTGCGACCGGTATCGTGACCATCCGTCAGACCGCGTTGCCGCGGCTGTGGGAGGTCTGCCGGTCTCGAGGGATGGGCGTCGTCGCCGACGTGCATGTTCATCCGCATGGCTACGGCCAGAGCGACTCGGACCAGGCCAATCCCGTCATTCCGCGCGTCGGGCATCTCGCGCTTATCCTGCCGAATTTCGCGCGCGGGCGCCCGGTGCCGGGCTCGATTGGCATGTACGAGTTCCTGGGCGCCGGCAGGTGGGCTTCGCATAGCTCCGAGGGCGCGCGTTTCTTCAAGTTAGAGGGCCGATGATGACGAAGTATTGGAAGCGCTCGCGCATCACCAAGGCGTTCGCCGACGCCTCGCGGGTCGGATCGTTTGCGGAAGCGGAAGCGCGCCTGGATTCCATCAGGCTTGAAATCGTCGTCGGCGACGACCAGATCGGGACGCCGGCCGGACAGGCGGCGGCGCTCACGGCGGTAGCGACCGCCAAGAAATGCTTTGGCAGCGTCACCATCGTCGCCAACAAGGACGTCGCGCTGGTCGCGGAACTACCGATCGGCAAATCGGTGCTTGCGGCCGCCCGGCGGCTTGGTGCGCGACGGGCGGATGCGCAGAGTCCCAGGGCGACACACCGTATCTGCATCGGCGACGTGCCGGCCACCGCTGTCTGGACCGTCGTCTGCTGGTGGAATCGATGGTTGGCGGGCACGCGTGCGTTCACGGACGACGCCATCGGCGATTCGCGCCTTGCACTCGCGGGCACGTTCGCCGGCGCGCTCGCGGTCAGGCAGGTATTCGCCTGCGCCGTCGCCGGTCGCAACGTCCTTCCGCGCGACGAGACGGTATCGTTGTGGTCTCCCTGGACGGAGGCCAAGCACGAAGAAGCCGGTCCTGAGCGTTTCGACGTGCCGGACAAGCTCTGGCTGCTCGGGCTTGGCCACCTTGGTCAGGCCTTCGTATGGAATCTCTGTCTGCTCGGCAGTTCAGGAGAGAGACTTGCGGTGCTGCAGGACGATCAACTCGTCGGAGAGGAGAACGAGGCGACGAGCCTGCTGGTGTTGCCGGGGGGCCGACAGCTCGGCCGCAAAAAGGCCAGAGCTGCCTCCGCCTGGCTCGAAGCAAGCGGCTGGCGGACGGACATCATCGAACGACGACATTTCGGCGACATCGCCGTGACGAAGGACGACCCGCCCTACCTCGTGTCGGGACTGGACAAGGTCGAGCCGAGACTCGTTCTCGCCAAACATGGATTTCCCTACATGATCGATGCCGGCATCGGGCACGGGCCGGGGGATTTCGAGGGGATTCAGATCAGGACGATCGCGAAGGGCCAGGCGATCGATGGGCTCTGGGGCGTGGCAACGGCTGGCGCCGCAAGCAGGGCGGAGACGCTCCAGGACAGTCCGGCGTATCGGGAGCTGGAGCAGCACATCGGCCGCTGCGGAACGTTCGAATTCGCCGAAGCCAGCGTGGCGGTGCCATTCGTGGGAGCGGCGACCGGGGCGCTGACGTTGGCCCAAATCATCCGGCTGGCTTCGCTCGAGACAGTACCCGCACTGTTTCAGATGGAGCTGGGCGCTCCGCAGATGGTGACGTCGGCTGCGATGTTTCCGTCGCCGAAAACCAATCTCGGCAGCTACGAGTATCGGCTCGTAGCTGCGCGCGACTCGATCAGCCGTGATGCGGGGGATGAGTCAAACTGCGGCGCCGGAGACGACCCGGTATCCACAGCGGCAGCGAAAAGACTGGTTAATCCGTGAAGGCGGCGTCAACGTAGGCTGATAGGAATCACAACATGCGAATCATTCATTCGGCCGACTGGCAGATCGGCAAAGTCTTCAAGCAGTTCGGCCCCAAGGAGGAGTCGCTGCGACAGGCGCGCCTCGCCGCCATCGAACGCCTCGGCTTTCACGCCGGAGACCACGGCGTTCGGCACGTCCTAGTCGCCGGCGACGTCTACGACAGCGAGGCGCCCAGCGCTCATACGCTGCGTGCGCCGATCGAGCGCATGAAGACGTTCGTCGACATCCACTGGCACCTGCTCCCGGGCAACCACGATCCGCACCGACCGGAGGGAGTTTGGGATCGTCTCGCGCAGCTTGGACTACCCGACAATATTCACCTTCATCTTACGCCGGCGCCAGTTGCGCTCGACGACAATTCCTTCTTGCTGCCGGCGCCGTTGCGCCGCAAAAGCGAGTTCGACGACATCTCGGCATGGATGGACACGGCGGCGACGCCGCCCCACTCGGTGAGAATCGGGCTCGCACACGGATCTGTCGTCAACTTCGGGAGCGAAGGCGAGGCGTCCAATCCGATCGATCCCGCGCGTGCCGTCAAAGCCAATCTCGACTACCTCGCGCTCGGCGATTGGCATCGCACGCTCCAGGTAGGCCCTCGAGTCTGGTATGCTGGGACGCCCGAGCCCGACCGTGCGGGCAGCCAGGAGCAGGGTACGTCGCTGCTCGTAGAGATCGCCGGGCCGGGCGCGGCGCCGACGGTCACGCCACTCGTGACCGGCACTTACCGGTGGATTACACGTTCGGAACGGATCGATAGCGAAGAGGCGCTGGAGGATCTCGATCGGCGATTGCGCAACGTGCCCGATCTCTCGAGGCTGATCCTGCGCCTCAAAGTCGAAGGCAGCCTCCCGCTTGGGGTGCATGCCGCGTTTCGTCGTCGAATGGTCGATCTCGACGCTGCCCTGTTCAACCTCGACCTCGATCAAAGTTCGCTGGCCGCGCGGCCGACCCAGGCCGACCTCGAAGCGATCGATTTCGATGGCGTGTTACGCCGATCGGCCGATCGACTCAAGAAGGTCATCGACGATTCCACCGCAGCTCCCGAACTGCGCCGGCGC
The DNA here is from genome assembly GCF_059512385.1 of Bradyrhizobium sp. Crot121. Lineage (NCBI taxonomy): Bacteria > Pseudomonadati > Pseudomonadota > Alphaproteobacteria > Hyphomicrobiales > Nitrobacteraceae > Bradyrhizobium > Bradyrhizobium sp. Crot121. Next base: position 13,013 of record NZ_JCAMOR010000085.1, on the reverse strand, counting down.
GCCGAGGACGCTCTCGTTGAGCTTTATGTTCGCATCGTCGGTGGTGCGAGCGAGGAGGCGGCCTGATGCTCATCAATTCGCTCAGCGTCGAGGGGATTGGCCGCTTCTCGAGTGCGGCGCGCGTGGATGGATTCGGTGCTGGTGTCAACGTTCTGGCGGCCGGCAACGAAGTCGGCAAATCCACTCTCTTCAAGGCCATCCGCTCGTGTCTGTTCCTTCGTCATGACAGCAAGACCCAGGATCTCAGGGATCTTGGCTCCGACGACAGCCAGCTACCCGCGACTGTCCAATTGGACTTTGAACACGACGGCAAGCGCTACGTGATCAAAAAGAGCTTTCTCCGATCCCCGTCGGCCGTCTTAACGGAGGACGGTCGCGAGATCGCGCGCCATGCCGAGGCCGACAAGGCCATATGGGACATTTTGGGCATGGCGCCAGGCAGTGGCCGAAGCATTGATGACGGCGCTTTCGGTCTGCTTTGGGTCGGACAGGGCGCTTCGTTCATGGCGCCGATCCCGGGGTCGGGTGCGTCCTCGCTGCTCAACGCCGCGATTGAGTCGGAGGTCGGCGCGTTGGTGGGCGGCGAACGTGCTCGGCTCGCCATCGACGAGATTAACCGCGAGCTCCGACGTAATTTGACGGACAGCGAGCGCGGTCCGCGCAACGACGGCCCGCTGGCTCGTGCGCGCGACCAACTCGAACATTGGCGCAAACTGGAAGCCGACACCCTGGCAAAGGTAAATGCGCTTGAGAAGCAGTTCGCAGAGATCACCCAGCTTCGGAGGCGGCATCGCGAGATCACCGATCCCGCTACAATGGCGCAAATGACACAGGAACTCGCCGGCGCGCGGAGCAGTTTGCGTGACGCTCAAGCGGCAGCGCTCGAGATCCGAAGTCTGGAAGCGGAAAGGCTGGCCGCTCAACGGTCACTGGAGGCGGCAGCACAGCGTCTTCGCGAGGTCCGGGATGTTGCCCTGCGCATTGACCGCAATCGTTCTCTGGAGGCCGATCTGGAAAGGAAACTTCCAGAGTTTATTGCGAAGGAGGAGGAGGCCAGAGCGGCACTCGCGCGAACCGACGAGCAGTTGGCGGCCACCGAGAGCGAAGCCAAGGAACTGGCCGTCAAAGAGCAGCAGCTTGATCGGCTCGCGACGGCCCTGGTCCGGTCGCTGGGCAGAGACGAAATAGTTCGACGCCTGGCTTCGCTCGAGCAAGCTGCGTCAAGCCTTACTGAGATCGACGCCCAGCTTTCTCTGGTCAGCATCGCACCCAAGATCGTGGAGCAACTCGACGAGCTTGACCGTCAGATAGCCTCGCTTGACGCGCAGCTATCGGCGGCTGCTGCGACATTGGCGATCGAGGTGAAACCGAAAGGCCTCGGGCAAGTGCGCATCGGTTCGCTTCAAGCTGAGGGCGATCATGCCACGGCGGTATTGGCGCCTACCAAAGTCACGGTCGGCGATCTCGCTGTTGTAACCGTTACGCCAGCCCTCCATCCTCGACACGAACAACGACAGTCGCTTGATGCACAGCGGTCCGCGATCTTGAAGGCCTCTGGCGTCGCCAGCGTCGCGGAGGCCCATGCGACCCTTACCCGCCGCCGCGATCTTGAAAACAATCGTCGCGGCGTTCTCGCCGAACTCAGGAGCCTGAAGGCCGGCGCGGATCCGTCGGCGGCCTGCGCCGCCGCGAGATCGGCGCTCGCGGAAACTCAAGCTGCCATCGATGCCGCCCTGTCGGCGACGGGCCGCGCGGCTCTACCCAGTCAAACGGAAATCGATGCCGATCGGCTCGAATCGATTCAGGCGCGCAATTTACTCGATACAAGCAGCGCCAGCCTCAATGCCGCTCGCAAAGAACAGAAAAAGGCGGTCGAGACCGCCGTCGCCCAACGGGCCGACGCATCGAGTAAGCGCGAGTCGGTCCGAAAGAGCATCATCGAAGATCTCGTGCTCTGCCCCGACGCCGATCGCTCGGCTCGCGATGCCGCTTTAGTCGCCGACGTCGCTGGCGCCGAAACTGCACTGCAGACCAAAACTGTCACGCTTGCCTCGGTCCAGCAAAGGGCTCCGGACCTCGCCGAGACCGAGCGTCGCGAACTTCGTTGCGCCCGGCTCGAGAAGGCCCTCGAGAATCAAAATGCCGAGTTGATCTCGCTCGAGCGCGACATCGGACGGCTCACCGGCCAGATTCAGGCAGCCGGCGGCGACGGCGTCGGCGAAGCCTATGCCGCGGCGCAAGAGCAGCGCCGTATGGCCGAGCGCGAATGTGAACGCGTCGATGAACGCATCGCGACGCTCCAGTTGTTGCGCGACACAGTCGGCGACTGCCTCGCGGAAGGTCGCGATCGCTATTACGAACCTGTGCGACGACATCTGCGCCCATATCTGAACGATCTCTTCCCGGGGGCCGAACTTGAGCTGGGTGAAGGGTTCGCGATAACCGGAATGAAACGAGCGCGTTCTGAGAGCTTCAAGAGGCTCTCGGGCGGCACCCAAGAGCAGATCGCAGTGCTAGTTCGTCTTGCCATGGGTACCTTACTGGCGGAGCGCGGTGGCAACGTCCCGATCATTCTCGACGATGCCCTCGTTTATTGCGACGACGAACGCATCAATATGATGTTCGATGCGCTCAGCCGAGCCGGAAGGCATCAGCAGATTATCGTGCTCACCTGTCGATTGCGCTCCTTTGCGCCGTTGGGCGGAAATATGCTGCGGGTACAGACGAATGACGACCTTCGATAGATCGACTTGTCCCGCCTGCGAGGTGCTGAAAAGAGACACGTAGTTTTAGCTTGGGTCGTTATCTCAACTCGATCAAGGAGATTCGAGGATGGATGAGTTCATGACCACGCGCCAAACACCGTCGGCTTTAGTCGATCCGCTAAGCGATGTTGGTTCTGCCGACGCTCGGTTGAGGCCGCGCTCTCGCGATTGGAAGCTCTCTTCGTTAGGGCCTCTCGGCCTTCGACGTTTATTCCGTTCCGCCCGTCCGTTGGGAATTCGAAGCCCCTTGATTGCCACCAGCGCCATTTTGCTGACCTGCTCTGCCGCGATCTGGGTGCTGCCTGGATTAGTTGATTCCTTAGAACAGCGAACCTTGCACCGCGCACCTGTGCACCCCGACCAAAGCACTGTAAGAACTCATGTGATCCCGGCACTCACGGCGCCGAAGACGCTCATCTATCGAGACCGGAACGGCACCCTGTACCGGCTGCTCGCCGATGAGACCGAGGTTGATCGTTTCGCTAATGACACGCTGATTTATCTTGACTCCGAGCGCAGCAAGATCAAGGTCGACACGCAGCGCCAGATTGATGAGCTTCTAAAAAATGCATTCTCCGATGGCGAGGCAAGCATCGCGCGCTACGCTGATTGGTATTTCCAGTGGGGACGGTCCTGGTCGATCCTCGGAGAGGAGACGGTAGGAGCCCTGAGAGGCTTGGGCGTAAACAACGTTCAAGGATTTTCGGAAGCAGCTCGAAACGCGGTGGAAAGGTATCTAGTCCGGCACTACGAGCAGTTTGTACTCAAGCCCGAATTGCGCAATCCGGTCATTGAGGCCGGCATTTCACAAATCCTCGCCCAAGCACATGCGCGCTATTTGGAGACGCTAACTACTATCGATGATCGTGCTCAACTCTTTCTGAGACAGCACACTCGACATCTCGAAGTTATCGATCCTCTCGGAAAACCGGATCTCGCGATCGATTGGGAGGCCCAGAAGTGGAAGGCCCCCCGCTATTCGGCGGATGACGAGGCATTCAAAGTGGCTTTTCGGGGAGTGGCGATTACTGGACTGATTGCCGTAACCGTAGGCCCCACGATCGAGCGCGCGATTGCTCAAAGCTTCGTGGCGGCTGCCGGCCGAGTCGTCGCAAGCCTGCAGCCCGAAATCTACGGCTTGGTTGCAGGATCGGTCGTCGAGCCTGGCATGGGAAGCCTGGGCGGGGTGCTTATTGGCGCTGGCGGCGCGCTGATATTCGACTATGCCTTCAACTGGCGGCGCGAGCGTCTTGGGCGTGCGGAGTTTGAGCAAACGAACGCCGAGGCATTGAAGGTTACCAAGGCGGAATTGTCGCGAGCGTTCCAGCGTGATCTGCTTGGCGCGGTCGATGCTTGGTTTGATGACACACAGAAGGTCGTTGCGGAACAGAAGCTTGGAAAGAGCTAATCGGATCGAGGACGGCTACGTGTCGGGCGGCGCTGGCGCGCGTCGGCTGTCGCCCTAAGTACCGCGCTCGAAGGAAACGGCCAAAAGCCGTTGTCGCGTCGATAGTGAGTAAAGTGTTGTGATGAAGTGTTGCGGCAAACGTAAAGGAACCCGATGACGGATGAGCCCATTGAGAATGAAGAGATTGACCGCTCACCGCCTATTGCGGTCTTTTTGTCCGGCGAATCCTTCTTTAAGTCCGGCCAATATTTGAGGAGCGGCGTCGAGATGGAGGAAGTGCGACTCCGCTTCAAAATGCCAATCTACTACCTCTATAGCCACGCTTTAGAACTGACGCTCAAAGCATATTTGCGCAGCAAAGGCGTGACCAGCAATCGACTCAGATCGCGCGATTTCGGTCACAAGCTGCGGGTGCTTTGGGAAGCTTGCCTGACTGAGGGCCTTCCGCACCATACCATCAACGATGCTTTTGTAGCGCAAATGATAGAAATTCTTGACCCGTTCGCCGTGGATTTTGAGTTTCGATACATACAGACTGGTTTTAAGAACCTCCCCACGTTGGGAACCGTCGAAGCAGCGGTACGCGATCTAATGGAAACGGTGCGACCCTTCTGTGAGGCAACGGTCGGCGGTTCTGTTCCGAAGGGGTGATTCCCCGCAATCGGTAAGACAAATCGTCCCGATCGAAGCTACGATATGCTCAGCGACCTCAAAGTCGGTGCTGGTGCGAACTTGCGCGCCTCATAGCTCGCAGCGGCGACGACGCCGCGCTCTTTGGATCCGCCGACGGCCATCGGCTTGCCGCGGAGATTCGGATTGTCCCGCTGCTCGACGGACGCTTAGAAGGCGTCCGTATCGGCATGGATGATATTGCGTTGGCGGGTCGAGGGCTCTGATGGTCGTCGTCCTTGTCGGTCACGCTGTCTGCCCGGCCGGATCTTCCTTGACGCCGCGGGCGACAATCCCGAGCGATCCGTCGGGAAGCGGCCGCTGCAGCTTCAAGGCCTCGTCCGGAGGAGCCATCATCCAGGCCTCGACCTCGCCCGGCGTCGTCAAGATCACGGGCATCGCCTTTGGGTGGATGGCGCCGACCTCGGCGTTCGGCTCTGTCGTCAGGAACGCGTAGAGGTCGTTGGTGGTCTCGCCTTCCTTGACCTTTCGGACGGACGTCCAATTCGTCCAGATGCCGGCGAAGCAGGCGAGGGGACGGGTCTCATCGAGCGCGAACCAGATGTCGCCGCCCTCAGCCTTGTTGAACTCGCTAAACGAGTTGAACGGCACAACACAGCGGTTTTCGACGCCGAGCCAGCGGGCCCAGTGTTTGCTCTTCACGTTGCGGATGTTGGTCGTGCCGCCGTCCGGCTCCATTCTGAGCAATTCCTTGAAATCCACTGCCTTGCCCTTGGCCTGCAGCTTTTCGGCTCGTTTCTTCGTGGCGTCCATCAGCGCTTTTGACGACGATGGCATTCCCCATCGCGCCGTGGCGAGCTCGCGGCCCTCGGCTCCGTTGCGCACGATCGGTGCCTTGTAGTCCGGAAACACTCCGGGCATCGGTGCCAGATTGCCCACGTATCGGTTTACTACGCGGAACAGCGCGCTGATAGCGGCCTGGTTTGTCGTGATCGAATACAGATTGCACATGTCAGGATTCGGTTCGAAGGTGGCGAGGCTGCCAGGTCAACTGTAGCAGAGTCGCGGATGGACGCCGGCCCGCCTTGGCGCATTTGCGGCAGCGTAGCCGGCTTGCGAGATCATGCACGAAGGTGGTCGGCGGATGTTTCATAGCCGCGAGATCCACGTCGCTCGGCGTCTTGCAGCGCGCGCACCTGATCTCCAGCCAGGGGAAGCCTCCATTCACGGCCTGATCGATGGTCGGCGACGGATCGATCGGTTCGCCGTCGCTCCACATGCGCTCATTCCAGCTTTCGCAAAGCAATCTGTCAGCTTGCTGGATCATCGCCTCGCCCTTGGCCCGCATCTCTGCTGATTGGGCGGCTAGGATGTTGGCCATCGCGCGTGCCTTGCCGAGCTCTTTCGCCAGAGCCTTGCGATCGCCGCCTGACAGGGGCGTAGGGTGATACTTCGGGGCCATCCGGACATCCAGGCGCAAAGAGATCGGATCGGCAAATCCAGAGCGACTACGGCGTCTCGAACGCTGGCCAACACCCGTCTTCTTCATGCCTGCCGGTGCGCTGCTGGCAGGTGTTGTCGAGCAGCCGCTGTGCAACGTCCTTCCAGAGTGCGTTGGCGCCATACAATCGGACCGCATCGGCGGTCTGAATTTCCACGGTCCGCTCGCAGCGCCGGCAGGAGACGCGCAGCACGTGGCGCTGGATTTCCGACAGACGTCGCTGTCGGGCCTGGGCCACGGTCGCGCCGGCGCGAGGGTCTTTGAGGACCGATTCCCAGTATTCGGCTGGGAGGGGCGCGTCTGGACCCGCAGCGGGCAGGCCTCGTCTTCGTGCGGCTTCAGCGGCCAATTTTTCCATCTGCTTCGGGGTCGGCATGCGCCAGCTCGCGGGTCGGTCGGTCATTCCGAATTAGAACATAAAGTGAACAAATGTCGAGTCCGCCCAAGCCGGTGTTTGAAAAAATCATCCTGGTGGGGAGGCCTGCCCTGTCGGAACCAAGCCGGGCCGTTCGTCTTGAATCCGGCATCAGTATGGAGTTCCCCCGCATGGCCCCGCGCGCTAACTGGAAAGGCTTCCTGCGCCTTTCCCTCGTCACCTGTCCGGTTGCGCTCTATCCGGCCACGTCGGAATCCGAGAAGGTCTCGTTCAATCAACTCAACCGGAAGACCGGCCACCGCATCAAGTACGCCAAGGTGGACGCTGATACCGGCGAGGAGGTCGACAACGAGGACATCGTCAAGGGCTACAAGGTCGACACCGACACCTTCATCGAGGTGACGAAGGAGGAGCTCGAGAACGTCGCGCTGGAATCGACGCGAACGATCGAGATTGACGAGTTCGTCGACCGTAGCGAGATCGACCCACGCTACCTGATCCGCCCCTACTACCTGACTCCAGATGGCAAAGTCGGGCACGACGCCTTCGCCGTTATCCGGGAAACCATCCGCGAAATGAACAAGGTCGCGATCGGTCGCGTGGTGCTGACCAATCGCGAGCACATCATCGCGCTGGAGCCGCTGGACAAGGGCTTGATGGGAACGCTGTTGCGCTATCCCTACGAAGTCCGTGCCGCGGATGAGTATTTCGATGACATTCAGGATGTCAAAATTACCAAGGACATGCTCGATCTTGCCAAGCACATCGTCAATCAGAAGGCGGGACATTTCGAGCCGGACAAGTTCGAAGACCAGTACGAAACCGCCCTCATCGATCTCATCAATCAGAAGCGCGCCGGCAAACCCATCACCGCGAAAGCGCGTCCCCGCGGCGAGAACGTGGTGGACCTGATGGACGCCCTGCGAAAGAGCATCGGAAGAGAGGGCGCGGCCGCGACAGAGGCACCCAAGAAATCAGGCAAAAAGCCGCGCAAGGCGGCGGCCGGGCAGAAGGAAATGCTGATGCCGATCACAGGCAAGAAGCCGGCGAAGGAGACCGCGGCGAAGAAGCCGGCGGCCAAGCCGCAGCGGAAGTCGGCTTAGGTGTCGTGAAGCATCCCGTGACGCCGGAAGGCCACTACTTCGTCGTCCGCGGCAGGCTCTGGCGAATGGCAAATCCTAATCTCCGTGAGGTCACGCGAGATCATCTCGTCGGCAGTCTAATGGCGGCCCGGCGGGTCGGTGCGCGCGCCAGGAAGGCGGCCGACCGCGAGGCCGAGGTAACGGTGCATAGGACTGTGGACGAGGCTAAGCAGGCGCTCCGCGAGCGCGGTCCGGTATGGCGGGACGACGGCTCGCCGGCTCTCCATTGCTCTGCAAAGTAGGAGCGATATGTCCGCGGTGAAAAAGACTTCCAGGAGATCGACCTTGAGCGCGGGCATTCTCGCATATCGCAAGGGCGTTCGTGGGCTCGAGGTACTGCTCGTTCATCCCGGCGGGCCGTTCTGGCGTAAGAAGGATGATGGCGCCTGGTCCATTCCAAAGGGCGAAATCGATGCCAAGGATGCTCCGGAAAACGTCGCTCGACGCGAATTTGCCGAAGAACTCGGCCCGAGCGCTTCGATTGGTCCACTCAAGGCGCTGGGGGAAGTCCGACAGCGAGGAGGGAAGCGCGTCATCGCATTCGCCGGCGAGGGCCACTTTGACCCGGCGGCGCTGACCAGCAATACCTTCGATATCGAATGGCCGCCCAGAAGCGGTCGACGGCAGAGTTTTCCCGAAGTCGACCGCGCGGAATGGTTTGATATCGGGCTCGCGCGGACCAAGATGCTGTCCGCTCAGGTTGAGTATCTCGATCGCCTTTTGGCAATCGCAGTTGAGAGCGCCGGGAAATGAGCTTCCGGATTGGAATCATTTCGGACACGCACGGTCTGTTGAGGCCCGAAGCGGAACGAGGTCTGACGGGCGTCGATCACATCATCCATGCCGGCGACATCGGGCGCCCCGAGATCGTCGACGCGCTTCGCCGCATCGCGCCCGTCACGGCCATCCGTGGAAATGTGGACACTGGCGAGTGGGCTCGCGACTACCCCGACACGAACCTTGTGCGCCTGGCGGGTAAGTCGATCTACGTTCTGCACGACTTGAAAACGATGAAGGCCGAGCGCAGCGCAGGCATCGACGTCATCGTCTCCGGGCATTCCCACGTGCCGAAGATCGACAGGGTCGGTGGCGTTCTCTATCTGAATCCCGGCAGCGCGGGACCCCGGCGTTTCAAGCTGCCGATCACGTTTGCGACGCTCGAACTCACGCCTGACGGCATGCGACCGGAAATCCACGACCTTGGAGGCGACTGAACGCACCGTCGCGGAGGGAGTTCGGCGACAATGTGCGCGAAGCCTACATAGCCGTCCCCAACACGAGGACCGGAAGCAAGAGATTCGAGACGCGGGCGATACTGATGTGGTGACAAACGCACTGCGCCAATGCGGCGGCGTCATTGTGGTCGCGACCGAAGCCAAGGTGGCCGCGAACAAGAAAGGCTAAAACGACGCCGGGATAGGAGGGCGGTGAACCGTCGCTAACGTTGTCACTTTCCGCTCCTCAGGAAACCGCTCCAGCGTCATCAACGCCAGCTCGACGAGGCGAGGCAGCGGCTCGGTCGACTTCTCCCAGTTGATGATGGTCTGGCGCGATTTGACGCCCAGCGCCATCCGCAACGTGTCTTGGGTGAATCGGTTACGGCTGCGCCATTCCGGGAGCTCAGTGCCGAGCATCGGTCGGCTCCACAGTGGTGACGGTTTCCTCGGCGGCGACATGGCCGCTCCACCAATTCAGCTTGACCTTACGAGTGCGCACGACCAGGCGGTGAAGGCCAGTAGCCATCGCCTTACGAATGACGTCCAATGTTTGGACGTCAATTTTTTGGACATTTCTTGGTGATTCGCTCATCGATACCTCTGAAACTGCAGGTGAAACGGGAATTTGGCACCATCACCATAGGGGCAGATGGTTAAATTCAACTTAAACGCCGAGGACTTAACTTCTTGCGAACATCCGGCTTCAGCCGCTTGCCTGACACGTAGGCAGCAGCAAGCTCGCCCGCGACCAAAAGGACGAGCGCTCCGAAGGTGTAGGCATCGTGAACGGTGTAAATAATTGCAGCCCAGCCGATGGTCTTCATAGGACAATCCCCACGTGCCCAGGCTTCGCCAAGGCGAGTTACGTGTTGGGATCATCCCTGTGCAATCGAGGCCCATTGCGCGTGGTGCACAGCGTGCGCACCAGGAAGATCATTCTAGAGCCGGCGGCGTGCCGGTAGCTATTGTTGGGATCGCTAGTCCCTATTCTCCCCGTATTACGATCCGAGGTGCGAGCAATCGTCGCCACCGGGCTGTGGGTCTGACTATGCTCTGATGCGGACTTCTGTGTCCGACCGATTCATGGCGGATTCGCGGCGGCTCGCGCTACGCCGACTCAATTCGTTCCTCTCGCCGGTTAGGCACGAAGGAATCGCTATTTGCGCGCACGTTCTCGTTCGCGCACGACGTCCTTCGGCCGCTTGTCGGACCTGAGCCCGAGGTAGACGGGCTGGCGCAGTTCGCCCTTGCTCGTCCACTCCGCAAATTTGACCTCGGCAACCAACGAGGGCTTGACCCAGGTCGTGGCGGCCTCGTCCTTCACCTTGGCAGGGAAGGGTGATTTAGGGGTCGTCAGCTTCACGAGCTTGGCATGGAGGTCTTCCAGGACCTTGTGGCTGAAGCCAGTGCCGACATGTCCGATATAGCGCCATGTGTCGTCTTCCTGCACGGCGAGGACCAGGGCGCCGAAGAACGGCCTTGTGCGCCTCGGCGCCGTGAAGCCCGCGATCACCACTTCCTGTCGCTTTGCCGTCTTGATCTTCAGCCAATCCGCCGTTCGGCTTCCGGACGTATAGGCGCTGTCGGCGCGCTTCGCCATGATGCCTTCCAGACCCTTCCGCTCGGCCTCGGCGAAGAATTTCGTGCCGCTCGCTTTGCGGTGACGGCTGAAGGCGATCAGCCGGTGACGCGGCAGGATCGCTTTCAGCCGCTCCTTGCGCTCGAGCAGAGGCTGTTTGCGCAGGTCCTCCGCGTTCTGAAACATGAGATCGAAGGCGCAATACAGGAGCTTCGCTTCATGACGCAGCGCGTTCTGAAGCAGCTGGAAATGGGAGACGCCGTCCTTTCCGATCGCGACGAGCTCGCCGTCGATCACGGCGTCGCCCTTCACGCCCTCCAGCGCTTTGGCGACCTCGATATAGCTGCAGCTGATGATCTTGCCGTTGCGGCTGTAGAGCGAAACCTTGCCCCGCCGGATTTCCGCGATCATCCGGAAGCCATCGTATTTGTCCTCGAAAACCCAGCCGGGGTCGTCGAACGGCGCGCCGGTGAGCGTAGCGAGCATTGGCTGTAGGCGTTTGGGCAGGGTCGACGTCCGGCTCATTCAAGGGCCAATCCTTCAGAGCGTGTTGCGTAATGCACGGACGGCACCTTATCGCTCGAGGTGGCCAGGGCCGGTTCGATGAAGCCGGGGAGAGGCGCCTTGACGCCGATAGCCGCCGGCCTCTTACGCGCGAAACGCCACTGAAAAACTCCACGCTACAGCCGATTCAAATTGGCACAGTTCGAATCGTTCCGGAACGTGCGAATCCCTGTCGTGTTGCTTCGATGTCACAACAGGAGGCACCGATGGCGGTAGCGAAGAAGAGCAAGACGGCGCGCGGACGAAAGCAGGACTGGGCGCGGGTGGCTGGCGGGCAGGACTACGAAGTGCAGTACGAGGCAAAGAAGACGCGAAAGTCGGCATCGGCGGTGAGAAAAGCCGTCAAGAAGGTCGGCAACGCGCGCAAGCGTGTGGAGAAGCGGCTGGGGCGCTGAGTCGGAGATGGGGCGGCGTCGGGGGTTAGCGCCGGTCCTCCTCGTCAGGAGGGCATTCTGGGCAGGTATCACCAATCGAGTCCAGCACGTCGCGAACCGCGGCCTCCGCTGCTTGACGGGATACGCCTTCCGGCAGGTCTCGACGGGCCATATCGAAGGCCCGCTCTCGGGCATGCGGATCGGCGCGGTCCTGCATCCAACCGTGCTCCTCGCACTCGCGGATGGCGCCGGCTTCGTTCAGCACGTTGATCGCCCAACCGCGCAGGGTGCGGATCACTGGCCGTCTCTGCTTGGTCATCAGCATTGAAAGGTTCTCCCACGCTGAGACGAATCGTTTAGTCCCGCAGACGTTCCCCATCGCTAACACGCGACTGGGATTCCGGATCGTGGGATCTCGTGGTCCTTCAAAGGCCGAATTTTCCAGCCGGCCAGGTGCCAGGGTGGGCGAGAACCGAACTGAAGAAACCGTTTTCCGATACTTCAGACGTCTTATCCGTTTTTTTGCGCGTGCGGCTGTCGCCCCACCGGGCTCTCGTGAACCGAGCCGCGGAGCGTCTCGGCCCTGCGGCTCCGATCCGTCGCGCACGAGGAGACCATGCTCCTCGCGGGGCAGAAACGAAAAACCGGACCTTTATGCAGCAGCCACCTGCACAAAGGTCCGGCCTTATCTTAGCGTGCCGCGATACCGAACGGCTGCAAAGGACGCTTCATATCCTTTGGGAGGTCTCGCTTTTCATCCGGTTGCGACCCGGAGGCGGCAATAGATCAGTAGCCGATACGACTACTTCTTTTTCTTTGAAGTCTTCTTTGCCACCTTCTTGGTAGCTGCCTTCGCGGTCTTCTTTGCCTTCTTCGCTTTCTTGGCCATGTCGTCCTCTGTAAAGAATTGACTCAGTGAACATGCCCACGCCGTGCATCGACATGCACACCAGTGAGACGATATCACAAAAGCAAAATTGATACCAAGGAGACGTGATCCGTATGAGTCGCTCGCCGGAGGCAGTCGCCCTCGGGCCCGCCGTCATTGCACGCCGGCGTCTCTATCACTGTGCTTCGGGTCGCGTGTCTTTCTTAACCGGTCTCGCGACTGCACTCGGTCCCGGGTCCCGCCGCTACGCGTCGGCGCTATGCTGACCCTCCTGCGGGTGCCTCTTTCGCCGCGTCCGCGAGTGGCCTTCGCTTTCGCTCCGCCCACAGGCCTCTCTTCCATAATTGTGAGACTCCTGTGAAAATGCCGGGCGGTTCTCGTATCATTGCCTGCATCACGTTCGCTCAGGTTTTGGCGCGTGCGGCCAGGGCCGCACCGGGCTCTCGTGAACCGAGCCGCGCAGCGCCTCGGCCTTGCGGCTTCGATCCCTCGCGCTAGGCTGTGTGGACTCTTGGGATTCTCAAATCAGACGGAACGTGATTCAAGGCTTTCTTTTAGGAGGAAGCCT
>NZ_JCAMOR010000084.1:0-29988 GCF_059512385.1 Bradyrhizobium sp. Crot121 | reverse complement strand
CGCACGAAATTACTTCGCTGTCGTCGCTATCGCCGCAACTCTGCTCTGGCTAACATAACTGTCCACGCGACCTAGAGAGCACGCTGTTTGAATACGTAGGCGAAGAACGTCAATCGCTCTTGCCTACTTCATCACCGCTTCGACCTCGCCTCTGAACGCCTGGCGTGAGGTGTCGCGGGAATAGAACATGTGGCCGCCGGGATAGACGACGAGTTTGACACGGTCCGGCCTCGCAAAGGCCGGCAGTTGGTCGAGCGCCATCGCCGAGCCGAAGTAAGGAGTCGCGAGATCGAACAGGCCGTGGCCGACCAGGAGCTTCAGCTTCGGATCGAGCGCGAGAATCTGCCGGAGCTGTGAGACCGACTCGGCCGGGTTTGTCCCGCGGCCGAAATCCCAGGAGCCGGCGACGCTGCCGTTGAGAAGATGATAGGATCCGTCCGGCTGCCAGTTCAGCCTGCCCCTGGTGAGGTCGACAACTGCGCTCGTCAGCGGCGCAATCAGCGGATCGCCGGACGGATCGCCGAAGCGGGATACGCTCGAATCCGGATTGGGATCGAAGCCTTCGACTGACCCGTCGTAGCGGCCGGTCACTTTGCCGTTGCGGCGATCGAATTCCCTGCGGAATTCGGAGATATCGAAACGCCCCGCGAGGCGACGGCTTACCGCCGGATCGATATCGGTCAGGGCCGCCACCCTGTTGGCGAGCCGTGTCGTGGCCTCGCTGTCGGCCTGCCCCTTGACAAGGTCGACTAGGAAATCGCCGCGCGCGTATTGTTCGACATCGGCGACGTCGCTGCGCGTCACCGGGCCCTTCCTCTGCCGCGCGACCGCCGCCATGCTCGGAAGGCTCGCGACATATTGCAGCAGACTCGTGCCCTGGAATTCACGGAAATCGAGCAGCGGCGAGAGCAGGATTAATCCCTTCACGCCGACGCCCTGCTCGGTCTGCAGGTTATGCACGATCTTCGGTCCGCGGATGCCGCCATAGCTTTCGCCCACGACGTATTTCGGCGACAGCAGCCGCTCGTGCTTCTCGAGCCAGCGGCGGATCACCAGCGCGATCGCGTTGACATCGCCGTCGACGGAGAAGAAGCGCTTGCGCACGTCGTCCCCGGTCGCGACAAAACGACTATAGCCGGTGCCGACGGGATCGATGAAGACGAGGTCGGTGAAGTCGAGCCAGGTTTCCGCATTCGGCACCAGTTCGGGCGACGCCGACGACACCGCCCCCTCGCCGCCCAGCGCAATCCGCCACGGTCCGGCGCTGCCGAGCTGCAGCCAGGCCGACGATGCGCCCGGCCCGCCGTTGAACAGGAAGGTGACCGGGCGATTCGTCCGATCGGTGCCGTCGAGCTGATAGGAGGTATAGGCAATATCGGCCTGCGGCTCGCCCTTCTGGTCGAACAGGCGGATCGAGCCGGCGGTGGCCGTGAACTCCAAGCTACGTCCGGGGAGCGCCAGCGTCTGCTTGGTCGTGGAGTCAGGCGGCAAGCGGTGCTGCTCGGACGCCGACGGTGGATTGGCTGCCGCACTGCGGTCTGCACCGCCCTTACGACCCGCCGGTGCCTGCGTCGTCGGCGAATCTGACTGTGATGACGGTTTGGGGGTGTCGCCCGCGTCCTGCGCCCACGCGCCGCTCACGACTGAAAATGCGAGCAGCGCGACCATCATGCGCGTGCGCGCGTTGCGCTGTGTTCCGACCCAGCTTGCCATGTCCAGTTCCTTCGTAGCCCGGGTGCAGCCAAGCGAAGCCCGGGACATCTGCGTCAACATTGAGAGCGCCCCCGGGTTACGCTGGCGCTCCACCCGGGCTACGACGCGAATTGCGGCGTCCATCGGGGATGCAGCTACACAACGGGAGGAATTGTGTGGAAATCACAATCGCGCCAGCCGGTTTGCACCGCGATGAATGCGACAGGCCTGCGACAATACGCGCCGATCAGGTTGTCCGCGGCGACAATTGAGTGATATCCGTCACATCCACAAGGTTGCCAACCCAACCATTCGATCCACAGAACCAAAACGGCGCCACCGCGACTAACGAAATTGTATCTTCGAGGGGGTTCCCGAAATGAAACGAGCGATTGCCATTTGTGTCGGCCTGCTTGCGCTGGCTTCGCCGGCGGCGGCCGAGTCACCGGTGGCCGTCGTCGAGGACGTGCAAGGCAAGGTCACTGGCGCCGAGTTCATGGATTATGTAGCCCCCAAGACCGTAATCAAGATCGGGGACGGTGGTTCGATCGTGCTGAGCTATATGACCTCTTGCCGGCGCGAAGCGATCTCCGGGATCGGCACGGTGATCGTCGGCACCGAGGAGAGCGTCGTGCATCTCGCTGACCTCAAGGCCGAAAAAACCGATTGCGATTCCAACCAGACGCACGCCACGACGCAGGCGACCAGCGCGGTCGCCGCCACCGTGTTGCGCAGCGTCGATGCGAATAAGACCTCGTTGCCGCAGCCGCAGCTCACCCTCTACGGCGCTTCGCCATTCGTGGAGGCAAGAGGACGCGGCACGCTGATCGTGAAGCGCCTGGACATCCCCGGTGAGCGTCAGCAGGTTGATCTCGGCGGCACCCAGCTCAAGGGCAGGTTCTTCGATTTCGCCCGCGAGAACGGTGCATTGGTCCCGGGCGGCCTCTACGCCGCCACCTTCAAGTCGTCGCAGATCGTCTTCCGCGTCGACCCGCAAGCCAAGCCCGGCCCCACGCCGATCGTCGGCCGCCTGCTGCGGATGAATTAGCTCGTGATGAAACTGCCTTGGGGCCACTGCTGGCGCTTCTCCCTCTCCCCGTTCTTACGGAGCCGAGACGAGCGAAGCTCGCTCTGTGAGGGTTGGGGTGAGGGGCTCTCTCCGCGGACACGGTGACAGACGTGTTCGCGGAGATTCCCCCTCACCCGAAATTCAAGCTGCGCTTGAATTTCGACCTCTCCCCGCACGCGGGCCGAGGTGAAGTCGAACACGCCTCACTGTTCGAGAGAAAATCTTCCCGCGCCGGCCAGGATCAGCGACCTTGAGCATCGGGCGCACCGCGCGCGAGGTGATCACGATCGCCGCGATCGCGCTCGTCTGCGCCGCCATTTCTATCTCGCCCGCACTCGAGCCGATCCGCGGCCTCTCGCTCGACATCCTGACCGCGCTGCGCTGGAGGATATTCCAGAGCGCACCCGACCCCACCGCTTCCCCCACAGTTGTCGTCGCGATCGACGAGGAAAGCTATCGCGCGGCGCCGTTCAAGGGATCGCCCACGCTGACCTGGACCGGCGAGATCGGCCGCGTGCTCGGCGCGATCATCGATGGCGGTGCCAAGGTCGTCGGCTTCGACCTGGTGATCCCGACCTCGATCGAGCTGTCGCAAATTCCGTTCGGCGACGGCGTGCTGGGCGAAAAGGTGCGCGGCTTCGATCGCGACTTCCTGCGCGCCCTCGCCTCCGCCTCGACATCCGGCAAGGTCGTGCTCGGCGAGATGCTGCGCGGGGATCAGCCGATCCTCCCCTCCCCCGGACAGCGCGTTGCCGTCCGCCAGCAGCAGAACATCCGTCCGCTCAATGTCCACACCGACAGCGACGACACGGTGCGGCGGGTGCCGTTGACCTTTGCCGTCGGCGACGCAAGGGTTTCCGGCATGGCGCTCGAACTGGCATCGCGTGCGCTTGGTGCGACGGCCGACAGCGACGCCAGTGGCAACGTGACGCTCGCCGGTTACCGGATTCCGAGCCCGGTGCCGAACACGATGACGCTGAACTTTGCCGGCGGCGCGGACGACATCCCGACCTTTTCCTTCGCCGACCTGCGCGCCTGCGCGGCCAAGGGCGGGAAGGATTATTTCCGGCGTTGGTTCGACGGCAAGATCGTCCTGATCGGCACCGTGCTCGACATCGAAGACCGCCAGGCGACATCCAAACGATTTGCCACCGCAGGCGACGGGAGGCGCCCTCTCCCGCGCTGCGCGCCCGACGCCAGTCCGCCGGCCGTTCCGGGCGTCGCGCGCAGCACCATCGCGGGCGTCTATATCCACGCCACCGCCGTCAACAACCTGATCACCCGCAACGCGGCGCGCGAGCCCGGCCTCCTGCCGACGTTCCTGATCGCCTTCTTGTTTGCCGCGCTGGCCGCAACGGCGGCGCGCCTATTCAGGCCATTCACCGCCGTCCTCTGCTGCGCAGCGGCGAGCGCGCTCGGGCTCGTCGGCGCCACGTTCGCCTTCACCCACGCACTGGCGCTTCCGCTGGTCGAGCCTTTCGCGGCAGGCACGGCTGCGCTCGCGGCTATGGTCGGCCTTCGCTTCGCCGTCACCGATCGCGACCGCCGGCTGTTGCAGAAGAGCTTTGCGCTCTATCTCGCCCCACACGTCATCAACGGCATGCTGTCGTCGAAGAAATTGCCCGAGCTCGGCGGCGAGGCGCGCGAGGTCACCGTGTTCTTCTCCGACCTCGCGGGCTTCTCCGCGATCGCGGAAAACATGCCGCCGGACCGGCTGATGTCGCTGATGAACGAATATCTTTCTGATATGACCGATGTCATCGAGGCCAATGGTGGCTATGTCGACAAATATATCGGCGATTCCATCGTCGCGGTATTCGGCGCGCCCGCCGACGATCCTGACCATGCTGCGAACGCGGCGCGCGCGGCGCTCGACTGCTGCACACGACTTGCAGAGCTCAACGCCACCTCGCCGGCCTTCCGCGACCATCCGCTCGCGCAGCGCATCGGCATCAATTCCGGCGAGGCGCTGGTCGGCAATTTCGGGTCGCGGCGGCGCTTCAATTATTCCGTGATGAGCGATGCGGTGAACCTCGCCTCGCGCCTCGAAGGCGCCAACAAGTTCTACGGCACCACCATCATCGCCTCGGACGCGACGGTGGCGCTCGCAGGCAGCGGCTTTGCCTGGCGCGAGCTCGACGAAGTCCGCGTCAAAGGACGGAATCAAGCGCTGAAGATCTACGAGCTGGTGGCGCGGGCGGACGCGCTGTCGGAAGCGCAGCAGGCGCTGATCAAGACTTACGGCGAAGGACTCGCGCATTGGCGCGCCGGCGAATTCCACCTCGCCACGGAGGCTTTCGGCCGCTCGGCCGCGACCGACAAGCCGGCCGCATTGTTTCGCGAGCGCGCCGAGCAGATGGCCGCGCAGCCGCCGGGCGGGGACTGGGAGCCGATCCGCACGCTGCAGGAGAAGTGAGGCACATAGCCCGGGTGGAGCGAAGCGTAGCCCGGGACCCCTGGTAAACGCGGATGCAGAAGTCCCGGGTTGCCCTGCGCTCCACCCGGGCTACGAGGCCCGATCATTGCGGAATTGTGTCGGGCGGCCCTGCCGAGCGGCCGCCCGAGCCGTTTTGTGACCCCGAAATGCCGGTCTTCTGATCTCGACAAGCGCGGCCAAGCTGTATAGACGGGCGCGGCGCGGAACGGCGCGCAACCAGAGCCGAGCTTGTCGTGCCATGACCAGTCCCGAGCGATACGAGAAGATCGCCTTCGTTGCCAGCAGCGGCACCGAGGCGCAGGCGGCGCTGGCGCAACTGACGGCGCTCTACGGCAATTGCGACGCGGCGGACGCCGACGTCGTGGTCGCACTCGGCGGCGACGGCTTGATGCTGCAGACGCTGCACGCCAACATGCGTTCGGGGAAACCGATCTACGGCATGCATCGGGGCACCGTCGGCTTCCTGATGAACGAGTACGCGACCCACAATCTGCGCGAACGGCTGGCGGCCTCGCGCGAATCTTTGATCAGCCCCCTGCTGATGCGCGCCACCGACATTCACGGCGCAGTGCATCTGCATCACGCCATCAACGAGGTCGCGCTGTTCCGCCAGACCTATCAGGCCGCGCGCCTGCGTATCCTGATCGACGAGCACGAGCGGATGCCTGAACTGATCGCCGACGGCATCCTGGTCGCCACCCCCGCCGGCTCGACCGCCTATAACCTCTCGGTGCAGGGCCCGATCATCCCGATCAACGCCGCCCTGCTCGCGCTGACCCCGATCAGCGCCTTCCGCCCGCGGCGCTGGCGCGGCGCGCTGTTGCCGAATTCGGCGTTCGTCGTGATCGAGGTGCTCGAAGGCACAAAGCGCCCCGTGGCGGCGGTCGCCGACCATGACGAAGTGCGCGACGTCAGCCGCGTCGAGGTCTTGACCGACAAGACCATCTCGATACGCATGCTGTTCGATCCCGGCCACAGCCTGGAAGAGCGCATTCTGCGCGAGCAGTTCGGGTACTGATCCTCCCCCTCCTCGCAACCTTTCCTTAACCGCCACAGCGATATGGTTAACGTCGGGTAATGCCGTTTGGGCCGGGCGGGACATGTATCGCATCGATTTCAACAAGCTGCGGTTTCTGATCTGCGATGACAATCCGCACATGCGCCGCATCCTGCGGACGCTGTTGCATTCGTTCGGCGCGCGCGAAGTCTACGAGGCGGAAGACGGCGCCACCGCGCTCGAAATGTACACCCACTACGTCCCGGACATCGTCATCACCGACTGGTCGATGCCGATTTTCGACGGGCTCGAACTCGCACAGATGATCCGGCAGCCGGAATCCAACGCCAATCCCTACGCGCCGATCATCATGCTGACCGCGCATTCGGAGAAGCGCCGCGTCACGGTGGCGCGCGATGCCGGCGTCACCGAATTCCTGGCCAAGCCGATCTCGGCCAAGGGACTTTACCAGCGCATCCTCAATGTCGTTGCCAACCCCCGCCCCTTCATCAAGACCAAGACCTATTTCGGCCCGGACCGCCGCCGCAACACCAGCAACACCTATATCGGGCCCGAGCGCCGCGTCGGCGGCGAGATGGAAGTGATGCAACAGCCGTCGCTGCTCGATAAGGCGCGTTCCGCGATCTAGGCGGCGAGGAGATCATCATGGCGAAAGAGAAACCGGGCGCGGTCGAGATCAAGACCTTCGCCACGCATCATGTGATCACGCAACCCAATCCGCTGCGCGGAGTCTTGCGCCGCATCCCCCCCGACATCGATCATGACGACCCCGTTGCGCGCGCCGAGCAGGCGCTTGCGGATCTCTCCGGCGAATTCAAGCAGTGGATGACGATCGAGGCCGACCGGCTGTCGGCCGCGCACGCCACTGTGCTGCGCCACGGCTTCTCGCACGAAACGCGCGAAGAGCTGTTCCGCGCCGCTCATGACATCAAGGGCGACGCCGCGACCTTCGGCTTTCCCTCCGCCGGCGCCGCCGCCGAAAGCCTGTGCCGCATCATCGAGCACGCCCCCGATCTCGACCAGGTGCCGGCGGAGCTGATCACCCACCACATCAACGCGATCCAGGCGATCGTGCGCGAGCGCACCAAGCTCGACACCGCCGTGATGGCAAGCGCGCTCAGCAGGCAGCTCCGCGGCATCGCCGATGAATTCCTGCTCAAGGTCAACCGCGACCGCCCCGAGCATCTCGAAGCCATCCTCGCGCCGAGCATCGCACCAGCGGAGTAATGGAGCCTGCGTAGGTGGGCAAAGCGCAGCGTGCCCACCATCGTGAGCGGAATGGTGGGCACGTCGCTGCCCTCCTTTGCCCACCCTACGCGGCTATCGCTATCCCCCGTCATTCCGGGATGCGCCGCCAGGCGCAGGCCCGGAATCCATTGGGCTGCATGCGCAGGCGGCGAAATGGATTCCGGGTTCGATGCTGTCGCATCGCCACGGAATAACGACGTGTGTTGCGGCGGCGGTTTTTCCTACGCCGCGATCAAATCGTGCTCGAGCGGTGCGAGCGCTTCTTCCGCGACCAGCTCTTCGCAGAAGACGCGTGCTTCCTCGCGCGCGGATTCGGTGGCGAAGCGGCGGAGCAGGATCAACAGCGGTTCGGCGGCCTGCCGATCGGTCTCGCAATGGGTCAGCACGCGCTCGACCATCCGTCGGCGCAGCCTGACCGCGCCGTCGATGCTGTCGACATAGCCGGCTTCGTGGCTTGCCTCGAGCGCGGCACGGAAGGCGGCAAAGGTAGATTCCGGCAGGCCGGCGCGGATCAATAGCGCGTCGAGACTCGCGGCGCCGCGGTCATGCAACAGCGCGGCGATGCGCGCCTCCGGCAGGTCGGAGAGTTCGGCGAGGGCTGCGCGGAACAGCTCGATATTGCCCGAGAGCAGCGCACGCAGGATCAGACCGGCGGTCAGTTGGCAGGTCGCGCGCAGATGCGCGACGAGGCCGCGCATCTCCTCGCCGCGCGAGCGCGCGGCGATGTGAACGGTCGAGCGCTCGCGCGCTTCGCTGGCGATACGATCAGCCCGATCGGCGGGGAGCCAGTTGCGGGCGACCACGAATTGCGCCAGCGTCTCCGACAGCTTTGCCACCAGCGCCATGCGGGTCGCGGCCGGCAGGCCTTCCAGCACCAGCATCGCCTCCCGGATCGCGGCAAGATGGCCGTGCCGTTCGACGATACGGTCCCATGAGAACGGTGCGAGTTCCGCATTCGCGTTCTCGATCAATTCGAGCGCCGCGGCGGCACAGCCGACTTCGGCGATCGCCGCACCGACGGATGCAGGCAGATTGATCCGCCGCGCGATCGCGCATTGCATCTCGTTGTCGCCGGTCGCGACAATGTCGACGAGATCGGCATCGATCAGGAGTGGCGAATGTTCCAGCACCGGCAACGCGATTGCGGGCTGGTCGACCGCGAGCGCCTGCACGATGGCGGCCGGCGCCTCGGCGCTGCGCGCAAACACCTCGGCCATCGCCTGCCGCACCAGCGGCGAGGGATCGTCGAGCAGCATCAGCAGCGCGCCCTCGGCGGCGATGCGGTCGTCCTCTGATAGGTCTGAAATCAACCAGGCGCGCGCCAATGCCCGGGTGGCCTCGGCCCGCTCCCCTGCCGGAGCGGTCCTGATCCAATTGATGAACTGCCGAACGATCATGGTCCTTCCGGCTTACGCAACGAGACGACACGGTGATGCAGTGCCAACGTAACCAAAGATAAACCATGACGCTTAACAAAGCGTTCACCATAACTCTTTGGCTTTATTGACGTTTCGTTAATGATGAGCGCCTGCCTCCAAGTACACCGACCTCATCCTGAGGAGCCTGCACGGCAGGCGTCTCGAAGGATGGGCCGCGGGCGAGATCGGGGCCTCATGGTTCGAGACGCGCGTGCCGCGCCCCTCACCATGAGGGGCAACCACCTGTGCGGAGCGTCAGCCCGAGAACGTGCCGTTGCGGTCGCTGAAGAGGTCGAGGCGGCCAGGCGGTCGCACTTCGGGAGTCTGGCCGGAGAACGAGGTGGTCGCGACCTGTGACGAGCGACCCCATAGCTCCTGCACAGTCGGCGAGATCGGCTCGGCGCGGTCGCCGGCCTGGAACAGCGAGCGGAACATCGGATCGCCCGGAGCGGATGCCGCTTGCGAGCCGGCCACCGGCGACACCGCGCGGGAATCCGGGAAGCTTGAGAGGTAGGCGGCGTTGTCGATCGCCGGCGCGGGCGCAGCGCTCGCGATCTCGCCGCCGGCCGCGGCAAAAGCAGTGCGGGTCGCGCTGGAATTGGCAGCGCCGGCATAGCGCGCGTTCAGCACCGAATAGACTTCCGACACGCTGCGGGCGCGTCCCGAACCGTCGTAGAAGATCGAACTGTTGGCGGCGGCCGCCTTCGGGAACATCTGCGCGGCACTGGCGTTCGGATTGCCCTCGGCACTCGAGATCAGTTTCGCTGCGCCGCCGACGCCCATGAAATGCGCCATGTAGAGCTCGGCATCGGTCGGGCGACGGCCGATGCTGCCGGTGAGCTTGAAGCTGTTGGACTGCGTCAGCACGCCGGCCATTGCCGACGCGGCATCCGGGTCGTCGCGCAATCGCATGATCGCGGCCCGCGCCTGCGGATCGCTGACCGAATAGCTGCCGTCAGAATTCTTCGTGATGGCATCGGCATATTTGCCGTAGCCGAGCTTATCCCCCGCCTCCTTCACCGTGCCGAGCCAGGTCTGGTCGATGAACTGAAACAGCCCGCGCGCGGATGAGGTCGACGCGGAAGCCCGCGGGTTGAAGTTGGATTCCATCTTGGCGGTCGTGAGCAGGTATTGAAAGCTGGTGCCGGTGGTGGACGCCGCCTGCTTGATCGAACCCGCGATCTTCGCGCGCGTCGGGTCGACACCTGCCGCCGTCCCGGCGTTGAATGTATCGATCGCCATCGATTGATGCCCCGCTCCTCGCGAAACGCTCGCGTGGGCTTCATGAACGCCGGTAATCGGCGCAGCTCCCTTCAATACCCTGCGGCAGTTATGGTTAATGGGAAGTTAAGGAGGTGGAGCCTTACGGCTGCGCCTCGTAATACCGCGCGACCTGATCGATCTCTTCCGCGGTCATCTGGCGGGCGATATTGCGCATCTGCTCGCTGATGTCGTTGCGGCGGGTGCCCGATGCGAAGGCCTGCAACTGCGACTTGATATAGACGGCGGACTGGCCGCCGAGCCAGGGGCTGCCGGCCTTGATGTCGATTTCGCCGTGGCAGGAGCCGCAGGGCGGGATGTTGCGCATCGGCGCGCCCGTCACCACGATCGCAGGCGGCGGCAGGTTCGGATTGACCTGACTGGAAGGCACACGCGGCAGATAGGCGTAATAGAGCGCGACGTCGCGCATGTCCTGGTCGGTCATATTGGCCGCGAACGGGCTCATGACGACGTTGACCCGCGCCCCGGTCTTGAAGTCGTTCAACTCCTTGTACGTCACCGCGGCGTACTGCCCGGCGAGGTTCGGCGAGTTCGCGTCGCTGACGCCCTGCGGCCCATGGCAGATCGCGCAGCGCTGCGCGAGCGTCGCGCCACGGCCGATCGACACCTGATCCTGCCGTGTCAGCATTTCCGGAGTGACCACGACATTCGACGTCTTGAACGCAGGCGGGACCGCCGCGGCGGGCCTCGGCAGGTTCGGCACGCCGGCTGCGCTGCAGATCGCATCCCAGATGCCGGCAAGCTTCAGATTGGGCTGCAGCAGCGGCAGCCAGATCAATCCCACGACCGCGGACAGCACCGCGATGGCGGCGGTGACGCCGACGCTGATGCTGAACCAGGGATTGCGCGGCGAATAGAGCTCCTCCTCGCTCATCTGCTAGCTCCGACATAAACGGCAGGCACGCTGGTATTCTTCACGGCCATCAGTTGGCCGATCGGATAGCCGTAATTGACGACCGTCAGCCCGATCATGAGCGCCAGCCACAATCCAAAACTGTTGAGCGCAACCGGAATGCGCACAGGCATGTGCAAGGGGATGGCAAAGCGATAGGCGCCCGCCTCGCCCCTCGGCGCAACCTGGCCGCGGATCAGCACGATCAGGAACAGGATACCTGACGTCAGCAGGATCAATCCTCCGAACGCCGACATCGTCACCGAGAGGGCCTGCGGCGCGATCGCGGGATTGGCGTAGTCATAGAACGCCATGCGACGGGGCATGCCGAGGATGCCGACATAGTGCCACGGGAACGTTGTGACGATCATGCCGATGAACCACAGCCAGAGCTGGGTGCGCATCATCCCGTAACTGTCCAGCGTGCGGCCGGTCAAATGCGGCCACAGGTCATAGGCGATCGTGAAATACATGATGACGATGGCGCCGCCGAAGATCAGATGGAAGTGGCCGGTGATCCATTGCGTGTTGTGGATGCTGGTGTTGAGCTGATAGCTCATGTTGATGAGCCCGCCGGCGCCGCCGAAGCCAAGCATCACGAGCGATAGCGCGGTCGCGAGCATGATCGGATTCTTCCACGGCAGCGCGCCGATCCAGCCGAACGCGCCCCTGCCCCCGCGCAGCCGGCTCGCGATCTCCGCAGACGCGCAGATCGTGAATACCGTGAGCAGCGTCGGCAGCGCGACGAGACCGGTGAACACCGATTGCATGAACTTGAAGCCGGCGCCGACCTGCGGATCGGCAAACAAATGATGCACGCCGATCGGCATCGCGACCACGACGAACATGATGAAGGCAACCCGCCCCATCGCGTCGCTGTAGAGCCGGCCGCCGATCGCGCGCGGGAAGATGGTGTAATATGCGATGTAGGTCGGGATCAGCCAGAAATAGACGATGGCGTGCAATGTCCAGGAAAAGAATACGCGCGCCAGTCCGGCATCGATGGTGGTGGTGAGCCCAAGCGCGGTCGGAATGATCTGGAAAATGAGCTCCACCGCGGCGCCGACCGCGGTCCAGGCCCAGAGATAGGAGCCGGCGACATTGGCGAACATCGCGAGCGGCACCGGCTTGTCGCGGTTGTCGCGCTTCCAGACCGCGAGATTGATCGACATCAGCGCGACCCAGATCCATGAGCCGACCACGACCAGGACCACGCCGATGTAATAGAAGGGATTGCCGATCATCGGCGGATAGAAGGTGTAGAGCACAGAGGCCAGTCCGAGCGAGACCGGGATCATCGCCATCACGCTGCCGATCGCGACCAGCGCGATGCCGGCCCAGGCCCAGCGCCGCCCGATCAGCGGCCGCTCCAGCGCCGCTTCGCTGATGGCGTAGCCAAAGCCCATCGCGATCAGGGTCGGGAACACATAGCCCATCACCGTGCCGTGCGCGGTGACCGAGCGATAATAGAATTCCGGATTGAAGTGCCAGGCGTTCAGCGGGCTGCGCACGAACATCTGCCAGGCGCCGAGCACCAGCGCCGCGCCGAAGACGATGAAGGCGAGCCAGAAATGCGCCAGGATCAGCCGCTTGTTAATCAACACAGGTGAGCCTCCGTTTGCTCGCCGCCATGTTGCGGAACGTAGCCTGGTCGACCACCTTGACCTTGCCCCACATGCCGTGATGGCCGATGCCGCAGAATTCCTGGCACGGCATCATGTGTTCGCCCGGCGTCTTGAAGCTGATCGGCAGATCCGAAACATAGCCCGGCACCAGCATGATGTTGATGTTGGTGCCCTCGATCAGGAAGCCGTGCACGACGTCGGCGCTGGTGGCGCGAACGGTGATCGGCGTTTCCGCCGGTACCACGAGGCATTGCGGGGTGAATGAATATTGCTGCCCGATCGCGCGCACCGTGACGGAGCCGTCGGCCTCCAGCGCGCTGCCCAGGTTGCTTTCGACGAATTCGCCGGAAAGATGCAAGGTCGTCGGATCGGCGGTCTCGACGCGGCCCTGCGGCATCGTCGTATGATAGATGCCGAAGAAGGCGGCCAAGCCGACGAGCACGCCGACGATCACGATCGACAACGTTGCCCAGCGCCGCTCGATGCGCGCGGCAACCGCCTCGCCGAGGCCATGCGCGCCGTGACTATGATCGGTCTCGCTGGTCACGATCAGGCGCTCCGCGGCAGGAAGACGAAGAGATAGAAGGCAAACCATAAAGCGACGACGATCGCGGTCGCGATGCCCGCCACCGCAATCGCACCGCCGGGACCTGCGCGCACGATCGCGTCGACCGCCTCGTCATCGGAATGCTGCGCCCGCCCTTGCGAGGATGAATCCGTCATGGCGCACCCCTTCTCCAGATCATGCTCTACTTCAGCGTAGCCGTGCGCAATTCGTTGGCCTGCCGCGCCGATACCGGCGCACCGCGATTGCCCCAGGATGTCCTGATGTAAGTGACGACGGCGGCGACCTCATCGTCGGAGAGGCGCTGCGCGAAGGGCGGCATGCCATAGGGCATCGGGTTGCCCGCGGTGCCCGGCGGATAGCCGCCATTGAGCACCATGCGGATGGCATTCACCGCCGAGGCCATCTGGATCGACTGGTTGCCGGCGAGCGGCGGATAATGCGGCGGCATGCCGAGCCCGGTCGCGCCGTGGCAGCTTGCGCAATCGCGGTCATAGATCTGCTTGCCGAGCGAGAGCAGAAGGCTGCTCTCGGCAGTTGGCAGCGCCGGCGGCGGCTTGTCCGGCGAGGTGCCCTGCGCGAGGCCCTTCAGGTAGACCGCCATCGCGCGGATGTCCTCGTCGTTGAGATATTGCAGGCTGTTGTAGACGACTTCCGCCATCGGCCCGTAGACCGCGCCGCGCGCAGAGACGCCGGTGCGCAGATAGTCGACGATTTCCTGGATGCTCCACTCGCCCAGCCCCGCTTCCTTGTTCGAGGTAAGCGACGGCGCGTACCAGTACTGCATCGGAATCAGGCCGCCCTCGAACGCCTGCGATTCCGAGCTGCCGCCGAGCGCGTTGATCGCGGTGTGGCACATGCCGCAATGGCCGAGACCTTCGACAAGATAGGCGCCCCTGTTCCATTCCGCCGACTTGGTCGGATCGGGCTTGAACTCGCCTTCGTTGAAGAACAGCGTGCGCCAGCCGATGATCAGAGAGCGATTGTTGAAGGGAAAGGTCAATTCGTGCGGCTTGTTGACCTGTTTCACCGGCGGGACCGAACGCAAATAGGCGTAGATCGCATCGGAGTCCTCGCGCGTCACCTTGGTATAGGAGCCGAACGGCATCGCGGGATAGACGAGACCGCCGTCCGGGAAGCGGCCATCATGCATCATCCGGTAGAACTGGTCCGAGGTCCAGGTGCCGATGCCGGTCTGCGGATCGGGCGTGATGTTGGAGGTGTAGAGCGTGCCGAACGGCGTCTTCATCGGCAGCCCGCCGGCAAAGGTCTTGCCTTCGCGCGCGGTGTGGCAGGCGATGCAGTCGCCGGCGCGGGCGAGATATTCGCCCCGCTTGAGCAGCTCGGCGTTCGCCGGCGGGTTCTGCTGCGCACTTGCCGCCGTCATGCCGGCGAAGCACAGCGCCAGAAGGAGGATCAGCTTGGTTGAGAGGCGTTGCATCGGCGAGCTCCCTTCAACGCGGCTCGCTGCCGCATGCAAGCGGCATCGGCAGGCTGCCTTGCGGCGCGAACGACGGATCTGCCGGCGCCGGACGCGATGAGAGATAGGCGGCGACGGCCTTGACGTCGTCCTCGGTGAGAAGGCTTGCGACGATCTGCATGCAATCCGGGGCCGCCGCGGTGCGCGTGCCGTAGCGCCAGCCGCCGAGCTGGGCGCTGATATAGCTTGCGCGCAAGCCGAGCAGGCCGGGAATCGCGGGCTCCATGCCGCCGAAGCTCGGGCCGTGGCAGCTTGCGCATGGCGGAATGCCGCGCTGCGCATCGCCGTTCTTCACGATCGATTCGCCGCGCGCGAGTATAGCGTCACTGACGGTCGGGATCGCAGGCTCCGGAAATGGCGGCCGCAGCGATGCGAAATAGTCGGCCATCTTCTTCAGGTAGTCGTCGGGCAGGAATTCCAGCAGATAGTTCATCGGCGGATATTTGCGCCGGCCGTCCCTGAACGCGACGAGCTGATTATAAAGATAGCCTGCGGGCTTACCGGCAAGACGCGGGAAATAGACGTCGCTCGTCCCCTCGCCTTGCGCGCCATGGCAGGACGCGCAGGCCAGCACGCGGGCCGCCATGGTGTCGGGCGCCCGCTCCGGCGTCTGCGCCTGCGCGGGAAGGAATGGCAGCGCGAAAAAGACAAGACACAATCGGAGTAGAGAAAAACGACGCGCCACCGTTGTAACCCCATCTCGACGACGAGTGGGAATTTTTGCACATCATTTTGACGGTGGCAACGCAGCTCGCGCGCTGCATCGCGCCATGTGCGCAACGATGAGAATTATTGAGTCTATTTGCGATAGACTTTGTGTGGATCGACCAAGCGTTCGGCGTCGATGAATGACAATCGTGTGTCGCCATCTTCACCCTTGACGGCGCGATAGAAGCACGAACGGCGGCCGGTGTGGCAGGCCGCACCGATCTGCTCGACGCGAATCCATACAGCGTCCTGGTCACAATCCATACGCATCTCGATCACGCGCTGGGTGTGGCCGGAGCTTTCGCCCTTGCGCCACAGCGCATTGCGCGAGCGGCTGAAATACCAAGCTTCGCCGGTCGCAATGGTCTTGCGCAGCGCTTCGTCGTTCATATGCGCGACCATCAGCACGTCGCCATTGGCGGCGTCGGTCGCGACACAGGTCACGAGACCTGACGCGTCGAATTTGGGCTGGAATGCCACCCCTTCCTCGCGGTCGTGATCATGTGCTGACACGGGATAAGCCTCGCAATGTTGTGCGAGGCTACCGGGTCGGTCCTCGCACCAGGGACAGGAAACGCTGCTGCTCCGCCGGATTGTCGCGGAACATGCCGGTGAAGCGGCTGGTGAAGGTCGACGCGCCATGTTTGGCGACCCCGCGCACCGACATGCAGGTATGCTCCGCCTCGATCAGGACGGCAACGCCGCGGGGCTTGAGGACCTCGTCGATCGCAGCCGCGATCTGGGCGGTGAGATGCTCCTGCGTCTGCAGCCGGCGGGCAAAGATGTCGGTGAGCCGGGCGAGCTTGGACAGGCCCACCACCCGCTCGACCGGCGTATAGGCAATATGTGCCTTGCCGTAGAACGGCATCATGTGGTGCTCGCACTGCGAGGTGAACTCGATGTCGCGGACCAGCACGAAATCGTCATAGCCGGCGGTCTCGCCAAAGGTGCGGTCGAGCACCTCGGCCGGGCACTGGTGATAGCCCTGGTAAAGCTCGTCAAAAGCCTCGACGACGCGGCGTGGGGTGTCGAGCAGCCCCTCGCGATCCGGATCCTCGCCGATATAGCTCAGCAGCGTCAGAACCGCCTGCTCGGCTTCAGCACGCGACGGGCGCGGCTGGTCGGCACGGACGGCGGCGGCAAGGAATTCGGACGGATCGAGCTCGGCCGGCCGGGTTTCGATCTTTTTGGGCTCGTTGCTCTTGGCAGGGCGGATCGATTTGATTGCAGCGTCCATTCGACGTCTCTCCGTTCGACCGGTCCCTTCTCGGACCGGGTGTGTCACCGGGCAGACGGCGCGGCCTGGTGCCGCCGGACGCCTGGAGTCCCTTCATCCTAACACCGGCAGCATAGCATTGGCTTCTGAACTGGCCCGCGCCGATGGCATGCCGGACTGTATTTCGGCCGATACGGTTCATATATAGGACCATAGAACCCAGCCGCCAAGGGTGCCTTACCCCTCTGCCCACGAGCTCTATTCGCATGCTGAATGACATCTACAACAAGCGGATCATCGAACTGGCCGGGAATATTCCGCGCCTCGGACGCCTTCCCGACCCCGATGCCAGCGCCACCGCGCATTCGAAACTCTGCGGCTCGACCGTGAAGGTCGACCTCAAGATGGACGGCCCCGTCGTCACCGACTTCGCCCATGACGTCAAAGCCTGCGCACTGGGGCAGGCCTCCTCCTCGATCATGGCAAGGCATGTCGTGGGCTCGACCGCCGATGAACTGCGCGAATTGCGCGAGACCGTGCGCAAGATGCTCAAGGAAAACGGCAAGCCCCCGGAAGACGGCAAATGGGCCGAGATCGCCCTGCTCGAGCCGGTGCGCGACTACAAGGCCCGCCACGCCTCCACCATGCTGACATTTGATGCCGTGGTTGATGCCATCGGTCAGATCGAGGCGAAGGCCAAGCAGCCGGCGTAAGGGCGGAAGGTTGAGGGACTACTTCCCTTCTCCCCTTGTGGGAGAAGGTAGCGCGCATGAAATGCGCGACGGATGAGGGGTTGCCTCCGCGGGCAAGGGTGTTCGTGGAGAGAGACCCCTCACCCCAATGAGTTAGTTGCCGACACGGGAGTAGCCCTCTCCCACAAGGGAGAGGGCGCATCAAGCAGCATCGCGAGGCGTGGCGCGTCCGATACCGTCGTCTCAACGGCTTTAGGTTCATTTCCCCGGCTGGGCCGGGGGCGGCGTAGCGG
This sequence comes from Bradyrhizobium sp. Crot121, assembly GCF_059512385.1. Taxonomy (NCBI): domain Bacteria; kingdom Pseudomonadati; phylum Pseudomonadota; class Alphaproteobacteria; order Hyphomicrobiales; family Nitrobacteraceae; genus Bradyrhizobium; species Bradyrhizobium sp. Crot121. The sequence continues at coordinate 12,354 of NZ_JCAMOR010000084.1, read as the reverse complement.
AGCCGCCGGTGGGAACCAGCGCTTCCGCGGTCTTGGTTGATATCGACTTCGCGGGCTGCGCCGTCGTCTCGCCCTCAGCCGCGCTGGTGGCGAAACGGTCCTGGTTCGGCTTGGTTTTCGCATCCGCGACCGGCACGGTGGCCGCATTATCCTGCGGCGGCAGCACGTCGGCGACCTCTTCGGTGGTGACGAGATTGGTCAGCCGCAACTCGTCGCGCGACAGCTCGTGCAATTCTTCCCAGGGCGGAACGCTCAGCGCCAGCGACAACAGGTCGCCTGCGCCGCCCATGTCGAAAGTGTACTTCGCGAGCCGGCCGATATCGCGCTCCACGATCATCATGTCCTGCGCGGTGTAGTTCGCGGCACGCGCGTCATCGGCGCGGTCGCCCATCCAGATCTGATGAACGCGGACATGCGCGCTTTCGGGCACGTAACGGGTCGTACCTGATAACAGCAGGAACACGCACATCGACTCGCAATAGGCTTCCGGCCTGACGCCGGCGCGCTGGCCCTTTGAGGTCTGGTTGATGACCGTCGTGCCGACGGTGGTCAATGCGCCCAGGCCACGGAAGCGGCGGCCGAGCGTGATGGCGTCGTTGACCGAGCCGCCGCTGGAATCGAGCACGATGGTGGCGCCGCCGAGCTGGCGGCCGCGGGCGAACTCATCGAAGTCGCGCGGGCTGTCGGCGGTGATGATGCCGACGGCGGATACCCAACCCCTGCAGTTGGGCTCGCAAGCCACCCAACTGAATCGCATCGGCGTCTTGCGTTCTTCCAGACTGGCGCCAGCGCGGGCCGAATTGCCCAGCGTCGTGACCGAGCCAGGCAGTGTGATGCAAAAGGCGGCGGCGCCGAGAAGTGCCAGACCGCGAAGACGAAGCGACGTCACGAGCCTCAATTTGGTTCCTTCCCCCTGGCCCTATGGGTGAGCAGTGGCAGCGGCCCCATCGCAACGTGACATGATGGTGTCATCGAAGCGTTATCAAAACGGTAACCGTACTGACCTGTCTCGTCCATAGGACCTTTGCTGCAGCGCCGCCCGTGCGGTGCAATAGTTGCGAACTGTGGCGTAAATATCTGCAAGAACTAAGTTCCTTGCTTGGGAACCCGCGCAAGACGACATAAGTTTGCGGTATGACGCCCATGGAACATCGAACATCACATCAATTTCGATGCACAGACTGTGCCAGCGCCGCCCAGCGGCTGCCGCGCAATCTCGGCCGCGCGCTGATCTGGATCTACCGGCATACGCTGTCGCCACTGGTTGGCTACAACTGTCGGCATCTGCCGACCTGCTCAGTCTATGGCGATGAGGCGATCGAGCGCTTCGGCTTGTGGGCAGGTGGTTGGATGACGCTGGCGCGCCTATTGCGCTGTCATCCCTTCGGCACATCGGGCATCGACAACGTGCCGGAGCGGGCGCCGCCCGGCGCGCGATGGTATCTGCCCTGGCGCTACGGCCGCTGGCGCGGCGTCAACTCGCCGTAGACCAGAGAGATCGCCCTCTCCGCCGGTGCTTTCAAGTTATGCATGCATCGCTGGCGTGCGGGAACTGTGGCGGCAGTGCGGCATTGACTTCTTGCGTCCGCAGGGAGGACACCAACAATGCGCTGGAAAATCAGCCGCCACGGTCATGACCCCCGCCAGATAGATTTACTGGCGATCATCGCACTACTCATTTTGATCGTTTCCGCTTACCTCTATTTCACCCACAAGCCGAACATGGCTAACAACAGCGCCTTCATCGTGCCGAGCCAGAGCGTGCACTGGTGATGCAATGCGACATGGGTGAATTAGAGCGGCTCACGCAGCCTCGAGCGCCTTGGCAGCTTCGCCTTCGTACACGGGTGTTGCTATTCCGGCCTGCCGGGCTTTGATCTGCAGGGCGAGGATGCGCGAGTAAAACCGCCCCATCCCAACTCCGGCACTGTGAAACCACAGTCCTTTCTGTCGCGTGGGCTTCCACATGTTTCGCAGCTCACCCTCCCAAGGGCTGGGATCGCGGCGGGTGCCTGAACCAAAGCCCCACAGCGGGCCGACCTTCCTTGCAGTCTCCGGCGTCAGGATGGATTCGAACGAGCTGCGCTCGTAGCCGGTTGCGTAGAAGATCATGTCCGCGGGAATTTCGCTCCCGTCGCTAAGAACAACGCTTTCTTGGCGAAGCGCCGCGATGCCAACGCCACTCCTCAGCTTTATGCTGCCGTTCGCGACCAGCTCTGACGCACCGACATCGATGTAGTAGCCACCGGGATCGCGCAGGACCTGCGGAAACACGCCGCTCTCGTCCTCACCGAAGCTCAATCGAAAGCCGACGCTCTCCAATCGCCGGTAGAACGCCGCGTCCTTCTCCCTTACGTGCTTCACCAGCTTCTGGTGCATGCCCACCAGGACGCGCAAGGGCGTCGCGGCGAACAACAGGTCCGCAAGGTCGATCGTTATGCCCTGCGCCTTCGGCTCACTGCCGTAGAGCCTGGCAAATCCTTCGAGCAACGTCTCCAGCCTCATCACGATGGTCGGACCGCGCTGAATCATCGTGACGTCGGCGCCATCAGCGAAAAGACCCGCAGCAATATCGTGCGCTGTGGTGCCTGATCCCACCACGACGCACCGGCAGTTCCTGTGATGAGGGTTGCTGCGATACGAGCTTGCATGTTGTTGCGGTCCCTTGAACCGCTCCCTTCCGGGCACCTCCGGGATCTTCGGAGTCCCGAATAATCCGGTGGCGAGCACAAGCTGCTCCGGGTTGAGCTCGATCGCGCTGTCGCGGCGTTTGACCCGTAGGCGCCATTTCCCGCGCGCATTATCGTAGTCGGCCCCTACGCACTCTGCCCCGGTCATCACGTGGACCTGCATCACCGACTGATAAGCATCCAGCCAATCGGCGAAGCGTTCCTTCGAAGGATGCAGCGGCCAGCCGTCGGGGTAGGAGAACCCCGGCATCTGATCAAAGTATGAAGGAGAGTGCAGCGACAACGAATCGTGGCGATTTCGCCAGGTATCGGACGGTCGCTCGCGGCGATCGATAATCAGCGTAGGTACGCCCAGCTTTCGGAGCTGCACGCCCAATCCAAGCCCGCAGTGCCCGGCTCCAACAATCACGCAGTACGGCTGCTTCGCCGAAGCGGCGGTATCGCCGAATCCGGTTTCCTGAAGCGCGTCTCGGCCATGGCTGACATGGTCGAAGCTCGGCGCTTCCTCGAAGCCTTTCAGCTCCGTCATCGACGTGAGCAAGGTCCAGACCTTGCCCTCTCTCATGCGAACGACTGCTTTGCAGCGAGCGACCGTCGTCTCGAACTCGACGATTGCTTCGACGATGCTATCTTCGACACGCACGGGTCTCGTTTGCCGCCACGCCGTCGGTGCCGTACGCGCGAGGCACGCATCCAACATCTGTCGGATTTCGTCATGACCTTCAGCGGTGCGCAGGTTCCAGGTGAACGCAAGCTGGTCGCGCCAGAATGCGTCCGGATGGAACAGAATCAGCAGCGCATCGATGTCCGCAGCCGCTGCAGCGGCGTTAAAGAGGCCCAGCCATTTGTTGAATCGTTCGTCGACGTCGGCAGCGATCATATCGATCCCTCGGAACTTGGGTGACAGATCACGAACCTGACGAGGCGCGGCTACAGATCGATTGCAGGACTCGCGGTGTGAGTTACGATCGCAATATTCACTGGATGTTGAAGCACGACTGGAGTCCGGAGCGTCAAACGAAGGAGAACTCTAGCGCCCAAACCAGAAGAAACCGCCGGGCTGCGAACTGAAGAATGGCGCCGGCTGCCGGGGCGCCCTGGCACGCGGCGGCGCCGGTTTGGGGGCTGGCGCATCCTGAGCCACCGCATCGGCGGTGCCGAAGCCATCACCCGGCAATTGCACGGCAAGCAGCAGGTTGGTTTCGTGCGTGCGCCAGCGATAGCCGATGCCGAAATCGATCGGCTGCGCGCGGTGGAACAGCTCGGCGTAGGATTCCTGGTAGCGGCCCGGGAATTCGGCGATCGGGCCGGCATAGCGGCCGAACGGGAAGAAGCGCCAGCGGCTGTGGTTGAAGTACACGAGCGGAATCCCGGAATCGTCCTGGATGATGGTGGCACTGTTCTTGAGGATGAAGTCGCGCACAACAGTGAAATTGCCGGCGTGCATGAGATAGGAGGCGCTCTTGATCAGGCTGTTGCCGGGCGCAAGCGTCTCGCAGAATTTCAAAAAGCCGCTCGCCTTGACGCCTGAATTGGAGAGATCGGTCGAGAAGTAATAGAGCGTGCGCTCGACGCCATCATTGCCGGCGAAGGTGATGCGCGCGCCGCGCACCGCGCCCTTCCCTGCCCCTTCCGTGCCGACGTTGCCGTTCTCGTCGAGCGCAACCGGCGCGACGCTCCGGATGGTCTTGCCCGAGCGCGCCAGGAACACATAGAGGATCGGCAAGGTGCCGCTGATCTCGCCCGCATGCAGGTCGACCTTCATCTTCTTGGTGATGAAGAAGGAGAAGCTCAGGACCGACGATAGCGAGCGCTCGACACTGTAGAGCGCGGCACCGACGTCGCCACGCGACAGTCTTGTCAGGTCCGGCACCGAGCCGGTCGGCTCAAGCGCGCTGAGCACATAGGTCGTCGCGCCGGAATAGAAGGCGTCGGCGTAGATGAAGTCGGGCCCGGAGAACATGTAGAACATGGTCGGCCGCGGGGCGGCGAGATTGGTCTCCGCCCAGGCGCGGATCTTCGACAGCTGGCGCTGCTCGAGCTGCGCAAAGGCCTGGTCGAAGAATCGGGCATGCTGTTGCCAGGCAGGATCCCTGGTCAGCGGAACCAGCGGAGAGTCCGCTGACGGCATCATCCCGGCAAGGAAGCGCGCGGTATCGTCTGCGGTCGCCGTGTCGGCGGCACGCGCCGGCATCGCCGCGAGCAGAATCGCGAAAGCGAGCGCGACAGCTTTCAATGGCAAGAACATCCTCATTCGCGACCCGAAGCTCCGGCGGCCGCCGGGCGCGCCGCCCCTTTGCGGAAAACGGCGTAGATCAAAAGGCCGGAAAGCATGATCAAAGTGCCAAGCGCCGACTGCAGCGGACGGTCGGTCAACAGATAGTACATCATGAAACCGGTCACGAGCAGGAAAACCACAGGCGTGACCGGGTATCCCCAGGCGCGGTAAGGCCTCGGCAGGTCGGGGCGCGTGATGCGCAGCTTGATCACGCCTGCTACCGTGAAGAACGAGCAGAACAGCAACGCGAACTGGATGAAGTCCAGCACCGCCTCGAAGCTGCGCGTGAACAGCATCAGCGTCGCCACCGCAAGCTGGAACAGAATCGCATAGGCCGGCGCGCCGCTGGCCGAGTGGCGGGCGAAGATCCGCAGCGCCGGGATGTCCTCGCCCATCGTCATCATCACGCGCGGACCGATCCACATCATCGCGCTGATCGAGGAGATCAGCCCGACACAGATCATCGCGCCGACAATGCGGCCGCCGAGCTCGCCGAAGATATAGCTGCCGGAAATGCGGGCGACGTCGATCTGGCCGGCAAGCTGGTCGATTGGCGCGGTGTGGAGGAACACCGCGTTCAGGGCGACATAGAGCACGAGCACGATCAACGTTCCCGAGAGCATCGCGCGCGGCAAGTTGCGCTCCGGCAGGTGCATCTCGCCGATGATGTAGGTCGCCGCGTTCCAGCCGGAGAACGAATACATTACGAACACCAGGCTGATCGCGAACGGTGCGCTGACGACATGGGAAAGATCGACTGAGGTCGGCGCGAACGAGATCGGCTGCGGCGTCGCGATCAAATATCCGGCGACGAGAAACCCGACGATCAGCACCACCTTCAGGATGGTCGCGACCAGCTGGAAGGTCGAGGAATGCTTGACGCCGGTGAGTTGGACGATCGACACCAGCCACACCACGCCGAGCGCCAGCACGAGCGGCGGCGCGTCCGGCAAGACCGACTTGCCGTATTCGCCGAACGCCATGGCGGCGAGCGCGACCGGCGCAGCGAAGCCCACGGTCGCCGACACCCAGCCGGCGACGAATCCGAACGCCGGATGATAGGCGCGGCTCAGGAAATTGTACTCGCCGCTCGAGCGCGGAAACATCGCACCGAGTTCGCCGTAGGAAAATACGCCGCACAGCGCGACGATGCCACCGACGGTCCACAGCAGGAGGATCGAGAAGCCCGACGGGATGTCCTTGACCTGAAAGCCGAGGCTGGTGAAAACGCCGACGCCCACCATGTCGGCAACCACGATGGCCGTGGCCACGAGGACCGAAACGGTCGAACCGCTGCCGGGGAGCGAACCGGACCATGTCGCGCTGCCCGTGTGTGATGCCGCCATATCGGACCGTACCTTCAGCGCTACGCGCTTCGACGATTCTCATCGTGCAGGCGGAAAACGGCCAATTCAAGCAACGTTAACAAGCACCTAACTCCGGCCAAGATTTAGGTATCATAATACCCAATTGTTGCCTTCAAAGGGCCGACCTTTGCGTAAACACGAGAGACGACCCACAATCGCGACACGATTGGATGGTCTTCTTGCACCTTCCGGATGGGGAATTTTCCGGAAGCTTAACGTCACCTAAACACCGGTGCGCTCAGATTCGGCGTTTGCCGGGAGTTCGGGGTAGCGGGTGGATGATCGGGGCAGCGAACCCAACATTCCAGAAGTGTGATCGCGCGAACCGGCCAATGTCCCCGGCCGCGCGGTCGCGCTGGCCGAGGTCTCCGTGGCGCTGGGTCGCGACCGCCTCGCTGCTTCTACCGCTCGCGACCGTGCTGGCTCAATGCGGCAGAGCGCCCAGCGCCTCGGCGCTCGCGGCGAACACACACGCGGTTGCGAGCGATACGTTTGTGGATCGCTTCCCGGCACCATCGTTCAAGGAACGCTTCCCGACCGAGCAGGAAAGGCTCGTGCAGCGCCAGGCCACCGCGTCGGCGTCGGCCTCCGAGCCGCAGCCGCAGCGTCCCGCGCCGGTCCGGACGGCTTCGCTGACACCCACGCTCAATCTGCCGAAGCCGAGCGAGCGCGAAGAGCTGACCACGCTGGTCAGCATGAAATCCTCCGCCTTCCCTTATTTCGGCAACAACCCGCGCTCGGATGCGCCGTTCCTGAATGTCACGGACGGCAGCCGCAAGGGCCATCGCAGCTATTCGGGCCGCGTCTATTGGCAGGACGAGACCTACAATGACAGCCGCGTCCTGATGCACGTGCCCGAGAATTTCGACGTCAGTAAGCCGGGCGTGATCGTGGTGTTCTTCCACGGCAATGGCGCAACCCTCGAGCGCGACGTGCGCGACCGCCAATTGGTGCCGCAGCAGATCTCGGACTCCGGCGTCAACGCGGTGCTGCTGGCGCCGCAGATGGCGGTCGATGCCGCCGATTCCAGCGCCGGAAAATTCTGGCAGCCCGGCGGCTTCAAACGTTTCCTCGACGAATCCACCTCCCACCTCGCCCGCCTCTATGGCGATCCCAAATCGGCGGCTGCCTTCGCCAACATGCCGGTCGTGATCGTCGGCTATAGCGGCGGCTTCCTGCCGACCGCCTGGAGCCTCGAGGTCGGCGGCGCCACCAGCCGCGTGCGCGGCGTGGTGCTGCTGGATGCGGTCTATGGCGAACTCGACAAGTTCGCCTCCTGGATCGAGAACAACCGCAGCGGTTTCTTCGTGAGTTCGTATACCCGCTACACCAAGCGGCATGATCAGGAACTGATGACGATGCTCAGGAACAAGGGGATCCGCGTCCGCGAGAGCATGGACGGGCCGTTGCAGCCCGGCAGCGTCGCGTTCGTCCAGACCCCCGACGGCGTCACCCATCGCGATTACGTCACGCTGGCCTGGACGCAGCACCCGGTGAAAGAAGTGCTGGTGAAGATGGCGGGAGGCGCATCGCTTGCGCGGATCGCAAGCGCTCCGGCATCGGCGAGTCGCTAGAGCGTGATGACTTTTCTTCGAATCGTCATCCCGCTCTAGCTCTTTAGTTTGAGCATGATCTTTTTCGGAAAACCGGTCTCCACTTTTCCGGATCATGCTCAAGTTCATCACTCCGCCGCCGCGTGGCGCGGCTTGGTCAGCAAGATGGTCAGAAGTGCCAGCGCGACGAAAGCCGCGGACACATAGCCTGCGCCGTGCAGCCAGCCATTTGCGAACAGCGCGCCGCCGATCGCGGAGCCGATCGCCTGCCCGATATAGAGCACGGAGGTGTTGAGCGAGACCGAGGCCGATGCAAGCGCCGGCGCCGCTGCAACCAGCCGCACCTGCTGCATCGAATTGGTGGAGGCAAAGCCAAGCCCCCAGATCGCGACCGAGGCGGCCATCAACGCATAGATGCCCGCGCTCAGCGCCCACCCGGCAACGCCGGTCAGCATCAGCGAGGTGAACAGCACCGATGTCCGATACGGCCCCCAGGAATCGACGATGCGGGTTGCGATCATGACGCCGATGAAGCCGCAGACGCCGTAAAGGCCGAAGACGAGCCCGATGGCGTTGGGGCCGGCCCCAGTCAATCTTGCAAGCAGCGGCCCCATGAAGGTGAAGATGACGAACTGGCCTGACATGTGCAGCGTTGTGATCGCCAGGAGCACGAGCACCATCCGGTTGCGGCCGAGCTCGATCCAGGTCTTCAGATCGACGGGCGCGCCGAGCAATCCGTGCGGCAATCGCCACAACAGCAGCGCGCAGCTGACGCAGCCGACCAGCGCGATGCCGCCATAAGCGACGCGAAAGCCGTAATGGCTTGCGATGAAGTTGATCAGGGGTAGCCCGACAGCAGCCGCGAGCGACCAGCCGAGGAAAATATAGGCGATGGTCGAGCCGCGCCGCTCGACCGGTACGATCAGCGCGCCGGTGCCGGCCGCTTGCGGCGTATAGAGCGCGCCGATCGCCAGCATGATGAGGCGAATGACCAGAAGGCTCGCGTAGTCAGGCGCCAGGGCGGAGGCAAGATTGGTGACCGTGAGCACCGCGAGCGTGACGCCGAGCAAAGTGCGGCGATCGATGCGGCTGGTCAGCCATGCCGTCAGCGGCGAGCCGATGCACAACACCATCGCACCGAAGGTGATCAAGAGCCCCGCGGCGTGGATCGAGATATCAAGTGCACCGGACAGTTCCGGAAGCATCCCCGCCGGCGCCAGCACGGAGCAGCCGGTGACGATATTTCCCAGCATCAGGGAGGTGGGCGCAAAACGGCGCGTGGCGGGCATCCTTTTCATGCAAATGCATGTAAACCAGGCGGGCGAAGAAGAAAAGGCCAGATGTCAGCGCTGGCCATGAAGTTCGTCGATCGGTCACATTCGCGAACGAACTCGCGGGGCGGTTGCCGGAGCGCCATCGAAACCTCTCGATACCAGCGATTGAAGCGCTCGCGAGCGCGACAATCCGGCCGATTGCCCGCCGATTTCTTGATATTGCCGGATTGCGTCGGCCCAATCGCCTGCTATATCGCTGCTTCAGCTTACCTGCGCTCGTTCGCAGGAGTGAGCCACAGGAGAATGTCATGCCCGACGAGCACAAGTCCGAGTCCGGATTCCAGTACAGCCTCAGCAACCTGAAGCCCGCCCAGCCCGTGGAAAAAGTCACCCTCACCTTCCCTGACGGGGCTAAACGCGAATTCCCCAGGAACACCACCGGGCTCGATATCGCCCAGGGCATCTCGCCCTCGCTTGCCAAACGCACGGTGGCGATGGCGCTGGATGGCGTTCTGTATGACCTCAAAGATCCCATCACCGAGGATGCCAAGATCGAGCTGATCTCGCGTGACGACGCGCGCGCGCTGGAACTGATCCGGCATGATTGCGCCCATGTGCTGGCGGAAGCCGTGCAGTCGCTGTGGCCGGGCACGCAGGTCACGATCGGCCCCGTGATCGAGAACGGCTTCTATTACGACTTCTTCCGCAACGAGCCGTTCACCCCGGAAGATTTTGCCGCCATCGAAAAGAAGATGCGCGAGATCATCGCGCGCGACAAACCCTTCACCAAGGAAGTGTGGTCGCGCGAGAAGACCAAGGAGGTGTTCCGCGACAAGGGCGAGGCGTTCAAGGTCGAGCTGGTCGACGCCATTCCCGGCGACGAGCCGATCAAGATCTATTTCCAGGGAGACTGGTTCGATCTCTGCCGCGGTCCGCACATGACCTCCACGGGGAAGATCGGCAACGCCTTCAAATTGATGAAGGTCGCGGGCGCCTATTGGCGCGGCGATTCCAACAATCCGATGCTGACCCGCATCTACGGCACGGCCTTCGCGAAACAGGACGATCTCGACGCCTACCTCAAGCAGATCGAGGAAGCCGAGAAGCGCGACCATCGCAAGCTCGGCCGCGAGCTCGACCTGTTCCACTTCCAGGAGGAAGGCCCGGGCGTGGTGTTCTGGCACCCCAAGGGCTGGACCATCTTCCAGCAGTTGATCGCCTATATGCGCCGCCGCCTCGCCGGCGACTACCAGGAGGTCAACGCGCCGCAGATCCTCGACAAGGTGCTGTGGGAGACCTCGGGCCATTGGGACTGGTACCGCGAGAACATGTTCGCGGCGCAGTCCGCCGGCGACGAGGCCGAGGACAAGCGCTGGTTCGCGCTGAAGCCGATGAACTGTCCGGGGCATGTGCAGATCTTCAAGCATGGTCTGAAGAGCTATCGCGACCTCCCCTTGCGGCTTGCCGAATTTGGCGTGGTGCATCGCTACGAACCGTCAGGCGCGATGCACGGGTTGATGCGCGTGCGCGGCTTCACGCAGGATGATGCGCATGTGTTCTGCACCGAGGAGCAGCTCGCCGACGAGTGCCTGAAGATCAACGACCTGATCCTCTCGACCTACGGCGATTTCGGCTTCGAGGGCGAACTCACCGTCAAGCTCTCGACGAGGCCGGAAAAGCGCGTCGGCACCGACGCGATGTGGGACCATGCCGAACGCGTGATGGCGACCGTGCTGTCGGAGATCAAGGCCAAGGGCAGCAACCGCATCAAGACCGAGATCAATCCGGGCGAAGGCGCGTTCTACGGGCCGAAGTTCGAATATGTGCTGCGCGACGCCATCGGCCGCGACTGGCAGTGCGGCACGACCCAGGTCGACTTCAACCTGCCGGAGCGGTTCGGCGCGTTCTATATCGACCATGACGGCTCGAAGAAGGCGCCGGTGATGGTGCACCGCGCGATCTGCGGCTCGATGGAGCGCTTCATCGGCATCCTGATCGAGCACTATGCGGGCAATTTCCCGCTCTGGCTGGCGCCGGTGCAGGTGGTCGTCACCACCATCACCTCCGAGGCCGACGAATATGCCAAGCAGGTGGTGGCCGCGGCGCGCCGCGCTGGCCTGCGGGTGGAGATCGACCTGCGCAACGAGAAGATCAACTACAAGGTCCGCGAGCATTCGCTGGCAAAGATCCCGGCGCTGCTCGTGGTCGGCAAGAAGGAAGCCGAGACCCATTCGGTCTCGGTGCGACGGTTCGGCAGCGAAGGCCAGACGGTGATGCCGACTGCGGACGCCCTCGCCGCACTGGTCGACGAGGCGACGGCGCCCGACATCAAGCGGGCGAAATCGCTGTCCTGATGCTTTAATCCGTCTAAACTCGCTTCCGGTCGCGGGCGTTCGCCCCTATCTCGTGGCAAGAATGTCCGCGACCCGCCAGTTTAAGGAAAGCAGCAGTGCCCGACGCCATTGAATTGTTGAAGACCCGCCGCTCGGTGAAGCCGCGCGAAATGACAGGCCCCGGCCCCTCGCCGACCGAGCTCGAGACCATCTTGACGATCGGCGCGCGGGTGCCGGACCACGGTAAGCTCGCGCCCTGGCGCTTCATCGTGTTCGAAGGCGAGGCGCGCAACCGTGCCGGCGATGTCATCGCGAGCGTGTTCGCCAAGAAGAACCCGGGCGCGCCGACGGCCGATATCGAGGTTGAGAAGCGGCGGCTCACCGATGCGCCGCTGGTGATCGGCATCGTCAGCTTCACCAAGCCGCATCCGAAGGTGCCGCCGTGGGAGCAGGAACTCTCCGCCGGCGCCAGCGCGATGAACATCCTCACCGCGGCGACCGCGCTCGGCTACGGCGCCTGCTGGCTCACCGGCTGGTTCGTCTTCGACCGCGACGTGCTCGATGGTTTCGGTTTGAAGCCCGACGAGAAGCTCGCAGGGCTGATCCATATCGGCAAGCCGACCAAGCCGAACGAAGACCGCCCGCGTCCTGCGCTGTCGGATATCGTGACGCGGTTTTAGCGCTTGAAGTCGAATTGTATCCGCCATGGGCGCTGCCGCTGAGCAACCGGCGACATAGGTAACAGTTCAGACCGACGACATAGGTAACACAATTCTCGTTTAGTTCAGGTCTGTTGTTGTTGAGGCTGTGGACCCTGAGGGCAACGCGCAGCGTTGTCCTCAAGTCCACAGCCTTTTGC
>NZ_JCAMOR010000083.1:0-30942 GCF_059512385.1 Bradyrhizobium sp. Crot121 | reverse complement strand
CTCCTTGTGGCGTTCGAATAACGACCACGTTTTAGCACGATGATGCTGTCGGAGCGGGCCGTTCCACCACATCAATCTGGGTGGGAAGCACTGTCATCCTGATTGCCGCGCGGCACGGAGCGCTTCGGCAAGCGCGCCCTGTCGCTCGATGACGACATCGTTCGGCGTTGGGGAGGATTTCCGGCGAGGCGAAGCGGGCGGGCCGCCATGCTCCGCCTGTGATCGACACGATGCTCGCCGCAACCGCGATGGAGCACGATCTCTATCTGGTCACACGCAACGTGAAGGACACGAAGCCATCTGGCGCGATGGTGTTCGATCCGTGGAACGAGGATGCACAGATGTTTCCTTGAGTCCGCGTGCCGGACGGTAGAAATTCACCGCCCCTTGCAAATCGGCATCGGCCCTTGCGCTGGTGCCGGATGATCCTTCTTGTATTGAGCCAGGATCGGCTCGTGGGTTTCCTTTGGCCAAAATTTTGGAGCGCGGATTTCGTTCAGACAGGAAGCGTTCCAATATAGTCCCTGGCCGGATAGCGACCGGCCGGCCGCAACCGCTCGCGCGACGGCTTCGATGTCGGCAGAGTTAGGATAGATGTAAAGCGTTGTCGGATTATCCTTCACCATCGCGATGATTAGGTCGGCGTCCGATGGCGACCAACTGGTGCAGCCGTTGCTGCGGCCGCCAGCGTAATCCTCCAGTGTTCCAAACGGAACGTAACCGTCGTGGTTTGCGTACGGACTGCGTGGGTCCTTTCGAAGACAGACGTTCCTCAACAACTCGGCCGGATGCCCGCCGATCTCGCGCTCTCGGGCATTTGCGGTCTCGCCCTCGCCATCAAACTGAACAAACGAGCGTATCAGAACTGCGTCTTGTTTCGCCGAAACACGGTAGTAGCCTTTGAACGACGTCTTCGTCTCGCCGGTTACATAGGCCCCGCCGGCCGTCAGTCTCGAATCCATGGCGTTGCTGAAGTTCTTCGCGCAGCGTCTTCCGTTTGCGAAATCCGCGACGCCTTTCACATCGCGACCGCCGCCGTGACCGGCCGAAATTGCACGAAACAATCGCTCGGATTCGCAGATAACATAGAACCGACGCCCCAATTTGCCTTCGTCTAAATCGTTGGGACGCGTCGCGTCCATGGCGAAGTAGCAAGGATTCTTCACCGCGCCTTGGTTCACTTTTTGCTGGTAAAGCGCACGCGCCCTCTGCAAGACCAGTTCTGTGATTTGATGTTCGCCTTCGCCGACATGTGCCCTCAGCCAAGCTGGAACTCCCGACGGTTGCTGCGCGGCAAAAGACCGCGGCAACGCCAATAAGGCGATGATGACGATGGCACGACTGAAGATATTGACGATAGTCAGAAGAACGGATTTTAACCGCACCAGATCAATTCTCCTGTCGAAGCATTTTGCATGCTAGTTCAAGCGTCGCGGCGTGTTCAACCGTTGGGGCAGGGTCACCCGCCCGGACAAGCACGTCAGTTCCCAAGAGCGCTCGCGATCGTCCTGATATTGTGCCTGACCATCTCGATGTAGTTCGGAGCCTCGCCATTCTCGCTCGTCAGGCTATCCGAATAAAGCGTTCCGCCGATGGCTGCGCCGGTTTCGGAGGCAATCTGGCGCATCAGTCTGGGGTCGCTCACGTTCTCCAAAAACACCGCCGGAATCTTCTCTTTCTTGATCTGCGTGATGATGGTTGCGATATCCCGCGCGCTCGGCTCGGTTTCGGTCGAAACGCCCTCCGGCGCTACGAACGTGAGGTCGTAGGCAGCGGCAAAATAACCAAAGGCATCGTGGGTTGAAATCACCTTGCGCCGCTCTTGGGGGATCGGCGCCAGCGCCTCGCGAACCTCGTGGTCGAGTGCCTCCAGCTTGGTCAGATAGGCCGATGCATTGGCCCTGTACGTCGCAGCGTTGGCGGGATTGGCGGCGATCATGGCGTCACGGATATTGGTGATATAGATCTCGGCGTTCGCAACGGATTGCCAGGCGTGCGGGTCGACTGCCCCCGCGCCGCGATCACGACTCAGTATCTCGCCGGCAGCGACCTTGCGCAACATGATGCCATGGGCAGCGACGAAGGTGGTCGCGGTGCTGCCAGATGATTCCACAAGCCGCGGTAACCAACCCTCCAGTCCGAGGCCATTGACGATGACAAGTCTGGCGCTCCTGATCGCCTCCGCATCGGCGGTCGGCGGCGTGTAGACATGGACGTCACCGTTGGGACCGACCAGCGTTGTGACGTCGACCCCATCACCGCCAACGTTCCTGGCAAAATCACCGAGGATCGAAAACGTCGCCACGACCTTTAGCTTTGTTGCGCCCTGTTGCGCAGAAGCTGGCAAGCTCACCGAGGCTAGTGTAAGGCCAACAAAAATCAGCAGCCGAAACCGTCGAAAGCAGGCCTGCTGCCACGGCATAGAGATGTCGTGTGGCGAACGACGGGTCAATCGAAATGAAATCGCCGTCGAGCGTCCGCGTGTCTGCTCTCAGCCGCCAGAACGGTTGTCCCGCATCTGCCAAGCCCAAGTCTTTCCCTTTGCATCTCCTCCTATTACCTGTAATGTTATAACATTACAATACGGTTTCGCGGCGGCGTTTCGCATCACGTTGCTGAGTGGAAAATGGCCCCATGCCCGATGCTGC
This sequence comes from Bradyrhizobium sp. Crot121, assembly GCF_059512385.1. NCBI lineage: Bacteria > Pseudomonadati > Pseudomonadota > Alphaproteobacteria > Hyphomicrobiales > Nitrobacteraceae > Bradyrhizobium > Bradyrhizobium sp. Crot121. Next base: position 28,294 of record NZ_JCAMOR010000083.1, on the reverse strand, counting down.
ACCCCGGCTTCCCGTCACCGTTCTGACCGGTTATCTCGGCTCCGGGAAGACGACGCTGCTCAACCGCATCCTCTCGGAAGCGCACGGCAAGCGATATGCCGTGATCGTGAACGAGTTCGGAGAGGTCGGTATCGACAACGATCTCATCGTCGACGCCGACGAAGAGATTTTCGAAATGAACAACGGTTGTATTTGCTGCACGGTTCGGGGCGACCTCATCCGGATCATCGCAGGGCTGATGCGGCGCAGCCGAGCCTTCGACGGCATTGTCATCGAGACGACAGGGCTCGCAGATCCGGCACCGGTGGCGCAGACGTTCTTCGTCGACGAGGACGTCCGCCGCAAGACGAAGCTCGACGCCATCATCACCGTCGCGGATGCCAGGCATCTCCTCGAACAGATAGACCGCGCGCCGGAAGCGCAGGAGCAACTCGCGTTCGCCGACGTCGTTCTCGTCAACAAGGTTGATCTTCTCGATGTGGACGGGCTCGCAATAGTCGAACGTCGTATCCGAAACATCAACCCATATGCGAAGATTCACAGAACGGAGCGCTGTGGTATCGAGCTCGCCCAGATACTGGGGCAAGACGCCTTCAATCTCGAGCGCATCCTCGAAGTCGAGCCCGGATTCCTCACCGAGGAACACGAGCACGAACACGACGACGGGATCGGCAGCCTGTCCCTGGTCGCAGACCGACCGATGAAGCCCAACAGGTTCATGTCCTGGATTCAGGATGTCACCCAACGCTTTGGTCCGGACATCCTACGCATGAAGGGCATCGCATCGATGGAGGATGACGATCGGCAATTTGTCGTTCAGAGCGTGCACATGCTCGTTGAAGGCGGAAGTCGGCGTCCCTGGAAGGCCCAGGAAACGCGCGAGACACGGCTCGTTTTCATCGGGCGCGACCTGCCAAAGGACCTGCTAAGGCAGGGCTTTGAGGCTTGCTGTGCCTGACAGTGCGCTGATGGGTGAGATCGTAGGATTTGTTCCAAAATCCGAGCTCGAGCGGCTTCGCCTCATTCGCGAAGCGCGCGCGATCTATGACAGCATCTTTCCACCAACCGATGCGGTCGGTGAGCGACCGCATGACGGAGCCGGCAAAGGTGATGCAACCGAACTCAAAGAACCCGCTCCCTCGAAAGGAAACGTCCGGCTGACGGGGCGCTCCTAGCCGCTCGATCGCCATATTTTTCTCGTCCAGTGCGGGGAGATCGCAAATGAAAGGGCGGCCATTGCGCGCGTTCGGCTGATGGCGGTCGAGGCCCAGACGTCGGAAGGGAACGGCTCTTTGGCAGCGGCGACAATGATGATGGCAGGGGCCTTCGCGCGATGCGGAGCCTATCTCGCGCTGGCGGCGCTGATGCTGCAGCTCGCGCTGTCTTTCGCCCACGTCCACACGCATGATCTCGCCTTTTCAGGGGGCGACCGCCCCGATGTCGTGAGCCTCAGGCACGCCAGGTCGACACAGCACGCCGTAACGCAGCTGCCGTCGCGGCTGGCCGATGACGACGACCACTGCCCGATCTGCTTCTCGGGTTTCCTGCTGTCGAACTCTTCGCCACCGGATGCGCCCGCAGATTCGCATCCGCTGCGATTCACCGCGATTGATCGTGCGTTCAATCCGGTTTCCTATCGGATGTTTCAGGCACGTCACGCGGCGTTCCTATCGCGCGCGCCCCCCGCCGCCTGACGTCTTGCTGCCAATTCAAGTCTTCCCGCAGCACAAGTCTTGCGTGGCCCGACGCAAGATGCATGCGTCACCTGACTCCAAACGCATTTGAGACCATCGCTCCCGCTTCTTGCGGAAGCCGTCAGCATCCGATTCGGCGGATAGACCATGACCAGACGCACCTGTTGCTACTGCGCGATCTTTCTCTTGTGGTTGTCCGTCAGCCGCGCACAGGCGCATCCCCATGTCTGGGTCACGTTCCATAGCGAAATCCTCTACGCCGCCGATGGCATCATGACGGGTATCCGCCACGCCTAGACCTTCGATGACATGTTTTCAGCCTATGCCCTTCAGAGCATCTCGCATGCGAAAAAGGGCCAATACACGCGCGAGGAACTGGCCTCGCTCGCCCAAACCAACGTGGATTCGCTCAAGGAATATGACTATTTCACTTACGCCCGTGCCGACGGCAAGAAGCTGAAATTCACTGACCGGAGCGACTACTGCCTCGATTACAAGAACGCTGCCCTTACTGCATTTCACTCTGCCTTTGAAAGCGCCTGCCGTCGCAAAGGCCATGCAGATCGAGATCTACGACCCCTCGACCTTCGTGGATTTCGAGTTCGCCAAGGACAAGCCGGTTTCCTTAAGCGGCGCGCCGCAATGCCTCGTGACCTACGATCTGCCGCACCAGCCAACGCCGGCTGAGCAGGCGCGGCTCGGCCAGCTCGACAGCGTCCCGCTCGACCCCTCCAGCACCTATGGAGAAATTTTCGCCAACAAGATCCTGGTGAAGTGCCCATGACCAGATCGCGTGCTGTCGCCCTGACCACCCTGGCGACGATCCTCGTCGCCTGCACGACCGGTATCCTGTCGGCATCGAGCGCGCCGTTTGGCGCGCCGCATACTGCTGTGCCCATGCCCGGCGTGACGGGCTGGGTTTTTGCCGAACAAGCCGCCTTCTACCGTTCGCTGTCGACCTTCATCCGGGCCGCCAAGGAGGATGGGGCCGCGATGTGGGAATTATTCGGCATCTCCTTCGTGTATGGCGTTTTTCATGCTGTTGGTCCAGGACACGGCAAGGCGGTGATCTCCTCCTACCTCGTCGCCAGCGAGGAGACCTGGCGCCGCGGTGTTGTGCTGTCCTTTGTGTCTGCAGCCATCCAGTCTGTCGTTGCCATCATCGTCGTAGCCATCGCCGCCGTTCTGCTTGGCGCAACCGCAAAAGCGATCGGATTAACCGTCCATCTGGTCGAGATCACGAGTTATGCTCTCGTCATCCTTATCGGCCTCAGGCTTCTTTATGTCAAAGGCCGTGGCTTCCTGATCGGCTGCCGCGAACTGAGCTGGCATCGGACGCCCGATCTGGCTTTTGCGTCGGTTCCGGCTGCCAAGAGTCTAAGCGCTACGACCTTCCGATTGTCCGAGCGGCCGCCTGGCGCCACGGCGATGCGGGGCGGGCAATGCCAGGTCGAGGGATGCGCCGCTCACGAACACGCCTTCCGGTGCCACGACGATCATGAGCATCATGAATCGGCCTGTGGGCCACGTCCATGGGCCCGAGCCGGCGGCGCTCGCCGGCGCAGGCGGCTGGCGGCGAGGGCTCGCCGCGGTGGTCGCGGTCGGTTTAAGACCCTGCTCCGGTGCGATCATCGTCCTTATCTTCGCGCTGGCTCAGGACCTGTTCTGGACCGGTGTGGGCGCAACGCTGATCATGGGCTTGGGTACGGCTGCGACGGTAGCGGCAATCGCAACCCTCGCGGCCAGCGCGCGCGAGGTCGCCAGTCGCATAGCGAAAACGCGGGTAGGACCCGGCATGCTCGCGATGCGCGCGATCGAAGTCGGCGCCGCGGCGCTCATCGTCGTCCTCGGGGCCCTGTTGCTGGCCGGCTACATGGCCAGCGAGCAACTCTGGATGTTCACCGGGTAGGCCTGACGCCATCATTCAAATCGGACGAGCCGACCTGTCATGGCAATTTGTGGCGTTCGCTTTGGTACCAGCCGATCGTCCGCTGCGGTCGGATGCCCGGGGAGGTGAAGCGGACGAGCGGCCATACCAGTCATCGATGCGATCCTCGCCGAGACCGCGATCGGACGCGGTCTTTGTCTCGTGACGCGCAACGTGAAGGACACGAGGCCGGCGGCAGCGATGGTGTTCGATCCGTGAAACGACGATGCAGAGAAGTTTCCGCTGAGCCCACGTTCCGGGCGGTCGCGATAAAAATTCGCAATTCAGCGATTCGGCTCATCACGCACGCGATTCTTTCAGCGGCGCTAACGATTTGGCGCGTCTCTCCCCGGTGCGAACGACGCGCACAAAAGATAGCCTTACGCGGCGGCACTACGATTCGGATGTGTCGTTGATTTCGACCAGCGCAGGACGCAATGGCGCAAGCGGCGCACAGACTGGAACTGGCGGAGATCGAGCGACATCGCGTGATGCCGCACAACATCGAGGCCGAACAGGCGCTGCTCGGGGCGATCCTGATCAACAATGCTGCGTTTTATCATGTGTCCGATTTCGTGAGACCGGACCACTTCTTCGAACCGCTTCACGGCACGATCTACGAGATCGCAAGCGGGTTGATCAGTGCGAACAAGACCGTCACCCCGATCACTATCAAGACTTTCCTTCCCGCCGATCTGGATATCGCAGGGTTGTCGCCATCGCAATATCTCGCCCGCCTCGCTGCGGAAGCGACCACGATCATCAACGCGGCCGACTACGGGCGCACGATTTATGATCTCGCGCTTCGGCGCGAGATCATCAATGTCGCAGACGACATGCGCAATGCAGCCTTCGACGCGGCCATCGATTGCGCGGCGGCAGAGCTGATCGAACGGGCAGAGCAACGTCTCTATGATGTCGCCGAGACCGGACGTTTCGGCGGAGGGTTCGAGACCTTCGACTCGGCGCTCTCCCATGCCATCGACCGCGCGGCGCAAGCGTATCAGAGCGACGGTAACCTCTCGGGCTTGCCGACCGGACTCAGGGACCTCGATGCGAAGATGGGCGGCTTGCAGCCGTCCGATCTCATCATCATTGCTGGTCGGCCGGGCATGGGTAAGACGGCGCTTGCGACCAATGTCGCCTACAATGTCGCAAGTTCATATCAGCCTGCGGCGGCAGACGACGGCTCGCGGAAGGCTGCTGCCGGCGGGATCGTGGCGTTCTTCTCGCTCGAGATGTCGTCGGAGCAACTCGCCACGCGCGTCATATCCGAGCAAGCCGAGGTGTCGTCATCGAGCATCCGCCGCGGCGCCATCGATGAACGGGAGTTCGAGCGGCTTGTCGGCCGCCGCAACGCGATGCGCCGAATCCCGCTCTATGTCGACCAGACCGGCGGCTTGAGTGTTGGCCAATTGGCTGCGCGCGCAAGGCGTTTGAAGCGGCAGCGCGGGCTCGATCTCATCGTGATCGACTATCTTCAACTGATGCAAGGCCGGACACAGCGCGCTGCGCAGAACCGTGTCCAGGAGCTCACCGAGATCACGACCGGCCTGAAGGCGTTGGCCAAGGAGCTCAACGTGCCCACCATCGCACTCTCCCAACTCTCCCGCCTGGTCGAGAACCGGGAGGAGAAACGGCCGCAACTGTCTGACCTGCGGGAATCGGGCTCGATCGAGCAGGATGCGGACGTCGTGCTGTTCGTGTTTCGTGAAGAGTATTACCTGCCAGGAGCCGAGGCCGGACACTGAAGAACATCTGAATTGGGAGGCTGATTTTGCGGCCGCGCACGGCAAGGCCGAGATCATTATCGGTAAATAGCGTCACGGGCCTACGGGCGCGGTGATGCTGTCGTTCCAGGGCGAGTTCACGCGCTTCTCAGATCTGGCGGATGATCGGGGCTGAACGATCGGCGCAAGAGAGAGCAACATGGCAAAGGCCGCTCGTTCGGAGCGGCCTTCGTGCGTGTCGACGACGAGATGATCGGCGGGGCCGAAGCCCCGCCTGCGGCGCTCAGCCGAACGCCGCCATCTGGAGTTCGGCCGCCTTGCGATCGACGGTCTGCCCGGGGTTCTCGATCGGCCGTTCGAAGGGCTTCCAGGCTTCACCGACGACCTGTTCGTAGGCTGCAACAGTGCCTTCAGCCGCCATCCGCAGCGCGTGCGACTGGATGGCCATGTCGGCGGCGAATTCGCGCTTACGCTGCGCGGTGCTGTCGAAGCCGACCGGACCGTCGAGGTCCACATCACGAGCGTCATTGGCGGCCTTCGCCGTAGCGTCGCGGGCTTCCGTCACCGCGCGGCTGTAGAACTGACCCGCTCCGTGGGCGGAGCCGACATAGGCGCCGACGATCCGCTGGAGATGGATCTGCATCGCACGCTCGCCAAGGCCATCGCTGAGGCTCGCGGCCGTCTCGACGATCAGGCGCTCATGGAGATCGCGGATGCCATCGCTGTCGAGAACGGGAAGGCCGAAGCTCTCGGAGATGAGGGTGGCCTGGGTGGCGTCGGGGCAGGCGAGCCTGACCATTTCGAGAGTGGTGCTTTTACGAAGCTGGACGACCTTGGCGGGCTGGCGGGGAGTGCGAGCAGTCTTGGTCATGGGAACATCCTTTCCTTCGGTTTCTCCCTGAAGGCTTGGGCCGGCTCCTGCCGGTCCTCCCTTCGGGTGCGATCGAGAAAAACCGGCGGAAAGACGGGCGCTTCAGGGTCCGGGGCTGCCGGATCGAGCGGAGCGGGTTTGCGGACAAGCAGGGCTTGCAGCCCTCGCGCGGGACGCGGACACGCTTTGCCGAGATCGGCAGTCCCGGCCGCAACGCGGCGCGATAGCGGCCTTGAAGCGCCCGGCCGCCGGTTTACGAGCGCGACAAACCCGAGGGGAGATCCGGCGGGCCGGAACGATGAAGAGAAAACGGGCAAGGATCGCAATGACCTACCGCGAACTCATGCGTCACCCGAGATCGAGAACGACGGGCCAACTTCCTTGATGTCAGGCGATTGCGACTGTGCGCGTCCAGACCTCCGGCCGCCAGAGCCTGATGAGCTCCTCGATCTCGGCGCGGTAGGCCTCCAGATATTTGCGCGACTGGAGAATCGGCGAGGCGGTGCACGACCATTGCCATGGCGATATCGCGATCCGCAGCGAAGACGTTGGACAGGTCGAATCCGCCGAGGCTATCAGCGTCTCACCAGGCAAGGGATGAAGTTCCGACGGTCACGACTGGCCGGTGTTGCTCCTGGCAGTGCGGAGCCGTCGTTCGAACGCCGCGCGGGCGTTGTCATTCATGGTCGCGGTGCCCACGGCTGCGCGATCGCACAGCAAGGCCGGGCCGACTGCACTGGCCGCGAGCATCGAGCCGGTCGGAGAGGAGGCCGCTGCGAGCACAGTACGCCGCGATCGCGGCATCCTGCTGCACGAGCTTGCGGGACAGTGCGTCGATCTCCGGCCGGCGTTCCGCCGTGATTGCCGAAAGATGCGAACGATACCGCTCGAGGAAGGCACTCGGGTCCGGCGCCCTGCCGGCAGGTTTCAGCTTCAGCTGCAGGATCAGCGCCGTCATCCGCCGCGTGATCTGGCGGTCGATCGAATCGAGCTGGCGCTGAATCTCCCGCCGCGCCTCCCGCATGCGGTGAAGGGGCGCCAGGCGATCCGGGGATAGGCTCATGTGACCCTCCCGATCTGCCAGCCGACGAAGTCCGATGGCCCGCCATAGACTTGGTGCCGGCTCGGGTCGATCACGAAGCCAAAGCGTTTGACCTCGTAGTCGGAGGATGGAACGAGGAAGCGCCGCTCCTCCGTTCCAGCTCCGCGCCTGCCGCCGGGCGTTGCAACGCACTCCACGAAGCCTTCGAAGCGACTTGAGGTGATCGCCGAAATCACGATCCAGTCGTTGGCATGCGTCAGCTCAAAACTGCGGCGATCCTTCTCATAGGACTCTCCCGGCGCGAGCACGGTGCCGAAGATCGTCTCCCAGGCGTCCGGCCATGAATCCTTGATCGTGCGTTCGGCGCAGCGGCGCTCGAACGCCGTGAAGAGATGCGGAAAGGTGATCGCAACGATCGCCCATTCCGAATCTTCCTCATACCAGCCGCCCGTCGATCGCAGCGTGGGATGGACCTTGCGGTTTTCCTCGGCCGAAAGCTTGAAGCCTCCATGTCCGGCCGTCGAGTGTCGTTCGACGCCTTCGGCATAGACGGTCGCGCCCTGCGAGGCGCCCCAGGGCGTGTGGGCACGCGAATACACCTCGACGCGGCCGAGCATCTTACGCTCGCGCTGGTGCTCGGCGTTTTCGAGCACGGCGGCGCGGAATGCCGCCTCGTCGGCAAGCACGCCGGAATGGCCGTAGAAGTCGCCGCGCGTCCATTCGCCCATGGGGCGGGAGATGCGCCGGGCCGTGACGAGATAAAGCCGACCGTCGCGGCGGGGCGCCATCGCGAAGGCCGATTCGCCGACAAGTGCGACGAGAAGGCCGTCAGCGCCGCGGCCGAAAGTGACTGCGGGGAATTCAGGCACGGTTTGGTTCTGGCGTGTGGGAGATGACGCATTCATGCTGCGGTCCTGTCCCTCGGTGACATGTGCGGACATCGTGTCCTCCGGTTTTGCGGATGTGTGGAAACAGAACCGCCGCCGGCTTGGCCGGCGGCGGCAGTCGTTCGGAAGAAGAAGGTAGGGACCTATTCGGCCGCCTCCCTGAACGTAGCGGCGTCACCGTCAGCGAGTTCATCGCGGATGCCGTCGACGTCCTCATCCGTCTCATCGGCGTCGTCCGCAGCGCTCGCGTTGGACGACAGCCATTCGGAAAGCTTCGTCGGGTCCGGTGCGAAGAGCGCCGCGGAGTGGACGAAGCGACCCTCCTTGAAGTGCTCGGCGAGCGCAGCGCGGGTGTCCTTCGCGCGCTGGCGCGGCAGGACCGGCGTGTCCTTGCACGACGCCTCGAGCGCGGGGCGCGACAGGCACGAGAGAAAGTCCTCGGTGCCCATGTTGGGCAAGAACTCGTCCGCGCCGATGGTCGCGCCGGCGATACGGGCGACGATGCCGCTGTTGGTGGCGTTCTCGCGGCACGAGAACACATCGATGAGCATGGCGCGGGCTGAGATGCGCAGCGTGTCCATGTCGAAGGCGAGCTTGCCGTCACCGTCGAACAGCCCCGCCGTGTGCTTCGCCAGGCGGCTATGGCCGTTATGGAAACCGACGCTTCCCGTCGTGACGGAGACGTTCTGACCGAAGGCAAGGATCAGCAGCGCCATCAGCGTGTCGTCCTCGACCGGCGCACGGCCGAGGGCTTCGCGCAGCGCGTCCGTGCGGTAGTCGCCCATCATCTCGATGCCTTTGCGCGTCACATCGGGACGAGGTTTCGAGACTACGCCGACATCGTCCGGAGCGCTGACCGCGTCCGGCGCAGCCTTGCCCTTCGACTTCTTCGCTTCGGACATGCGGTAATGCACCGTCTGCACGCGGCCCTCGCGGTCGAGATACATTGCGGTGCAATCGGACTTCGTCGGCTTGCCGTGGACCCGTTCGGCCTTCGCCGGCAGCTTCACCTCTCCCCAGTTCGTGGTCTCAGCGATGACGCCCTTCTTCGGCAGGTTGTTCGCCATCCACTCATGCTGCGCGCCGAGATAGGCCTCGACATTAGTGGTGTAGCGGCTGTCCTCGTCGGCCGGAGCAAACAGGTCCTCGACCCACTGAATTCCGTACGCCCGCGTGAGATCGTCACCGAAGCTGGCGTGCCGTGCATACATGTGCGTCTTCTGGAGGCCTTGCGCGACGCTCCACCAGGACACCTGCGGGTCCGCCTTGGATGGCTTATGCTTCTTCCAGACCTCCTTCTGCTCGTCGAGCGAGGCGGCGGCGATAGTACGAAGCTGCTGCTCGTTCGGCATGTCGCCCCTGGCCATGTGGTCGAGCATGGCGGGCAGTACGTTCGCGAGCAGGCGCAGCTTCCTGATCTGACGCACGGGAAGCGCAAGCGCGACGCCGATCGCCTCCTCGGTCCAGCCAAGCGCCACGAGGCGCTCGATCGCCCGCCACTGGTCGACCGGGTTGAGCGGTTCGAAGGCGATGTTCTCGACCATCGAGCGCATGGCGCCATTGTCGTTCGCCGCCTCGTCGACGATGACGTCGATCTCGTCAAGACCAGCAGCAATCGCTTGTTTCACGCGGCGATGCCCGGCATAGATGATGTAGGCGTTGCTGCCGCCGGCCTCTGACGTGATGACGGGCGGCTGCACGATGCCGACAGCCTTGATCGTCGCCAGCAGCAGCGCGTCGGCCTGCGGCGTGGATTTCGTCTGACGCAGGCGGTCGGGGTTTTCCTTCAGCGCGCGCGGATCGACCTTGATGAGACGCATGGGAATGCTCCTTTTTGGGGTTGCAGACCGGCTCGGCCGGCCTTTCTCGTCTTCTTTCCGAAGACATCCCCTGGCCCCGCGGAGCGGGCGGGCCGGTGCAACTGCGGCCGAGCATCCCTGCCCGGCAGGACCAGCAGGGCCAAAGCCCTGCGCAGGACGACGGGCCGGGATCGCGCAGGCGGCGGTTGAGCTTCAGCGCCAGCGACCCGCCCGGTCTGCGAGCGGGCTTTTTCCTCTTTTCCTCTTCTTTTCTCACGACCCGCGGGTTCTCTTTTCAGGCCATCTCCTGCATAGTGCGGCATGGCCAAAACAAAAGTGACCTTCAAAGCCGTCCGCATTTCAGAGAGCGACTGGAAAATACTGGCGGATTACCCGGGCAGCGAACAGCGCGAAATCACAGGATTCACCAGCAAGGCAGATGCCGACGACTGGATAAACGGAGACCGCAAGATCGCGTGGCTCCGCTCTCAGGGTTACGCCAAGTGACGCGGTAGCTCTTCAACGCGTCATTCAGTGTACTGGACTGCACCCTTGAAGTGAGACACGGTAATTGCGGTGACAGAGGGGTGCTGAGAGCGTCTAAGCCGCGATCGCCCTCACCTCGCCTACCCCTTCGATGTCCGAGGAGAGCGCCTTCTCGACCTCGACGAGTTGCCGGCGCTTCTCGGCGAGCTCGTCGGCGAAGGCAAAGGCGCCGCCTTCGCGGGACTGATAGGACGCAAGGCGCCGCCGTGCATCGGCGAGACGCTGACGAAAGCGTTCCCGTTCCCCCTCGAAATCAGCGAGCGCGTGCTCCAGGCGGGAGACTGCGCCAAGCGGGGCCACGGTGACTGACAGGTCGATCTCGTATTCGGCGGCGGTCCGCAACAGCATGGTGGTGTAGCGATAGCCGTCGCGTCCGAAGCGCTCGCCGGAATATTCGAGGTCGAAGCCGCCGATCGAGGCGATGACGGTTTCGCCTTCCTGCTGAAGCTGCACGAGGGTCAGAATTTCCCTCATCAGCGCGCGGCCGGCCTCCTTGCGTTCGGTATAGGGCCTGCCATTCATGCTCATCGCAAAGGCCTCGCCCGCTGTCGGCACAAGGCGTTCGATGTCTTGTCCGATCTGCGCGATGCGCCGGGTCGAAAACTCGATCTCGCGCTCGGCGTCGCGCATCTGACGGCGCACGGCATGCTGATCATCGACATGAGCGGCGCGCAAACGCTCCAGCCGCGCGATGTCGGCCTCTAACCCCGCCTTCTGCATCAGGCGCTGGTCGCCGGATGCGATCGCCTTCGCCATGGCGAACTGGTTCGCCTGCCCCTCGCCCAAATCTTCGAGCCGGCGAATCGAGGTATCACCCGAGAGCGCGGCCGCGATGAAGCGGGCCTTGCGCTCATTGTTCTGCCACATGGTCGCATCGAGCGAGCCCTCAGTCGCGTAGGCGAAAACATCGACCTCGTCGTGCTGATTGCCCTGACGCACGATGCGCCCTTCGCGCTGCTCGATCTGGGAGGGCAACCAGGGCACGTCGAGATGATGCAGCGCCTTGAGGCGCAACTGCGCATTGACCCCGGTACCCATCGTGTCGGAGGAACCGATCAGGAAGCGGACTTTGCCGGCGCGCACGTCGCCGAACAGGCGCTGCTTGGCCTCGGACTTCTTGTAGTCCTGCATGAAGGCAATTTCCGGGGCGGGCACGCCCATGCGAATGAGCTCGTCCCGGATCCAGCGATAGGCCGAGAAGCCCCGGCTCTTCTCGACGCTGATCGTGCCAAGATCGGAGAAGATCATCTGCGCCGCGCCGGGACGCTCGTACGGCTTACCGTCCGGGCGCACATAGGGGTTTTCCGCGGTCTCCTTCCAGATGCGGAAGGCGTTCGCGATCAGATCGTTGAGCTTGTTGTCGGGCTCATTATCATTGTCGGGATCGACAAACCGCAGGTCGATCGCCGCGTGGCGACCGTCCGTGATGACGGAGAGCAGGATGTCGTCGCCGGGCTCCGGCGGCCGATCGCGCATCTCGATCTCCTTGATGCGCTGGTCGAGCAGCGTTTGGTAGCGCCTGAAGGCGGCCGTCGGCTTGGACGTCAGGATCTGGCGCCGGCCGGTCGAGAGTGACGGCACTTTCAAATATTGACGCAGATCGTCCGGCATCACCACGTCGGCGAAGGAGCGGAACATCGCGATCAGCTCCGGCACGTTGAGGTGGCAAAGCGCGTCACCGGCTTGTACTTACCGGACGGCTGGAGCTCGAGCTCGGTCGAGACGTCTCCGAAAGTCGAGGCCCAGGCGTCGAACTCGTGCAGGCCGCGCTCGAGAAGCGCGGCGTAGCCGAGATAGCGCTGCACGGAGAACATCTCGCCGAGCGTGTTGGTGATCGGCGTGCCGGAGGCGAGCACCAGCGCCCGGCCGGGGTTCTTCGTCTCGATGAAGCGCGACTTCACATAAAGGTCCCAGGCGCGCTGCGAGCCGTTCGGATCGACACCCTTCAAGGTGCTCATATTGGTCGCGAAGCTGAGCTTCCTGAACTCCTGCGCCTCGTCGACGATGATTTGGTCAACGCCGATCTCGGAGATAGTCAGAAGGTCGTCCTTGCGGGTCGACAGGCACTCCAGCCGCTCCTTCAGACCCTGCTTCAACCGTTCGAGCCGCTTGCGCGAGACACGGTCGTCGCTTTCGACCTTGGTCAGCAAGGTTTCGTAAAGCTCCAGCTCGTCCTGGATCATCTGCTGCTCGAACGCCGACGGTACGGCGATGAAACGGAACGCAGAGTGCGTGATGATGATAGCATCCCATGTCGCCGTCGCCGCCCGCGACAGGAAACGCTGCCGCTTGTCCTTGGTAAAATTGGTCTCGTCGGCGACGAGAATGCGCGCCGCCGGGTAAAGCGCCAGGAACTCGCGCGCCGTCTGCGCCAGGCAATGGCCGGGCACCACCAGCATGGCCTTGGCGACCAGGCCAAGCCGCCGCTGCTCCATGATCGCGGCCGCCATGGTCATGGTCTTGCCGGCGCCGACGGCATGGGCCAGATAGGTTGAGCCCGCCGAGACGATCCGCCAGATGCCGCGCGTCTGGTGGCCATAAAGAGAAAAGGCGCCAGAGGCGCCCGGGAGCTTCAGATGCGAGCCATCGAAGGCTCGCGGTGCGATGTTGTTGAAGCGGTCGTTGTAGACGCGCGCCAAACGGTCGGTGCGATCAGGGTCGGACCAGATCCAGCGCTGGAAGGCATCCTTGATCTTTTGCAGTTTCGCCTTCGCGGCCTCGGTGTCCACGACATTGAGCACGCGCCGCTCGCTCATCTCGTCCTTGATGGTGTCGAAAATCTGCGGCACGCGACTGTTCAGCGCATCCGCGAGAAGCTCCCCGGCATGCCGGCGATCCGTTCCCCATTCCGACGTGCCGGCCGCCGTCCATCCGAGCTGACGCGCTTCCACGGTCCAGGAGGCCAGTTCCTGCATGTGATGGATCTTAATGTCAGCGTCCATCGTCTCCTTGACGAAGGCGACGATATCGGCGGCCGGAATCCAGGGCGCGCCGAGCCGCGCGGTGATATCGGAGGGGCGCAAATCGACAGGCTGCACGCCCTGCAGCGCCGTAACGTTGCGCTCATAGGACGGATCGAGCGCGATCGCCGCTTCCGCCACCTTCAACTTGTCGCGGACGTGGCCCGACAGATAAGCGTCCGCCGTCTGCCACGATCCGTCCGCCGGATCGCGAAAGATGGCGCTGCCGAGTTCGGCGACGACGTCCTGGGCGCCACGATGCAAGAGCTCTGCGATGTGCTCGACGTCGACCCGACCACGCTCGTTGAGCACCACGGCAAGCGCGTCGGCCGCGCTGGTGATCACCGGCGGCGCCGGCGGCGAGATCACGCGCCCGGTGAAAATCGCGCCGGGCTTTGCGGTATTGGTCTCGAGGTCATAGTCCTCGATCGAGGCGACCAGCCAGCAATCGGGATCGTCGAGGAAGGGCTGGATGTTGGGGCGGCGATGCGTCTCCCGTACCTCGCCGGTCTCTTCGTCCTCGGCGGTTAAGACGGTGGTGAAGTTGACCGGGCCGAAGTCCCGCACGAAGGTCGACCAGGCGATGCGTAGCCTGACCTGGGCCTCCTTCCAGGGGCAGTCGAACTCCTGCGCCTTCTGCACCTCACGTACCGCATTGCGGATCGGGATGAGCTTCCTGATGATGCGGACATGCTTTTCCGGGATGCCATCGGCGCTGCGGCCCTGGCGGACCTTCACGGAAACGGGTTGGCCGTCGAGGATCTGCATCAGGCCGAGCGCTTTGTCGAAGAAATAGCTGCCCTCGCGCACATACAGGTCGGACGGCAGATCGGCGCCGGCCGGATCGCCGGCGTCCTCCAGATGGGGATCGAGCACGTCGGGTTCGCCGTCGTAGAGCGCTTCCGGAAGGAGAGCGATGACGGCCGAGAGTGCGACGTCGAGGTCCTCGCCTGCGCGGGGAGAGCATGTGTAGGTCTCGCCGAAGGGACCGGAGGCGAGACCATGGGTGCCGAGCACTGACTGCAGATGGTCAGCAAACCAGCTGTTCACGCGGATGGCGCCCTCATCCTGCGTCGCAGGACGGACTTCATCGACATCGAGCCAGGACCGATCGCCTTCAGGGTCGCCGATCTTGCGCTTCCGGAAGAACAGGATGTCGACGACGACGTCGGTTCCGGCGCTGGCGCGGAAACTGCCCTCGGGCAGCCGGATCGCAGCAATCAGGTCGGCGGATTTGGCGATATGCTCGCGCGCCGACGCATCCGCCTTGTCCATCGTGCCCGAACTGGTCTCGAAGGCGGCGAGCCCGCCGGGCTTCAGCAAATCGACCGCCCGCGCAATGAAATAATCATGCAGGCGAAGGCCCAGCGACCGGTACGCACGATCCGAGCGCACAGTGCGGTCGGAGAACGGCGGATTGCCGATGGCAAGATCGAAGCTCGCCGGCAGCTCCGTGCGCGCGAAATCGCCGGCGATGATGCGCGCCCGCGGCTGCAACAGGCGCACGATGCGTGCCGTGACCGGATCGAGCTCGATCCCGGTGACATGCGAGGCCTCGCGGACTCCCTCCTGCATCAGCGCCGGAAACAGCCCTGTGCCGATACCGGGCTCAAGCACGCGACCGCCGCGCCAGCCCAGACGCTGCAGGCCCGCCCAGATGGCGCGGACGATGAACTCCGGCGTGAAATGCGCGTACTGGGTACAGCGCGCGAGCGAGGCGTGGTCGAGATCGCCGACGGCATCCTCAAGGTCTATTCCGATCGCCTCCCACCCCTTGCGAAACTCGGCCTCGCCCGGCCGCCGGAACACGAAGTTCGCAAGTTCGGACGCGCCGAATCCGGTGAAGCGGATCAGCTGCTCCTGTTCCTCAGGCGTAGCCGCCCGCTCATCGGCCTCGATGGCGGCGGCAAGCCGGATCGCGGTGATGTTATCGCGGGCGCGATCCTTCCAGCCCTTCGCCAGGGCGCGGTCGCCGGGGAGATGGAAGTTCGCGCCGCGCGTGCGGCGAGCGGATGACGCAGAAACCGGGGCCGCCGCGACCTGCGTCGCGGGGGCTGGTGTCGATGGATCGGGATCGTCGTCATCGTCCGGCTCGGCGGTACCGACGCCGGCGAAAGCGGTGACGCCGAGGCCGAGGCCGGACGACAGCGCTGTATTGCCGAACAGGTCGAGGGTGAAGGGATCGTCTTGCGCCATTGGAAATCTCCTTGTGATGAGGGCGCAGGTGCCGTCGTCCCGCCGAGCTCGCTCGGCGGGTGCGGATGGTCACGGTGGATTGGGGATGGGAGGCGCTCGCGCACGATGAGCGACAGCGAGACGTCGGTCTCGCTCAGCTGCACCCGCAGATGCGTGTAGCGAAAATCACGATTGACGAGAGGGATGAGCCGCTCGGCTTCGATGAACTCGATGCCGTCATCGCCGCCGAAATGGCGGCGCTTGTAGTCGAACCAGTCCGGATTGCCGACCGGATGGCATTCCTCGGAATAGACCACAAGCGGGCGAGCGCCATCGCTGAGCTTGCCGTTCGACATGATGTAGACGCCGTTGTCACCGACACCAAAGACCGGGCTTCTCGCCCTCCCCAGGCTTTTGGCCGTAATAGGGATTGCGGAACCCGCCATTGGCGGCGGCGTCGGATTTTCCGCGCTCGATGACCGTGCGGACGGCGGGGATGGGGAATGTGAACATTACCACCTCCCTCACGCCGCGATCGCGTCAGGCAGGTAGCGCAGATGCACCGGCAGTTTCACGGCGATCTCTGCGCCAGTCAGCTGGTCGAGCAGCTTCAGCACCGTGCCGCGCTGGCCGCCGTAGACCAGCACCGTGCGCTCGCCGCGCAGATGCTCGGCCCAGCGTTCTCCGGCATAGCCGCGATAATCATCATGCGTGCTCGACCAGATGTGCTCGAGCCGCTCTTCCCGCGTCATCGCTTTCACGGGTCGCGATTCACGCTCGATGATCGCCTGCTTCATGCGCTCCGGCGAGCCGCGATCCGAGAGATCGCAATAGCCATGGAAGAACCGCTTGCGGCCGTCGACCAAAAGCGAGAAGAAGACGCTTGTGACCGCCAGTCATGAATTCGCGCATCGCGAACATGTCGGCGCGCATCCAGAGCGGCGGCAGGATCTCGAACATATGGTCGTGGTCGGCCTGACCGATCTCGAACCACTCGCCGCGATAGAGAACGCTGTCGTCATTCTCGGAGCGGTTCGGCCGCTGCGCGTGGCGATCGAACATGCGGAACATCTGCCGGCGGTCGGCGATCTCCTGATAAACCTTGCGGATCGGAGAGAGGGTCATGAGCGGGCTCCTTTCAGCCTCGTCGGGCTGAAGCGCGGCTCATCATTCCGATTCCGCCATCGTCTTCAGCCCTTCCTGACCCCTCCTCCGCGGCCACCTCACCGACCGGCCGGGTCAAGGGCCGCGGCACGCGGGCGAAGCTTCACCCTTGACGCGGCCGGCGGGCATGCGGCAGCCGGGCTTTCCTTTCCCTCCTCTCGATCTTCATCTTGCTGCCGGGATGTAGCTGTTCGTTCCAATCCTCTGCGGCAGGCCGTAGCCGCTCGTAGTCGCAGCTGACTTCCTGCGCGACGGCCGCGAGCCGCTCGGCATAGACCTCCCCTGCCGATTGTTGTCGGTCGGCGACCACCGTGCGACCGGCCGCGCGCTCAGCGCTCGAATGGCGGCGACCGCCGCCGGCGCTCAGCCGCCTTCCGTGCTCTCCTGGATTATCTCGACGTAGCTTCTGGCTCGATGGGCCGAAATGCCGGTCGATCAGGCGTCGAAGTTCTTGCCTGAAAAGTTCTCAGTTCAAGACGACGTTCAGCTCCCCTATCAGCTCACACTCGGCGCGAAGCGCCCGAGGCGAATCCGTGATTGTCAATGCAGCAATTTGCAGGCCACGTTTGCGGAACGTGAGACGTAGGCTGGTCATTACCAGCCCGCATGATATGTCGGCGGGTGGCGGCCTCGGCCAAAGCTCAGACACTTCGACCGGGGCCGCTCTTTCGCCCATTCTCATCAGGGATTCTATGCCAAACTCCAAAAAGAAGAGGCCAGTCATCCGGCGGGAATACACCAAGGATGATCTGAAGGCGCTCAAGGCACACTCGAAGGCCAGGACGCCTATCGCCAAGATCTCGAAGCAAATGAAGCGCACGGTGCCGGCGCTTCGGGCCAAGGCGCATCAGCTCGGCATCGGGCTCGGCCACCAGCGCTGAGCCCACGGCGGCGGGGGAGTGGCTGAAGATCAGCGCGAAATGCTCGCTACAATTCGCAGGCGTCGACCTCCTCGTCCGGGAACTTCTCGGACTCGAGGTCGAGCCTATCCTTCGCCTCTTCCAGCTCTCCAGTGATCAGGACGTAGTCTTCGAACGTGCTCGACGAGCTGATGTGCTTTTCGATCAACCGCCGCAGCTCGACCCTGAACTGATGTTTACTGAAGGTCATTCGTCTCCTCCGCACCGCCCAACGCCGGGCCTGGTTCTTTAACAGCGCGAAGCGCTCACCCTAGCATGCGGCAGCCGGGTTTTCTTTCTCGTCCCCCTGCTTCTTCCTCTTGCTGCTCGGATGCAGCTGTTCATTCCAGTCCTCCGGCGCGGGCCGCAGCCGCTCATAGTCGCAGCCCACCTCCTGCGCGATGGCCACGAGCCGATTGGCATAAACCTCTCCCTGCCGATTGTTATCGGTCGCCGCGACGAGCCGTGCGCCCGGCTGCGCGCTCAGCGCTCGAATGGCGGCGACCGTGGCCGGCGCCCAGCCGCCGCCGGTGCTCAGATAAAGAGTATCAGGCCGCTGGTCTTCGATCGCCGCCAAGCTCATGGCGTCGATCGCGGCCTCGGTGATGCAGAGCCGGGCCGCGTTCGCCGGTCCTAAACGAAACAGCACCTTGCCGCCGCCGCTGGCGAAGCCGCGCCATTGCGGACCGCGCTCCTCCCAGCCTGTGACCACGCCGTCAATGTCGAGATGCGCCGCCCACATGCTGCCGTGAGGGCCTTCACGCAACCGGTCATGCCGGACCGCAGCGCGGATGACGGCTTCCGGGATTGCACGCTCGTCGCGCAGATAGCGCCAGGTCATAGAACCTGGCCAAGGCTTGCTCCGCGCGCGCCAGCGATCAGCAGCAGCAGCAGCCGCATCGTGCGCGCGGGATTCTCGCGTCCAGACGGGCTCCGCCGGCACAAAGCCGACCAGGTCGGACACTCGCTGCAGCGCCTCGGGAAACGCGATGCCATCGAGATGCTCCACCAGCGAGAAGACGTCGCCTCTGGCGTCGGATAACGCGTCGAACCAGCCCCTCCCCAGATGGATCACGATGATGATGTGGCCGCCGCGGCGATATTTGACTGCTTTGCGTGTGCTTTCCTTCAGATCGATCATAAAGCCGGCCTTCTCGAGCACGGCGGCGCAGGGCACGCGATTTTTCAGCTCTTCGATATCCTTTTTTTCCATCTCCACTTCCCGGCGCACTGCCGCGCCGGACCTTTCCCGCTTGAATTTCTTATCTCCCGCAGCTTGCGGGACCACTCGCCCCTGCCGCGAAGAGCGAAGGGGGCAAGGGCGCGGCTGGCAATTGATGAATTATGCGGGCCACCCGGCATCATCGCGTCGGCCGGCAGCGGCGCAGCCTCCCTTGCGGCCGCCCGCTCGCCAGCGGCACACAAGGGTAAAACCCGGCTCAATGAGCCGGGCTGACCTCGTGTGGATCGTATTCGTGCACAACAGTGACATCGGCATCGTCGAGTTCGTCGCTCGGCATCACGCCGTATGCGCCATCGACCTTGAAGAGCGTGATCGGGACCATCAGGGTGCGGGCGAGCTCGAAGGCGTTGGACTGGGCCAGGGAAAGATCGTGCGACATTTGAGGGCTCCATCGTAAGCGAGGCCGATCCCCGCTCGATGGCGTCCCTCAGTGTCCTCAACCGGCCGCGATCACCGCGAAGCCGAAGGCGCAGCGGCGGCATGCTCCCATAGCCGACCCCTTGAGGGTTGATCGTGGAAGGCCGGGCGGAGGACCAGGAAAGCCATCCATAGAGAGCGGGGTCGCGGCCTGCGCAGTGATTGGCGCCCTCCTGCGCGATCTTTTCCCGGCTGCTGATTCATGGCGTCGCCCTCGGCTGTTGGTCCCGCGTCACGGATGACGTCAAAGCGAGAAATGCATTCGCGGCGGCAAGTGATATTGGCACTGCCGTTCAATCAGTCCTCGCCGCGGACATCCGTTCGGTGCCGAGTCTCGTCCTCGACGAACGCCTGGATCAGTCATCGTGTTGCGTGTGCTCTTCGGGCCGACTTTCGGACAGAAGCGCGGACCAGACAGAAGCCGTAAGCGGCAACGATCGTCACCCGAAGGGCGGAGACGCTTCGCGGCTCCGGTCGCAAGCGAATGCTTGCGGGTAGAGCGTGACCGACCGACAGGGAGGGGCCGCCCAGAATACTTCGCTTGCGCCCGGATAGGAGACATTCCTCCACAAGCCCGCGAAAGTCGCGATGGGCCGATGGCGTAAGGCATCGACATTCCCACCTGCCAGCCTCCAATCGATCAAGCCGCGACGGTGAGACCGTAGAACAGGCCAATGCAGGTCTTGCCATGCCGGCCGAACAGACGTGGTCCTTGGCAGACACCGTTTCACCGCAGTTCGTCCCGCGATTGCACGCCGGATCATCGTTGTGCGGACATCAGCAGCATCATGGGCCGCTCCAACTCCTCCGCCAGTCCCGGATTATCGTTGATCTGCTCTGCCGTCGGAGCGAATTCCACCATATGGCGGATCGTAAATCCGGCCGCGATCAATGTGTTCAGCGTCGTCCCGATCGTCCGATGATATTTGAGAACGCCGTCGGTGAACCAGTTGGTACGGCGTTCACCTTCCATGGCATAGCGGTTCACCGGCCATGTCTTGCGTCCGTCCTCGTCGTTCCACCAGCACGGATGCATGGCGGCCATGTAGATCGGATGCTCGATCGTGAACACGAAGTGCGAGCCCGGCGTGAGAGACCGATGCACCATGCGCACCAGCCGGTCGAAATCCTCGATATAGTGGAAGGTCAAAGCGCTATAGGCGAAGTCGAATGAAGCCAGGGGCAGTTCAAGCACCTCCAGATCCGCAACTCTGTACTTGATCGCAGAGTCGGGGGTGTCCGCCTTTGCCCGCACGATCATCTTTTCGGATATGTCCAGTCCGACCACCGACTGGGCACCATACTCTCGTGTCCAGCGGGCAAACCAGCCGAAGCCACAACCCATGTCAATGATGCGCTTGTCCTTCAGATCGGGCAGCATGGCGCGGATAGCGGGCCATTCTGGTGCTCCGGCGAGACCATGGACCTGCCGCGGAAGCTGGCTGTAGCCGGCGAAGAATTCGGGGTTGTCGTAGATGTTCTGTGCCATTGTTCACTCCATCGTAGTACCGATG
Organism: Bradyrhizobium sp. Crot121; assembly: GCF_059512385.1. Classification (NCBI taxonomy): domain Bacteria; kingdom Pseudomonadati; phylum Pseudomonadota; class Alphaproteobacteria; order Hyphomicrobiales; family Nitrobacteraceae; genus Bradyrhizobium; species Bradyrhizobium sp. Crot121. Next base: position 7,426 of record NZ_JCAMOR010000083.1, on the reverse strand, counting down.
GACGAGGCACACGCATAAAAAAGCCCCGTCCGTCTGAGACAAGGCAAAGCTGCGGGTATGCGATACGTTTATGCTAACGTGATCGGCTTCCCTGCATCCCGCCCGTTGGGATGCCAGCGACCCGAGCAACAATATGCGTATCCGTAAACATGCTGGCATTATTTGATGCCGCGCGATGCCTGTCAACACTGCGCCGCTTCTCACCCTCAATGACCGTGTTCTATCGTTGCGGTCATTCGAGCCAAGTCATGCCAGTGCTTGTCTGCGTCAACATGCGGCCAGCCGGCGTGTTGGTGTCGATCGCAATCCCGCACCCGCCGCTTCGATCTTCTCCCTTTAAGCTGCGTGACAGCGGGTCGAGCTTCCAGGCCACGACGACATCGCCGTCGCGGAGCTGGCCGATCATTTCCTGAAGTTTGGCCGGTGTCCCCCATCGGCCCCACTGGGAGCCTCTTCGAATAGCCGCTTGCACCCTGCGGCGTTGAGCGCGCGAGCCTGTGCCGCATTCGATCGCTCGTCTGCCTTCGACATGCGGGCATGGCCAATCAGATAGATTTGACGTCAATTCGGTCCTTTCGCAACCGGGGAGAAAAATGAGGTCTGACCAACGTTTAAATATATATTCTGGTCAGTAGCTGTTCCGGCTTGCTACTGACCATATTTTATATATAATGTTCGGACAGCTCTTGGTGGCCGATGCCCGACCCCACGTCCGACACTCTCGATCGCATCCATGACCGGATCGCCCAGGCGGCGCCGGCTGGTGTGTGGTCGCGCGCCGATTTTCTCGACATCGGAACGCCGAACGCTGTCGAGAAGGCGCTGCAGCGGCTGACCCTGCGGGGCGACATCCGCCGGCCGTATCGCGGTCTCTATGACAAGCCGGGAACCGGCAAGCTAACCGGAAAGATGGTGTTTCCGCCACGTGCATCTTTCATTGATGCCATTGCACGGCGCGACAAGCTCCGCGTGCTGGTCGACGGCATGACGGCCGCGAACGACCTCGGCTTGACGACGGCCGTTCCGGCGCAGTCGACGATCTATGCCGATACCTATCCGCGGACGATCGAGATCGAGGCGAGCGCCGGTGATCCGCAGGCGACCAAGCCGGTCATCTACAAGCTCGACTTCAAGCGCATTTCGGCCAAGACCGCATTCTGGGCGGGCCGTCCCGCCATGCGCGTGGTCCAGGCACTGACATGGTATCGGGATGAGCGAACGAGCCTCGATGCGGCGGTGAACGGAATCGTCCGGCATCTGTCGCGCGATCCGAACCGGGAAAAACTCGTACAAGATCTACGCGACAACGTCCAAGCGGTCCCGGCGTGGATGTACCCGCTGATCGAAACGATTGCACGTAAGCTCTTCGCGGAGAGTCACAGCGACGGCGACCCGAATCCTGAGGGCGCAAAAGACGGCCATGCAGAAAACGTTCATTGAAATCCTGCGCTCGAGCGTCGACGATCGTCGCACAATCTTCTCGACGGTTGCCGCTTATCTGGAGACAGAGGCGCATAACATCGAGAAGGATCTCTATGTTTGCTGGGTGCTCGACTTCCTGTTCAATCGGCGGGGTGATGATCCCATCGGTCTTTATTTCAAGGGCGGTACAAGCCTCAGCAAGGCGTATGGACTGATCCATCGCTTCTCCGAGGATATCGACATCGGCATCTATAAGGCCGATTTGCACGTCCCGCTGGAAGCCGAGATCGCCGCCCTCTCGTCCGTGAATCAGCAGCAGCGCGCGCTCGCCGATAAAGTCGACGAGGCCGCGCGACTATACATCTCGGGTCCGCTCAAGGACGAGCTAACGAAGGAGATCGCAGCCGTCGAGGAAGCGGCCGACCAGGTGGGACACTTCTCACTCGGCTTCGGCTTCGACACGTATCGCAACAAGGAAGCGCTCGACATTTTAGTGGTCGGCTACAAGAGCGTTTTCGACAGGGGCGACGCGTATGTGCAGGCGGCGGTCCGCATCGAAGGGGGTGCGCGTCCTGATCCTGAGCCGGCCGAGCCTCGCGAGATCGTGCCCTACATCGCTTCGGAAATGCGAGAGGGAATGGACCTCACGGTGAGCAGCGTGACAACGGTCAAGCCCGAGCGGACCTTCTGGGAGAAGGTGCTGATCCTGCACGCAATGACCGAAATGATCGAGAAGCGAAGCGCGGAAGGAAAGCCCGACCGTCCGGTGCCCAATCTCAATCGCTACTCGCGCCACTATTACGACGTACACCAAATCTGGAGCCACCCGGACTATGGCGTGGCCACGGCGTCAATGCGCGATCTTGCGGAAGCCTGCCGGCAGCACAAGGAGCTTATGTTTCGGGCGCCGGATCACCGCTACGATCGCGCCGTGCCGGGCAGCTATCGCCTCGTCCCGACTGCAGACATGCGGGCCAAGCTCGCCGCCGACTATGAACGGATGTCGGCGATGATTTTCGGCACGCCGCCCACCTTTGCGGACGTCATGGCGAGCATCGAGGCCCTCGAGCTGCACCTGAACACTGCACCAGGCGGACCTCCCAATGCATAGAAGGAGGTTGTGCCGAGAAAAACGCACAGCACTCGGCGGGGCACAATGATAGGATCAAGGCATGAGTGAAGTTCCAGAGAACGACCCAGTGCGACTGCCCGATCCCGCCTCGATCGAGGCGGTCCTCGCACGTCTTCCGACCGGAGCTGACGAAGCGGCGCTGGCGGCGGCGCTCACAGAGGCATTTCCGGGATTTCCGTTTTCGACGACGGACACCGACGACCAGTATTGGCGGGACACGCGCTCGGTGATCGCTGCCGACGGGACACGGATTGCAGAATACCGGCCGTGGATGGAGGCCGAGCTTGCCAAGGACAACGGCGACATTGGCGCCCTTTGGACTCGATTGCGCGAGAGCGACCTTCAGATTTCGGAATGGCACGGCAACAGCGTGTACGCCTTCGCGCCGACTGGACCGGGCGCGGCGGACTATGTGCAAATCCGTCTCGGCCGGGAAGTCGAATGGCGCGCCGGGCCGATCGTCAATCCGACGTACCGCCCTTGGGGCAAGGGCGAATTACTCGATCCATCATGGATCACACACCAAGATATGTCCGACGACAAGGTAATCGCCGGTCCGCTCTATCGGATGCTTGGGCGCGCGGGCAGCAGCGTCGTCCATGTCCGGAGCTTCCTGACGCGGCGTGCCCGCCTCGAGCGCGAGAAGCGCGAGGCGCAGCGGCCGGAGATGGAGCGCCGTGTAGTGCGGGAAGTGACGCGGCAGGGCACGACCGAGACGCCGTTCCTGGAACTGGTGCCGGACTGGTTCGAGTACGTGCCACGGGAGAATCGCTTCTTCCAGGATTGGGAACAATCAAGCGCTTCGGCCGAGCGGGTCTACGCGCACTGGGCGCTCGACATTTACGACTACGACGACAAAGGCACGCGCGAGGTCGGTTTCGTGCCGCGCCCGCTGCATCTGCCGGAAGAGAGGCTCATCGCTGGCGACGCCTCGGTTCATATTCTGATGGATCGCGTTGAAGCCATCGACCGTGAGGTCGGCGTCCCATTTGGTTGGTTCTTCTTGATGACCCATGGTAGTCGGGTTGAGCCAGAGGTTGGTCAAGCGATCGCCAAGGGCCTGCGTGACCAGCGCGTGGTCTTGCCCGATCGGGATGATGCGCGCGTGCTGCTGCGCTGGGCCGAACGATCTTACGGATTCTGACGCGACATGTTCTCCGAATCAAGTTCATCTTGGCGGACCGGACACGACCGAGCGAGGCTCATCGATCTCCGTTGGTGAAGATGCGAAATCCTTGACACCCGCCGGAACCCTCGTCTAGGAGCCAAGCGGCGTGAGGTTTCGGTCCGGAGCTGACCGCACACTGCCTTCCAACGAGCTCCCCAATTCGTTAGCACCTCATTGATAGCATTGTCACGCCGATCTCGGCAGCAATGGGATGTAGACCAATCGCGTGAAGGGGGTCTTGCCGTCTGTTAGGGTTCGGCACGAGCCTGAGCGAAATAGTCCAGGCATTCGCGAAGCGAGTCGACGGAGCGCGATACTTGTACCTCGGTGGCGAAGTTCGCATAACCTAGAAGCAGGCCTTGCTTGGGTTCAGCGCTGACATACCGCGATGAGAGGCTCGATACGCTTAAGCCCTTCTGGCCGGCGAGCTCGCAAATTGCGACGTCTGTAGACGGTCCATCGATCGTGGCGAAGATCTGGAGACCGCAGCTCTTTCGACAGACGGAGATTCGATGGCCGAGCTGAGCGGTCAGCGCATCGATCACCATTTTACTCCGGGCTGCGCAGATACTGCGCGATCTCTTCAGATGAAGGGCGAAATGACCCTCAGCGATGAAGGCTGTCAAGACCTTCTGCTGCAATAGCGAAATCCCGTCCAGCAGAGACTTTGCGGCTCGCCTCAGGGGGGCGACGGCCTCATCTGGGCACACGATATAGGCGACCCTCAAACTCGGGTGGAGTGTCTTACTGAACGTGCCAAGATAAAACGTGCGGCCATAGGCGTCCAAATTGTGCAAGGTTGGCAGGTGCTTGCCTTCAAAGCAAAACTCGTTGTCATAGTCGTCTTCCACGATCCAGGCACCCGCCTCCCTTGCCCAATCGATCAGTGCAGTTCTCCTGCGTAATGACATGCAAACACCAAGTGGGCTCTGCTTGGTGGGAGTTGTGACAGCCATCCGGGCGTGAAAGGCACTTTGATAACCATCGTCGACGCTGATTCCTTCGGAGTCCACAGCAACAGGGACAGCCCGCATTCGAAGCTGTTCAACTATTGCAGATGTCGGCAAATATCCGGGATCCTCGATTCAAATCGAGCTATCGGAAGGGACCAGTGCATTCAGGAGCAGGCTCAAAGACTGTCGGTACCCGCTGGTGATGAAGACCTGGTGTGTCCCGCTCCGAATTCCGCGCGCGACGCCCAAATAGCCAGAGATTCAGGCGAGGTGTTGGCGGAGGTTGCGACTTCTTTTGCCAGGAGAGCGTTGCTGCGCGTCGCGAGCGATTCGACGGCGCGCGCTATCAGTTCAAATAAAGGCACACCCGACACGCCCAGTCCGCATAAGTTTTTTTGCTGCGTAGGGCGAAAAAATTTCGGGCAAGGTCGACGACGTCCGAAAGTGCAATCCACGATTGTATATGTTAAAGCTCGGCAGTGCAGTCTCCGGTATCAGTCGAGAATGATGATTAGCGCGTCCCTGAAAAATTGGCTTACGCTAGACTTTGTCACGAGACGGGATTTCGTTGGTACAGGTCTGGGCCTCGCTGCGATCGCGTGCATTTCGGTCCGGCCTGTGCTCGTGAAGCTGGCTTATGTCGAGCTTCAAGACCCGATCACGATCCTGGCAATGCGAATGGCGTATTGTTGGCCGATCGCCTTAGTGCTTCTGCTTGTTTCCGGGCGTCAGATGCAACAAACGAGTCCTGCCGCTCTCACAATAAGAGAAAAGTCACTCCTGGTCCTGATGGGATTTTCCGGGTTTTACGTGTCAAGCTATTTGGACTTTTGGAGTCTGGAGTTTCTTTCGGCAGGAACCAGTCGCCTCATAACGTACAGCTATCCAAGTTTCGTGATGGTATTTTCCATCCTGATTTTGAGACGATGGCCAACAATTTCTGAGGTTGGTGCGCTCATCATCACCTATGCAGGGTTCTTGGCGCTCTTGGTCGGTGGTGCATCAGTTGCCGGACCGGAAGCGGCCACGTTCGACAAACACTTCATGGAATGGTCGCCCGAGGAGGACGCACTGCGGATCGCGGCTGACCTCGTCAATGATCCGTCGATGCCGATTGATACCGGGCAGGTCGCTCAGCGCGATGGATGGGAACCGAGGCGGATGAATCCGGCACTGACCTATCTTTTGGCGAGAAAGCTGATCGTCGACTATCAGGTGCTTGCCAGTCAGTACAACTCGATCCGCGTCGTGAAGACGGAGCCACACGCCGCTTCGTAAAAGCCGAAGCTGATTGAGTTCGCGGTCAAGGTAGCCATTCAGTCGAGAGATTTGAATAGCCGCACCTAGCGCGATGTAGGCGCGGCAAAACCTTCTGGATTAGATCTGCAGAACCTGATCCCCAAACCGGTCCCCAGGAGGCTCTGCAACCAATTATCTTGAATAATATCGTTATTTCAGTCGGTTAAGATAGATTTTCAGGCGTCATTTTGGAGGGCTATAGCGTAAACGTAGTTCTCATCATCGCCCCGGTGCGGTGCGCCATTTCGGCCCCAGCAGTGAATTCAAACCGCGCTTTTGAACGGCCGCATACCGTTATAGTCGGTGTGTCCGTTCTCCTTGACGGTCGAGGGTGAGTTCTTCCAGTTAAGCATTTGGTAGGGTGCGCCGCGGAGGCGGCCACGAGTGCGGGCTAGGCCAGAGGAGCCTTGATTACTCTGCGTGTTTATGCCGACTGCCGAACGATCCGGAATGGGTACATGCGTTCCAATTACATAACGAAGATCGGCGCCTTGTGCCGGTAGCGCGGCGTGTTCGAGGTTCCTATTTCGGGTCCGGGATAACTTGGGCGATTTCCTTCATGCGTTGGAGACACGTGCTCGCAAGCGGCCGCCACTCATCGGCGATAGCGAGTTCATCGAGCTGCTGTCGCAGGAATTCTTCTAATATCCCGGATAGCCTGCCGGAGATTCCGGCCTTCAGGTGAGCCACGTAGTGGAGATTATCGCGCAGCAAATCAGGGAAAAGGGAATCGACGACGACGATATCGAGGACATCGCGTATTTTGAGCATGCTCCCTCGGTAGTTCAGCTTCTTGAGCGCGATTTCGACTGGATGTTCTACTTTTATCGTGTGCGAGGTGCCCGGCCTGACTTCGATGGTTTTGGATTCGACAGGAAGCTCGGTCACCGACCCGGCGACGATGAAGTCGATTTCACCCTCTGAATAGATGAGCTTGAGATAGTGAGCTGCTTCGTCGTAGACCTCGCATGCCCAGACTTCTTCGCCTCCGAGGCGCGGCGACATTAAAGCGATGTATTGCGGATCGTCGATGAAGGCGTCGATGTCCTTGCTGAGGCGGTGTCCGCTGTGGATCTTGGTTGTGTGCAAACGGGACGCGGCCGTGGTCGACAATCGTTGCAGGCCACGCGTTCCAACGTCCGATAGCCGGCCAAGGTGGATAGAGGGACGCGTTATCGCGCTTTTGGACGCACTTTCCGGCCTTCAGGCGGCGCGGATGGCTGCAATCAGGCGCGGTTTGCCGACGATGTTCATCACCCGTGTGAGGTTATAAGCGAGAACATGCAGCGCCATCTCGGCGGCGACATTCCTTAGGCGCTTCATCAGGAAGTGCGTCGCACCCATACGGGCTTTGATCGTGCCGAAGGGATGCTCAACCGTCTCGCGCCGCGTCCGCATGGCGTCGGGATTGGAATCGAGCCGTCTCTGGACCTCCTCGACCACATGCTCATG
>NZ_JCAMOR010000082.1:0-31460 GCF_059512385.1 Bradyrhizobium sp. Crot121 | reverse complement strand
AACAGACCTGAACGAAACGAGAATTGTGTTACCTATGTCGTCGGTCTGACCTGTTACCTATGTCGCCGGTTGCTCAGTGTAACGCCGGGTGAGGGGATTTGCTCTATCGAGGGGCCGCACCCGCTCACCCGCGCCTTCGGCGCGACCTCTCCCTACGGGAGAGGTGAACTTGCGGCGAGACTGATTCAGCCAAGAGACATCACGCGTTGGCGCATGATCTGATTGGATGGAATCGGATCATGCTCCAGGCAGCCGGGATTGGCGGCATGGACTTCAGTTCACGGCGAAGCAGTACAGCAAGCCGTCGCCGCCGGTGCTCTTCAGGTCAGCCTGCGAGCAGCCACCGTCGGGGCCGCGCGAAGGATGCGACGAGTTCCAGGACTTCGATGGCTCGTCGTCGCGGAGGCCGATGCGGTCGGAATGGCCGACGATGGCGGAGCCCTGCGTGCTGCTTGTCCAGTTCTTGCAGGTGCGATCCTCGCCGGCGGCAAACGCCGTGCCGTCCGCTTGCGAGCCGGTCAACACGTCGTGACGGTTCGGCGTGTCGCCGCGGCCGTTGATGACCTCGCCTTTTTCGGAAAGCGCGGTCTGCTTGGTGAGATTGTTGCCGGCGCTGTGGAGGTCGGCGACATCCTTGGCGACCACCACCCCCTTCACATTCTGCCACGGCCCTTTCCCGATGCGGTCGCGCGCGTTCACGGCCGGCTGGCCGTCGGCCGCCTGTGTCGACAGATAGGCGTGCCAGGTTTTCGGCGCGCCGAAGCCCGCCGCCTGCGCCAGCGTCTGGCAATGATTGTCGGCGCCCGCAAGCCCACCGAGATTACCGCCATTGCCGATGCCGTTGCTGGTCAGGAAGAAGCTCGCATTGGCCGACTGCGCCTGCGCCGGTTGCAGCGCGAAAGCGGCAAGTGCGAAACACGTCGGCGCGATGATGGCACGGATATTCATTTGCTCCTCCTGATTGTTCTTGGCTTCCGACATCAACCCGTAGCGGCACTGATTATTCCGACGCTGCGACCGCGAAAATGAATCGCGCAAAGCAAAAGGCGCTGCGGAATGAACCGCAGCGCCTCGATGTTACGTTATCTAGCGGACGATCAGTTCGCCTGCTGGATCGCCGAGAGTTCCCAGTCGCTGCCGCGCCGGCGCACGAAAGTCCAGACCTCCGTCACTTCCTGCGGCTGCTCGCTGCCGGCGACCGGCCGGCTGGTGGTGCGGTCGAGCGTCTGGTCGACCAGCGAGAACCGCATCGCCACGGTGGCGTAATCGGACTCGCCCTCGCGCCAGGCTTCGGCAAGATCGCCCTGCAGCAGTTTCACATTCGTCACCTTGTTGACGACGTTGCGAGCCTTGTTCTCCTCCAGGTCCTTGGAGAAGTAGGAGACCATTTCGGGCGTCGCGAGCGAGTGCAGCTTGCCGACATCCTCATTTGACCATGCAGCCTGGACCTCGCCGAGCAGGCGCTCGAAGGCCTCATAGTCGGCCGGCGCGATTTCCAGAGGTGCGTTGGACGATCCGAGGCCGAAACCCATGCCCGAGCGATAATTCGGCTGCGGGCCCACGCCGGGTGCAGGTGTCGGTCCGCCGGCATAGGCGGCGGCCGGTGTCTGGCGGCGCTGCCACCACGACATCGCGAGCCGCACCACCAGCACGATCAGGCCGATCTGCAGCAACAGGCCGAGGATCGACGTCAGGCCGCCGAGGCCGGAGAGTAGGCCACCACCGAACAAGAGGCCGAACAGGCCGGCGCCGAGGAAGCCCGCGGCGAGGCCGCCGAGCAGGCCGCGGCCCATGCCGCCCCGGTTGAACAGGCCGCCCGAATTCGCGGCCGGCGAGTTCATGCCGGTGCCAGGCTGGCTATAGGTGCGGTTGAACGGTTGCGTCGCGCCGGGCGCCGTGTTGGTGCTGGGCGGCGCGGAAAAGCTCCGCGAGCCGCGGGAACCGGAGCCGAAGCCGCCGCCGGCGCGGGCGTCGGCCGCCGAGATGCTGATAGCCGTGAGGGGCAGCGCCAGCGCGATCGCGACCGCGATAGCCCGAACAATTCCGCGCGTGTGTTGCGTGAAATTCATCTGTGTTTCCTTGAATCCCCGAAATGGGGAAAGTGACACTAAGATGGGCACGGCCGCCCAAAAGGGAAGCCGTAAACGGGAACAACCACTGCGGCCCTCAGTCGCGGGGATGTGACAAAAGCCCGTCTTTTCACGGGTTTTAGCGGCTTCTTAACCCTGTCATTGCGACCGGAGCGAGGCGCTGCAGACTGCCACCACGGAGGGCAGGTTGCTTCGTCGCCTCCCCTGGCGATGACGTTATTACAGCGTCATCGTCTCCTTCACGGCAGCGACGAGCTGCGTCAGCGTGAAGGGCTTTGGCAGGAAGGCGAACTGCTGGTTCTCCGGCAGGCTCTTCTCGAACGCATCCTCGGCATAGCCGGAGACGAAGATGATCTTCAGATCCGGATTGCGACTGCGCATCTCCTTCAAGAGCGTCGGGCCATCCATCTCGGGCATCACCACGTCGGAGACGACGAGGTCGATCTCGCCATTCTTCTCGTCGAAGGCTTCCATCGCCTCGACGCCGTTGGACGCCTCGATCACGCTGTAGCCGCGCGAACGCAAGCCGCGGGCGTTCAGTGAACGCAGACCATCCTCGTCCTCGACCAAGAGGATCGTGCCCTGCCCGGTCAGGTCGGGTTTCGGCTTCGGCGGCTCGGCTGCCGCTTCCTTGGCCGCGCCATTGGTCGGCTGCGGCTCCGGCGCGACCTCCTGCTCGGGCCGGTGGCGCGGCAGGAAGATGCGGAACGTGGTGCCCTCGCCGGGCGTGGAATCGACATATACGAAGCCGCCGGTCTGCTTGACGATGCCGTAGACCGTCGACAGGCCGAGCCCCGTGCCTTTGCCGACCTCCTTGGTCGAGAAGAACGGCTCGAAGATCTTGTCGATGATCTCAAGCGGAATGCCGGTGCCGGTATCGGTGATGTCGATCCGCACATAGTCCGCCGCCGGCAGGCCCTTGTAGGCGAGCTGGCCCGCTTCCTCCGCCGCTATGTTCTGGGTCTTGATGATCAGCTTGCCGCCATCAGGCATCGCATCGCGCGCGTTGACGGCGAGGTTGACGACCACCTGCTCGAACTGGGAGACGTCGACCTTCACCGGCCAGAGGTCGCGCCCGTGCACGAGGTCGAGCTTCACCTTCTCGCCGATCAGCCGGCGCAGCAGCATGGTCAAGTCGGATAGTGCGTCGCCGAGATCCAGCACCTGCGGCCGCAGCGTCTGGCGGCGCGAGAAGGCGAGCAGTTGCCGCACCAGCGTCGCCGCGCGGGTCGCGTTCTGCTTGATCTGCATGATGTCCTGGAACGACGGATCGGTCGGCTTGTGCGCGTTCAACAGGAAATCGTTCGCCATCATGATGGCTGACAGCACGTTGTTGAAATCGTGCGCGATGCCGCCGGCCAATTGGCCGACCATATCCATCTTCTGCGACTGGTTGATCTGGTTTTCCAGCGTACGCCGCTCGGTGGTCTCGAGCATGTAGACGATCGCGGCCTCGGCATCGCGCTCGTCCTCCTCCACCGCAGTGATGAAGAAGTGGCCCCAGCGTTCCTTGGCGCCGTCGAGCATGACCTCGACCGGCGCGATATCGCCCCTGCCCTCGGCGGCCTGGTTGATCGCCGCGATCACCAGGCTGCGGTCGCGCGGATTGACCGCGCGGAAGATCGACTTGGCGGCAGCACCATCCGCACTGAGGCCTTGCGCCAGCTTCGCATAGCGCGCATTGGCGCGCACGACATTGCCGCCGCGGTCGACGGTCGCGATCGCCATCGGCGTATGGTCGAAGAAGCGCATGAAGCGCACTTCGGCGGCGCGCTCGGGATCGTGATGCTCGTCGCGGGCGCGGCTGATGACGAGCGTGCGCGAGGCCCCGGGCGTGCCGTCGGCGCCGAAGGCAAGCTTGTGATAGAGCCGCACCGGCATCGGCTTGCCGCTGCGCATCCTGAGATCGATGTCGAAGACTTCGGTCTTCACCTCACCCGGCGCCGGCACGATCGAGGTCAGCAGCGCCGCGCCGTCGCCGGACACGATGTCGGTGAGCTTCAAGCCGCCCGAGCCGATCTCGGCGAGGTCGTAGTCGAGCCAGTTCGCGAGCGTCGCGTTGACATAGGCGATCTCGCCGGACGGCGTGACCGAGAAGAAGCCGCAAGGCGCGTGATCGAGATATTCGATCGCGTGTTGCAGTTCCTTGAACACGTCCTCCTGGCGCTCGCGGTCGCGGGTGATGTCGGCGATCGACCACACCGCATATTTCTGTTCGCGCTTGCTCTGGCCGAGCGGGCGCACCCGCATCCTGAGCCACCGCCCCTGGAGGCCATCATGGCCGGCGATACGGACCTCCTCCTGCTGCCGCTTGCCTTCGCGCGCGGCCTTGAGCAGGCGGAACACGGCCTCGGAGACATCCGGATTGCCGATGAAGACGCGCTCGACCGGCCGCACCTCCTGCGGGCTCGAAGCCCCCGTCAGCGCGAGATAGGCGGCGTTGGAATAGACCACCTGTCCGTGCGAATCCGTGACCGCCAGCCCGTCATAGGCGTGGTTGGCGATCCGGCCCATCACGGGGTCGTCGGTGGAACGGTCGGAGAAACGGACGATTCCGGCGGCAAAGGCGAAAAGGCTGAACAGCCCGACCATGGCGAGCAGCGCCAGCACGCCAAGGATATAGGGCTGTGCCTGGCCGCGGCCGATCGTCATCAGCGCGACCGCCACCGCGACGAGGCCGGCCGCCACCAGCAGAACCAGAACAATGCTGCCGCTCCGCCGCGCCGGTTCGTGGGCCACGAACGGCTCGGCAGCCTGGTTGTGATCGGTCTCGGCGGTCATTGACTGAAGCTGCCCGTCGGCGGTGAAGGCGCGCAGATTCGCCCGTCCTCCTGAGTGCCTCAATCGGAGCTTGGAGCGCAAGTCCATCAGGCCGCGATTTCCCAGGTTAAGCCCATCTCAGGCCGCTTTCGTTCCATTCCCGGAGTCCCATGCCGCGTCAGCTTCGCTGTCCCGACAGCCCGCGACGCTTCAGGCCCATGACGTAGCCGATGATTTCGGCGACCGCGTGATAGTGTTCGACCGGAATTTCCTCGTCGATATCGACGGTTGCATAGAGCGCGCGGGCCAGCGGCACATTCTCGACGATCGGGATGTCGTGATCCTTGGCGATCTCCCTGATCTTGAAGGCGATGTTGTCGACGCCCTTGGCGACGCAGACCGGCGCCTGCATGTCGCGGTCGTAGGCGAGCGCCACCGAATAGTGGGTCGGGTTGGTGATGATCACGCTCGCCTTGGGAACCGCGGCCATCATCCGCTTCTTCATGCGCTGCTGCCGCAACTGGCGGATGCGCCCCTTGATGTGCGGATCGCCTTCCGACTGTTTGAACTCCTCCTTCATCTCCTGCACCGACATCTTCTGCCGCTCGTACCATTGCCGGTACTGGAAGAAGTAGTCGGCGATCGCGACCGCGGCGAGCATCGCCACCACGGCCCCCAGCAGGTGCAAGGTCAGGCTGGTGGTGGCGGGCAGGATCGAGGCGACGTCGATTCTAAGCAGCGATTCCAGCCGGTGCCACTCCGGCCACAGCACCGCCGTCATGACCGCGCCGAGCGCGACGACCTTGAAGATGCCCTTGAGGAAATTCGCCGCCGCCTGCTTGCCGAAAATGCGCTTGAAGCCTGCGCCGGGCGAGATCTTGCTGAATTTCGGCGTCAGCGACTCCGTAGACCACACCAGGCGGTGCTGGATCATGTTGCCGGCAATCGCCGCCAGCATCAGCATCAGCAGCGGCACGCCGATCGCCGCGATGACAGCAATGCCCAGTGTCTGCATCAGCGACATCAGCCCCGGGCCGTCGGTCCTGATCATCCAGGAATTGGCGATCAGGTTGCGCAGCGGCGTCAGGATGCCTGCTGCCGTCGAGGTCGAGAAGGTCGACAGCACCAAGGTGCCGCCAGCGATCACGAACCAGGTGTTGACCTCCTGGCTCTTGGCGACATCGCCCTTCGCATGTGCGTCATCGAGACGTTTTTGCGTAGGGTCTTCTGTTTTGTCGTCGCTATCCTCGGCCATCGCGCTTCCTTAATGGCGGCTCCCTATTTCAGCGGCGTCAGTTGGTGCATGACGCCGATGAAGTATTCGAGATAGGTCCCCATCATCGCCGCGAGCACCACGGCGAAGATCAGGAACCCGGCGAGGATCGAGAGCGGCACGCCGACGAAATAGACCTGCATCTGCGGCATCAGCCGCGCCAGCACGCCAAGCCCGATGTTGAAGACGAGACCGAATACGAGAAACGGCGCCGACAGTTGCAGGCCGATCTTGAAGGCCTCCGCGAAGGCGCGCGTCGCCAGCGCCGCCACGTCGCCGGTCGGCATCAAGGCGCCCGGGGAGAAGATCTTGTAGCTCTCGTTCAGCGCCGCGAGCACCAGATGATGGGTGTCGGTCGCAAACAACAGCGTCATGCCGAGGATGGTGAGGAAGTTGCCGATGAGCTGGCCCTGCTGGCCCTGCGTCGGATCGATCGCAGTGACGAAGCCGAGCCCGAGCTGTTGGGCGATCACCGAGCCCGCGACTGCAAGCGCCGACAACGTCACGCGCGCGGTCGCCCCAAGCACGATGCCGATGACGATCTCGTGCACCATCAACATCATCAGCGACGTCACCGACGTGATGTCGACATGATAGTCGGCGCGGTGCAGCGGCAGGATGATCAGCGTCAAGAGCAGCGCGATCCCGAGCTTGATTCGCGCCGGGATGTTGCTCTCGCCGAATCCCGGCAGCAGCATCACCATCGCCCCCATGCGGGCAAACACCAGCACGAAGGTCGCGGCGAGCGCCGGCAGCAGGGATATGTCGATGCGCATTCAGTCACAGTGCATCAACCGCCGATGATTCGCGACGATATCCGCAGCATGTGGGCGTGCATGGCGTCAGCCATGAACGGCAGCGCCAATAGCATTGTCACGAAGATCGCGAGGATCTTCGGCACGTAGATCAGCGTCTGTTCCTGGATCTGCGTCAGCGCCTGGAACAGCGACACGATCACGCCGACCACGAGGCCGACGATCATCAGGGGCGATGACACCACCACGATGGTCCAGATCGCATCGCGCGCCACGTCGAGGGTTTCAGCACCGGTCATTTCAAGCGTCCTTTTTCAATCCGCCAAACCCTCCGCCGTCATTGCGAGGAGCGTCAGCGACGAAGCAATCCATGCCTCAGCAAGCGGCACCATGGATTGCTTCGCTCCGCTCGCAATGACGGAAGCCTCAGATCGGCATCTTCATGATGTCTTCATACGACTGGATCACCCGGTCCCGCACCGACACCAGGGTCGAGACCGCGACGTCGGTCTCGGCGACCGCGGTCACCACGTCCATCACATTGGCCCGGCCCGAGGTCATCGCCACGGTCTGGGCGTCGGACTTGCGGCCGGCATCCATGACGCTGCCGATGGCTTCCTTCACCAGCGCGCCGAACGAGGGGCCTGCGGTCTCGCCGCCCTTCTCGGCGCCGCCCCGCTCCATCATGCGGGCGAGGCTGGCATAGGCGTTGGCGGCGACTGTCGGTGTGGCCATGTTGGATCGCTTCCTGTTTCTTAGGACTTGAGGATATCGAGCGTGCGCTGGATCATCCGCCGCGTCGCGCTGATGATGTTGAGGTTCGCCTCATAGGAGCGCTGGGCGTCGCGCATGTCGGTCATTTCGACCAGCGGATTGACGTTGGGATATTTCACGTTGCCGGTTGCATCCGCCGCCGGATTGCTCGGCTCGTATTTGACGCGGAACGCCGACTGGTCGGGCCGCACTCTGCCGAGCGTCACCACTTTGGCATCCAGCGCGCGGTCGAGTGCGGAGGAGAAGGTCGGCACCTTGCGGCGGTAAGGATCGCCGCCGGCGGTCTGCGCCGTCGAATCGGCGTTGGCGATATTTTCCGAGATCACCCGCATCCGTCCGGCCTGCGCGCGCAGGCCGGAGGTGGCAATCGTCATCGAGCGGGCGAAATCGCTTCCATCGTCGGCCATGATCCCTTCTCCCTAAAAACCTGTCAGCGCCTGCCGATGGCGGTTTTGATCAATCCGAGGCTGCGGCTGTAGAGCGAGGTCACCGCCGCATAGTCCATCTGGTTGGCGGAGACCTTCAGCATCTGCTCTTCCAGGTTGACGGCGTTGCCGGCCGGCCTGGTCATGAAGGCGTTCTTGCCGCCGTCATGGTCGAAATTCTCCGGCGCGCCGGAGGCCGCGATATGGCCGGAGGCGGTCCGCATCATCGGCAGCGTGCCCATCGATCCGCCGACCGGCGCGCCATTGCGGCCGAAGGTCGGCTCGACCAGGTCGCGCGGCCGAAAGTTCGGCGAATCCGAATTGGAGACGTTCTCGGCCAGCACCCGCTGGCGCTCCTGATGCCACTGCATCTTGGTGCGCAGCGCCGACAGGATCGGTAGATCGTTGATGGCCATCGCCGCGCCCCCGTTAACCTCTGGGGCCGTCCCCGAGGTAGGCAGAATTTGCCCGGTGTATGGTTAACGGCTGGTTAAATTGTTCCGGGAGGCCGTTGGCAGGTCTCCGAATCATCCGGAAGTGCACATTTTCGCCACGATGGCTGCGTTAACCAGCGCGCGCAGGTGGGCTTAGAAGTCGTTTTGGAACAATCGATTCTTGGTCTATTAGTAAACATGGGCGGCGTGACTGCCGTGGGGAATTAAGAAATAAGGCTGATCTCGGGCGTGATTCGCTGATCGGATCGCTTCAGCCCGCATCCGTCGACGCCAGCATGAAAGCAGGGCCAGATGGCCGGGGACAGTAATATGCAGATCCTGTGGTTCCTCTTTGCGTTCATCGCCGTATTGGCGCTGATCGGTCTGGCCGCATGGCTGGTCCGCCGCTTTGCCGGTAACCGCCTCGGAGCCAACACCAACCGCGGGCGGATGCCGCGGCTAGCCGTGATCGATGCGGCCGCGGTCGATGGGCGGCGCCGCCTCGTGCTGGTCCGCCGCGACAATGTCGAGCATCTCCTGATGATCGGCGGCCCCACCGACATCGTCGTCGAACCCAATATCGTCCGCGCGTCGGCCCGCGACCAGGCGCCGCCGCGTCCGGTCATCGCCAGCGCCGAGCCGCCACCGCGGGTTGCGCCGCTCCCGGATGCCGCGTGGGCCGAGGCCGAAAGCGCCCGCACCGAGATCTTCGATACGCCGGAGCCGACGATGCCTGAGCCGCCGCCGCGGCCCGCGCGCCCGTCTTTTGCCGAAGAGCTCCGCCGTCCGGCCGGCCCGCCGCTGACAGAGCGACGCGATCCGCTCACCGGCTTCACGCCGGAGCCGATCGGCAGCCGCCCCGAGCGCACCGAACCGCGGCCGGAGCCGATCCCGCCGCGCGTGCCCCGCACCGAGCCCCTGATCCCGCGCCCGCCCCGCACGACCGAGCCGAAGATCGCGCCGCTGCGCACCCCCGAGCGTGCCGCAGCACCGCCGCCTCCTCCGTCTCCGCCATCTCCTCCTCCGCCGCCGCCGGATACATCCAGCGCCGACGCCAATCTCGCCGAGATGGCGCAGCGGCTCGAGGCCGCGCTGCGCCGTCCGCCGAGCGAAGCTGCCGCGCCGCCGGTCGCGCCCGAGCCGGCAGCAGCGCCGCGCCCCGCACGCAGCGAACCTCCGCCCTCACCTGCGCCGCAGAAGAGCGGCTTTGAGAATCTCGAAGACGAGATGGCCTCCCTGCTCGGCCGCCCGAAGAACCCTTCGTGAGGCCGCCGAAGTTTCCGCGTAGAGTTTTATTCACCGCCGTCCTGATCGCCGCCAGCTCGCTGGCGGCGCCTGCGCTTGCGCAGGACATCAGCATCAATCTCGGCCAGGGCAATGGCGGCGTCACCGAGCGCGCGATCCAGTTGATCGCGCTGCTCACGGTGCTCTCGATCGCGCCGTCGATCCTGATCATGATGACGTCGTTCACGCGCATCGTCGTGGTGCTGTCGCTGCTCCGCACCGCGCTCGGCACCGCGACCGCGCCGCCGAACTCCGTGATCATCGCGCTGGCGATGTTCCTGACCGCGTTCGTGATGGGCCCGGTGCTGCAGAAATCCTATGACGACGGCATCCGCCCGCTGGTCGCCAACCAGATCGGCGTCGAGGACGCGCTGCAGCGCGCCTCCGTCCCGTTGCGCGGCTTCATGCAGAAGAATGTGCGCGAGAAGGACCTCAAGCTGTTCATGGATCTCTCCGGCGAGCCGCCGCCCGCGAGCCCGGAAGAGATGTCGCTGCGCATCCTCGTCCCCGCCTTCATGATCTCCGAATTGAAGCGCGCCTTCGAGATCGGCTTCCTGTTGTTCCTGCCCTTCCTCATCATCGACCTCGTGGTCGCCTCCGTCCTGATGTCGATGGGCATGATGATGCTGCCGCCGGTCGTGGTGTCCCTACCGTTCAAGCTGATCTTCTTCGTGCTGGTCGACGGCTGGTCGCTGGTCGCCGGCAGCCTGGTGCAGAGCTACGGGGGATAGCGCGACGAACTACGAGCGCGCGCGATCGCCCAATAGGCCGACCACGAGATCGACGGCGAGAGCGGTGGTGATGGCGGCTGCGCCGATCATGAACAGGAGCGCGTAGTTGCCGCCGGTCTGCTCGACGCAGTAGGACAGGCCATAGGCGCCGCCGGCCTGAAACAGCGCAAAGCTCGTGGTTGCTTGCGCCCAGGCCGCGCCCTGCGCGGCGCTGTTGTGCGGAACGAGTTCATGGATGCGGCCGAGCGTCAGCGGCACGATGCCGGGGGTGAAGGCGCCAGCGATCACGCTCGAGACGATCATCGCGGCCGGAGCCACGCTGACCGCAGGCAGCACGATGGCAACCGCCTGCACCAGGAAGGCGACGCGTAGCGCCGGGCCGAAGCCTGCACGGTCGGCGAGATGCCCGGTCACGAGCGGACCGGCGATCGCGCCGATGCCGTAGAGCACCCAGTATTGCGAAGCGGCCGGAATCCCCTGCCCCAGCCCGCGCGCCACGAAGTCGACCAGGAAAACCATGTGCGGCACCAGCGCCAGGGCGTTGAGGCCGTATTCCGCATACAGCGCGCGGATCGCCAGCGATCGCGGCCGCGATGCTATGCGATCGTGAGCTACGGCTTTCGCGCCGCGGACCTCGGCCGGCCAGGCCTTCCAGCTCGCCAGGGTCAGCAGCACGGACAATATCCCAAGTCCATACCAGGCCTCTTGCAGCCCTTGCCGCAGCAACAGCGGCACGAGCGTGCCGGACGCCGCAACGCCGAGGCCCACGCCGGCGAAGATCACGCCGCCGACCACGCCTTTCTTGTTCGGCGGCGTATGCGGCAGGATCGTCGACGCCGCAAGCACCATGATCACGCCTCCGGACAGACCGGCAAGAAAGCGCCACACGAAGAACCAGGCGAACGAGATCGGCACCGAGCAGGCAAAGCAGCAGAGCGATGCAAGCACCATCATCGCGCGCAGCGAGCGCACCGCCCCGATGCGAGCGCCGACTTGGCGCGCGATAATCGCGCCGCCAAGATAGCCCGCAAGATTGGCAGCGCCGAGATAGACGACATCGGCCGGACTGAACCATTTTGCCGCGATCAGCGCCGGGATCAGCGGCGTGTAGGCGAAGCGCGCCAACCCGAGACCGACCAGCGAGGCGCAAAGCCCCGCCGCAGCCGACAGCCAGACCGGCCCGCCTTCATGATGATGATTGGCCGCGGCTGAATGCGGATGACGGTGAGCGTGGGTGCTTGACATCGATATCGGTTAAGCCGCGTTGCAGTAGGAAAGGGAAATGGTTAGTTCTGATGCCAGCCATCGCCGGCGACGATGGCTGACCGGCGCGTCGACCGTCATTGCGAGGAGCGACAGCGACGAAGCAATCCACGCCTCCGCAAGCGGCACCGTGGATTGCTTCGCGGAGCCTGTCATCGGGCGCGCGTTCGCGCGACCCGGTGGCTCGCAATGACGACTCCGCGTGATTTCAGCCATCGACATGCAGGATCTCGTCGGTGACGAAGCCCGCGCTTTCGAGATAGAGCACGGCATCGACGATGTCGCGGCTCTCGCCCATCCGCCCGACCGGATGCAGCTTGGCGAGGAAATCGTGGGTTTCGCGTCCATGCATGGGCGTCTTGATCACGCCGGGCGAGACCGCGTTGACGCGGATGCCCACCGCGATATTCTGGGCGAAGGAAAAAGCCAAGGGAGGTCTGACCATGCGGTTTGCAAAGCCTCTGCTCGTCGCATTTGCCTTGGGCAGCATGGTTGGGCTGCCGGCGCATGCGGAGCTCGACGTCGCAAGCCTGAAGCAATCGATCGAAACCTCCTTCGAGAGCGAATATCCAAAACTCGATGCGCTCTACAAGGACATCCACGCCCATCCCGAGATCGCCTTCCAGGAGGAGAAGACCGCCGCAAGACTCGCCGCCGAGATGCGCGCGATCGGCTTCGAGGTTACAGAGAAGGTCGGCAAGACCGGGCTGGTTGCGCTCTACAAAAATGGCGACGGTCCGACCATCATGGTGCGCACCGAGCTTGACGCGCTGCCGATGGAGGAGAAGACCGGCCTGCCCTACGCAAGCCGCGACAAGACCATCTGGCAGGAGCGCGAAACCTTTGTCGCCCATAGCTGCGGCCACGACATCCACATGGCGAGCTGGATCGGAACGGCGCAGGCGCTGGTCGGGCTGAAGGACCGGTGGAAGGGCACGCTGATGTTCATCGCCCAGCCCGCCGAGGAAGTGGTTGCGGGTGCCAGAGCCATGCTGGCCGATGGGCTGTTCACGCGCTTTCCCAAGCCCGATGCCGGCTTTGCCCTGCATAGCGGGGCCTTTCCCTACGGCTACGTCAGCTACACCGTCGGGGTCCGCTCTTCCAATGCCGACGGCCTCTACATCAAATTCAAAGGCCGCGGCGGCCATGGCGCGGCGCCACAGGCGACCATCGATCCCGTGATGATGGCGTCGCGTTTTGTGGTCGATGTGCAGAGCGTCATCAGCCGTGAAAAGGACCCGACCGAGTTCGGCGTAGTCTCCATCGGCTCGCTCCATGCCGGCACCACGGCCAACATCATTCCCGACGAGGCGGTCCTGCTCGGCACCATCAGAACCTTCAAACCGGACGTGCGCGCCAAGATGCATGATGGAATCGAACGTACCGCCAAAGCGGTCGCCGCCATGGCGAACGCGCCTGCACCGGAGATCAGGATCACCGAGGGTACCAAGGCGGTTGTCAACGATGCCGCTGTTGTCGCGACCGCCGAGAAGGTGCTGAACGCGGCCTTCGGCGACAAGTTCATGACCGCGCCGCCGGTCACCGCAAGCGAGGATTTTTCGGAGTACATCAATGCCGGCGTGCCTTCGATGTTCTTCAATATCGGCGTCTACGATCCCGGGCACGTCGCCGCCGCGCGCAATGGCGGCGCGCCGCTCCCCGGCAACCATTCCCCGCTGTTCGCGCCGGTGCCGAAGCCTACCATTCAGACTGGCGTCACCGCGATGACGCTCGCAGTCCTGAGCGCATTCGACCAGAGGGCCAAGGGGCCGTAACGGCCAGGCCCGTCATCACGAGCAAAGCGAAGCAAGCGAGATGCGCATGATCGAGGAAGGATAAAATCTCTTAAGTACATGTTGGCGAGCGGCGGCTCGAAGGGAGCCGCACGCTGCCAATGCTTGACGTCATCACCAGCCGTAAGTGTAGCCGGGATAGGAGTAGTAATAGCTCGGATAGCTCCAATATGAATTATAGGTCGGATAGCCCCAATACGAATTATAGGTGGGATAGCCCCAGTACGAGTTATAGGTGGGATAGCCCCAGTACGAAGGATAATCCCGACGCACCAGATAGCGCACGTCCATCGTCACGGCTGGTACCGCCGCCTTGATCGACATGCCATTGATCGGCGCAGCAGACGATTTGGCCGTGGCGGCCGCTGCGAGAGGGACAGCAATTGCGACTGCAATCGCGAGCCTGCGGACTTGAATCTTCATGGAAGCTCCTTTCGTGTTAGAAGTGACCATCCACCAGCGACGATGATGGCGCAGGACGCCTACAGAAAGATTTCGGAAATCCGGAATTGCGTTACGTGGGTAACTGGTGGTGGCACGAAGCCAAGCCCCACAACCCGCCACTCGATCGGAGCTGATCCGGACGCGTTACGTCGCCTCTTGCCCCTTCTCGGACCCTTGGAGGTCTGCTATCGCGCCGCGATCAGGGGCACAATGCATCCCAGACGCACTCCGATGCGCGCGCGGGTTTGTGAGTACACGCCGTAGCGAGCCGGCGCTCGTCACGGATAACAGCGCAGCCGGTCAGTTCTTGAAGTCATATTGCTTGCTGAGGTGATCGCCGACCTGGACCAGCATCGCCACGCATTCGGGATAACCCGGCTTAGCCACCGTCGCGGCGTCGGCGGCCGCACGAAATTCCCAACTGTCGCCGTCACGGATCACGGAGATCACGATGCCATCAGGGCAATCGGCATGGACCTTCAGCTCGGCTCTTGCCATCTCGATGAGTTCGGCTTCGGTCTTGGTCGGCTTGCTCATGGTGACGACATCCTCCGGCGATTTGCGTGGCCGCCGCAAATTGCCGCCTAAACGCGACGCTGTCGAGAGGACGATCGTCGCGGCTTCCACGTAGCCCGGACGGAGTTTGTAGCCTGGATGGAGCCAACGGGGCGCGCATTCGCGCGACCCGTTGGCTCCATCCGGCTACAGGCTACCTCGCAGCGCTGGCGCGCTTGGTGCCGACGATCGCAGGCAGCGCTTCGGGATCGGCTTTCGTGCCCGGCACAGCGCCGGTCGCGATCGGATCGGAGAGCGGCGCGCGGGCGGTGGCGTCGGGGAAGCGGAGCTTCATGTCGCGGATGAAGCCGTCGAGCGTATCGACTCTGGCGGCCATCCTTGCGATCTCTGAGAATTCGGCGCTGTTGGCGGCAGCCGGCCTGGCTGCAATGTCGAACGCCGTCCGGTCGGCCTCGCCCGACATCAGCGGCGCATATTTCTCGCGGAAGCGGGCGAGCCCGATCGCGTCCTCGGCGAGCGCATAGCCGACCACGGCACGGATGATGTCGCCCTTCTCGGCCGCGTTCAGCGGCGTGAAGTCGCGCCAGCGGTCGCCATAATAGAGCTCGATCTGCTCGGAGGCCTCGCGCCAGTGCCGCTGCGCCCAATAGATGTCGGAGCGCAGCCGGATCGCCTCGCGGCCGGGAATGTTGGAGATGATGTCGAGCGCAAGGTCATGCCGGCCGACGTCGCTCTGCGCACGCGCCTCGAGCAGCAGCCGCTGCTGGCGCAATTCGCCTGACAGATCCGAGATGCGGGTCAGGCGCAGCGCCGCGATCGCACGCTCCGGCTTGCGATTGGTGAGATAGACCATGGCAAGGCGCGCGGCGACCTGCGCGCGCGCTGCGCCCTCGAGCCGCTTGTCGACCTGGTACTGCAGCAGTTCGGCGGCCTGATCCAAGAGGTCGACGCCGACGAGACGATCGGCCAGACGGCGGATCATCTCATCCCCCCGGCGACCGATCGGCGTCAGCTCGCGGTATTCATAGAACATCGTGAGTGCATCGATCGGCGGGATGCTGTCGCCGGCGGGCCCGAGGAAAAGCTGCGAGAACAGCGCCGACGCCGCATCCTGTGCCTGCCGCGATTCCGGCGAGTTCGGCTGCAGTTTCGTCGCGGCGCGGGTAGCCGCGAACGCCTCCGCATAGCGGCCGGTGTCGGAATAGATCTTCGCCAGGATCTGCAGCGTGCGCAGCTCGATGCTGTCGCCACGCCACATCACGGCGAGCAGTTCGAGCTCGCGCAGGATCTCTCCTTGCGTGATCTCACCCCGCTTCTGCTTCAGTGCGACCTCAAGCAATTTGCCTTCGGCCGCGGCCTGCCGGTCGAGCGAGTTCGCGGCGAAGCGGTAGGCGTCGAGCGCGTCCTTCTCATAGCCGAGCGCTTCGGCGAGCCGGCCGCGCAGCACCGCTGCGGCGGGTTTCAATTCCTTCGGCAGGCCGATCACCTCGAGCTCGCTGCGGCGGCGCGCGGCACCGGCAAAATCCTTCACCTCGAGCGCGGCCCTCATCGATTCCAGCATGACGACGCGCTGCAGATCGGGCGGCAGCGTCGCGACCGAGAACTCCGCGTTCTTGAATTTCTCCCGCGCATCCGCCCATTTGCCCTGGCGCGCAAGGGCGAGCCCCTTCCACAATTGGGAATCATAGCCGTTGCCGATCAAGGGACTGGCGAGATCCTTGAGCGCGCGCTCGGGCCGGCCCATCATGATGCTGCTGGCGGCATGGATCATCAGCACGGCCGGATCCTCGGCGCCGCGCTTGCTCTCCGACAGCATCAGGTTGGCGACGCCGTGGGCTTCCTCATACATGGCGCGCGCGACGTAGAACTTGGCAAGGTTGAGCCGCGACTGCGCGAGCTGCTCGGGCGACGTGGTCGCCTCGGCGCTGGCCGTGGTCAGCCCATCGAGCCGCTTGATGAAGTTCTCCGATTGGTTGTTCTTCCATTCCTCGGCATCGAACAGCGGCTTGACCGCGGCGGTGGCGCGTTCGGCGGCAACGTCGGCCGATGACAGCGTCAGCCCGCCAGGACGTCCCAGCACCACCTTGTCGGCGCCGAGTTCGGCCTTCACGTCGTCGGAGTTCGGATGCACCACGAGGCCGTGCACGGATTCAAGCAGCGACAGCTCGACGAAATCCTGCCGACGGATGAAGCCGCGCGCCGGCGGCGGCGCGGTCACGACCCACAGCATGTCGCCGGCATCGGGATCGACCAGCCGGTGCAATTGCCCGGGATTGGCCAAGGGCACGCTGACATTGGCGAGTGCGGGATCGCTGACGTTGCGCACCACCATCAAGGGCTGCGGCGGCTTCTGCACCCGGTCGGCGAAGGTCACCGTCCAGCCGGTGCCGGAGGAACGCTCGTCGGCCTCGAGCGAAGGCATCTGCGGGCGGTTGAGGCGGAAGCGGATCGCCTGTCCTTTGTCCAATGCAAAACGGCTGATGTCGGAGATGATGGCGCCGGCCTTCTCGCGGATCGGCGCGACATCGATCGGCTCTGGAGAATCGAACACCAGCCACACCGCGTCGGCGCGGCGGAACAACGCCGACGGCGTCGCTTTCTGGAAGGTGAACGTCACGCGCAAGCCGTCGCTGTCGCGCTGCGCGTCGACCGCAACAGACTTCTCGGCGGAGGAAGTCTGCAGCATTGCGGCCGGTTTCGGCGCGACATTCGCAGATGGCGGTGAAGCTTCCTTCGCGGACGCTGCTGCAGGCTGTGGCGGCTCGGCAGGCGCCGCTTGCAGTGGAGGCGGAGCCGGCGCCACCTCCTGCGCGACCTTCTCGGACGCCGGCGCGGGCGTTTCGGCGGCAGGGGGCTGCGGCTTCGCGACCGCAGGCGCCGTGCTCTCGGCCGCCACCGCGGGCTCCGCCTGCGGCGCATTTGCGCCCTGCTCGGGCTTGATGGCGATCTTGGCCTGCGCCGCGAACGTCTCAGATGTCACGGGGGCGACCGGGGCCGGCTGCTGCAGCGGCGTGGATTCCCTGATCGCCTTGCCCTGCCCGGCCGCCACGGCGACCAGCGGCTTTGCCGGCGCAGGTGGAACGTTGGCGGCGTGCCCATCCGCTGCCGGCTTCTCCGGCTGCTGGAAGGCGACGTCGACGACGTAGTTTTTGTCCTCGCGGAAGGAACGCACATCGACTTCGCCGATCAGGTTGATGTCGACAGCTGATGTGTCGGTGTCGGAGCGCTGGTTGATCGAGGCGACGTTCGGCGGCGCCGCCACCTTGGCATCCGCGAGGTCGAAGCTGAGCACGCTGTTGAACAACAGTGTCAGCTTCTGCTCGTTCAGCACCGAGGACGCGCTGACGCCATCGGGAATTTCGAACACGAAGCGCACGAAGGTCGGCTGCACCGAAGCGCGCACGCGCACCGGCGGCTTTTTCCTGGCTGCGTCCGCCGCCCGCTGCGCGCGCAAGGCACGTTCGGCGGCACGCGCGCGCTCGGCCAGTTCGCGGATCACGTCCGTGGGCAAAGGCGGCGGCGGCCCGGCCCACTCATCGGGCAGGAAGTCGATGAAGATCCGCTCGGCCGCAGTCATCGTATTGATCGTCACCCGCCGCGACAGCGACAGGCGGATCGCCGTTCCGTCCGGATCGCGCCGCGCCATGCCGACATAATCGGGCACGGCATCGGCCAATCTTTCCACGGGGATATCGACCGGCCGCTTGAAGCGGATCACGACGATCGAGCCGGCCGTCGACACCTCGGTTTCGACATCCTCGGCGAGCTTGAACACCAGCCGCGCAAAACCGTTGGCCGCCGAGAACGTCGCCACGCCCTTGACCGGATCGTCGGCGCGGGCGGCCGGGGCAAGTGTCAGGGAAATCAGGAGCACGGCAAGCGGCAGCAGCCGGCCCAGGCAAAGATACGCCGTCCGCGGCAAAACGCGGCCATGCGACCTTAGTCCAGCGGCAGCCCGTCGCGCCATGCCAGTTACGTCTTTCAGCCCTCAAGCCTCGAAGCAGCTACCAATGCGCCACCCCGCATCCGAATCTTGAATTGGCTCGCTTAAGGAGTTGTTAACGACGACTACTTGGAAACTTCGGGGAACGGTCCCCGAAAATCGAGGAAATATAGCAGTGCTCCGGCGGGGACATTGATGGCTATCGGGACCAGCGCGAGTACGCCCAAAGGTCATCGATGCGTTCCCTGAAGACATCCGAGACGCCTACACCGCTGAACTTCGGAAGCGGACATGCACATCGTCTCAAGCTCGGCCTTGAGTTGCTCCACATGGTTGCCCATCTGGGCAACCATCGGGTCAGGCTCGGCAGCTCGGAACGACCCGCTTGCGCGGCTGCATACTCATCGCCAGATCGATGACGCGCAGTTCGCCGCTGGCCGCGTCTATCAGTGCGATCGGTAAACCGCGGAGCGCGGCGCGTCGTTAAGCTGCGTTTCGTGCAGTAAGTGTCAGTCGCATTCCAAGGGGTTTCAGCGCTTTGTCTAGCGTTTCAAGGGTTGGATTGCCTCCCTTTTTGAACGCCTTGTAGATCGCCTCTCGGCTTAGGCCAGTCTCGCGAGAGAATTCGCTCACACCGCGGGCTTTGGCAACGTCGCCAATAGCTGCCGCGATGAATGACGGATCATCGATCTCCAGGGCCGCTTCAAGGTAAGCGACTTGCTCCTCTGGAGTCTTGAGGTGATCAAGGATGTTGAAGGGGGTTGTCTTGATGGCCATATCAGACCTCCTTTGCCATTCGCTTCGCGGTTTCGATCTCTCGCTTCTGTGATTTCTTGTCGCCACCGCAGAGCAAGATCACAACGGTCTTGCCGCGCTTCGTGAAGTAAACCCGATATCCCGGGCCGTGGTCGATCCGCATTTCACTCGCACTGTCGCCAACCGATTTGGCATCGCCGGGCTTGCCCAACTCCATGCGGCGGATGCGGGCAACGATGCGGGCTTTGGCCTGAATGTCGCCAACCTTAGCGAACCACGTCGAGTAAGCTTCGGTCTGGATGATCTGCATCGCGTGCACTAAGATACACACCTGTGACTGTCAACTATAATACACAAAGAAAATGTCCAAAGTAGAAGGAAGTAGAAAGAAAACGGGAAGTGACTTGCCTTTAAGGAGATTCCGATGCGCCCCGTGGCTCGGGCGATCCTGGTGGGCGTCGCAATCCTGGCGGCCTTGCCCGCCCAGGCGCAGACCTACGATCCGCGTTACCCGATCTGCATGCAGGTCTTCAGCATTGACGGCCCTGCCATCGGCTGCGGATATACATCGATGACTCAGTGCAAGGCGTCGGCGTCAGGCCGCGCAGCCGAATGTTTTGCCAACCCGTATTTCGCGGGCGCAGGCGGGAAACCGCCAGCTAGGGCCCGTCGGCGGTAGCCGGGTTCCCCGCTTCATTTGTGACAAAGGCCGCAAAGCCACAGATTGAACAACGTGCTACGCTCTCCTCGCCGGGGGTTGATGTAAATCAATCGCATTCGCGTGCCATTTGCTTTGCATTCGGATGGTCATGGAGACGCAATAGAGTCGGGCGGCCATAGAGGAGAACTGCAAATGAGTGATCTTGTCGTGATCGCATTCCCAACCGAGGCGAAGGCGGAAGAAGTCCGTCAGAAATTGCTGGCCATGCAGAAGGAGTACCTCATCGAACTCGGCGATGCCGTGATCGCGGTGAAGGATCCCGAAGGCCGGGTGAAGCTGAACCAGCTCATCAACACCACCGCGGCCGGCGCGGTCGGCGGCGCTTTCTGGGGCACCCTGATCGGCCTGATCTTCCTGATGCCGCTGGCAGGAGCGGCGCTTGGCGCCGCCGGCGGCACGCTCGGCGGATATCTGACCGATGTCGGTATCGACGACAAATGGATGAAGCAGACCGCTGAAGCCATTCAGCCCGGAACTGCGGCCCTCTTCGTGCTGGCACGCAGGGTGACCGGGGACAAAGTGCTCGAAGGCCTCAGGGGCGAAGGCGGGACCGTGCTGAAGACGTCTCTCGACCACACCAAGGAAGACGCGTTGCGGGCGGCGCTGGCCGGCGCGCAAGCGGTTGTTCCTACTCCACCTGCGCCGGCTGCACCGGCTGCTTGATAGTACTGCTGCAAGCGATGCGCTGAAGTCGTCAATTCAGCTTCGGCGCGAGCATCTTGCCCTCGATCTTCGGCAGGTCGGCGGCAGGTTGCAGCTTGTCGGGACTGGCGCGGCGGGCGAGCTCGACGGTGAGCCGCTCGGCCGCTTCGGGTTGCATCAGGCCGAGGATATCAGCCATCTTGCGCGGCGCGATCTGGGACGCGATCTCGTAGAGCACGCCCATTTCCAGCCGGTCGAACACCTTCGCGGCATCCTTCGGCTTCATGCCCTCATACATCGTGACGATGCCCTTGAAGCGCGCGGCGTCGGCTTCGGCCTTCTGCGCCGCGCTGGCAGTGGTCCTGGCGTCGCTCGCCCTGGCCTCCTCCACCTTCGCCTCGATGCGCTTCTCGGCGGCCTTCAACAGGCTTTCGCGGATCTCGATCTCGCGCGCGCGGGCATCGAGTTCCTGCCGGCGCGCCTGCAGCCGTTCCAGGATCGCGCGCTCGGAGGCCGAGATCTGCGGGGGCAGGTTCGGATTGATCACGACGCCATCCGGCTGCGGCGGCGGATCGGTCGCCGCGGGCGGCTCTTCCTTCTTTTTCTCCGCCGGAGCATGCACGGAGCCGGTGATGTCGTTCGGATCTCCCTTGTTCTTTCCTCCCGGGAAATTCAGCATCTCCTGCGCCCATGACGGCTTGGTCGACTGCGGATTGTAGTCGAACACGTAGCCGCCATCGAGCACGAGGCCCGCGACCTTCAACACCACGAGGCCGAAGATCGCGACCAGCACGACCGGGATGACGCGGATGTCGCGAAACGCGCTCATGCGGCCAGACCGCCAGCCTTTCTGCGTTCGGTGAAGGCTTCAGCAGCCGCGGCCACCGCCTTGGCCGGCGACATCTTCGGCGCTGCCGGCGCGGGTGCAGCGGCTGCGGCGGGCGCAGCCTCCGTCACCGGCCGTCCCGCCTGCACGATCCTCGACAGCCGCCGGATCATAGCGTCGGCCTCAGAGAGCTGGCCCTTCAGATGCGCCGACATCTGCGTCGCCGCGGTGAGCTGGCTGCCGAGATTCTCGTTGACGTCGCGCACGGTGTGCTTCAGCCCGCCGATCGCGCGCTCGGCGATCTCGGTTGCCGTGATCAGTTCGGCGATGGTGGCCTTCAGCGAGTGCTCGTCGGCCTTCAGCCGCTGCAGGCGCTTGTTGAGCAGCATGCAGTAGCCGATCGTCAGCATCAACAGCACGGCGACCAGGCTTTCAATCGCAATTCCGAGGGAATGATTCAAACTATGCCTCCATCATCTTGGTCTGCTCGTCGGCCTTCTCGAACATCGCAAAGGTGGTATTGGGCCTGCGCAAATTCTTGCTGACGCGGATCGCGACGCGGTCGCCGACGCGGCCCATGCGGCCCTCGGTCAGGGTGACGTGGCCGCAGCGCACCGACACCAGCGAGTCCGCGCGGATGTCGAGCGGCAGCGTGTCGCCGACCTTCAGCTTCATCAACTGCTTGAGCGGAATGTCGGCTTCATAGAGCACGGCCTCGACCGAGATCTCGGCCTGCGCCACCTCAGTCGCGAAATGTCCTTCCCAGATCGGATCGCGGCCGAACTTCTCGCCCATGAACATCTGCAACAGCACGTTGCGGATCGGTTCGATGGTCGCATAGGGTAGCAGCAATTCGATATTGCCGCCGCGGTCCTCCATGTCGATGCGCAGCCGCACCAGGATCGCGGCGTTGGCGGGACGGCTGATCGCGGCAAAGCGCGGATTGGTCTCGAGGCGGTCGATGGTGAATTTCACCGGCGACAGCGGCCGGAACGCCTGCTCGGCATCTGACAGCACGACCTCGATCAGGCGCTTCACCAGGTTGGTCTCGATCGTGGTGTAGGGGCGGCCCTCGATGCGCAGCGAGGTCTGGCCCCTGCGGCCGCCGAGCAGCACGTCGATCATCGAATAGATCAGGCTGGAATCGACGGTGGCGAGCCCGAAATTCTCCCACTCCTCCGCCTTGAACACGCTGAGCACCGCCGGCAGCGGAATCGAGTTCATGTAATCGCCGAAGCGCACCGAGGTGATGCGGTCGAGCGAGACTTCGACGTTGTCGGAGGTGAAATTGCGCAAGGATGTCGTCATCAACCGCACCAGGCGGTCGAACACGATTTCCAGCATCGGCAGGCGTTCATACGACACCATCGCCGAATCGATGATGGCGCGGATACCGGAATTGTCGTCGAGATTGACGTCGCCGACGGTGAAGCCGAGCAGATTGTCGATCTCTTCCTGCGAGAGGACCCGCTCGCCGCCGTTCTTGGTGCCGAAGTCGCGGCTACCGTCCTCGACCATGGCCGCCCATTGCAGCGACATGCTCTCCGACAGTTCGTTCTTCGCAGCCTCTTCCGCAGCGGCTGCGGGATCCTCGGAATCGAGCGACGCCTCCCACTGGGCGGCGATCGCATCCTGGTCCATCTGGTCGTTGCCGGCCATCGCTACTGAACCACGACTTCCTTGAACAGCACCGCGTTCACCTGGTTGGGCGACACCGCCGCGTTGACACGCTTGGTGAGTTCTTCCTTGAGGCGGAACAGGCCGGCCGAGCCGTTGAGGTCACTGGCGCGCAGTTCGCGCAAATAGGTCTGGAACAGGTCGGTGACGCGCGGCAGCGACGGCTTGATCGCCTCGACCTGCTTCTCCTCCTTCACCTCCAGCACCAGCTTGACCTTCAGATACTGGATGCGCTCGCCGGGCGCGCCGACGAGGTTGACGAGCATGTCGGGCACTTCGACGAAGGCCGGCGGCTTCGGCGGCGGCGCTTCGGCATGCACCTCCTCGCCGTGGCCGCGCATGAAGAAGAACCAGCCGGCGCCACCGCCAAGGATGGCGAGGAAG
Organism: Bradyrhizobium sp. Crot121; assembly: GCF_059512385.1. Classification (NCBI taxonomy): domain Bacteria; kingdom Pseudomonadati; phylum Pseudomonadota; class Alphaproteobacteria; order Hyphomicrobiales; family Nitrobacteraceae; genus Bradyrhizobium; species Bradyrhizobium sp. Crot121. Next base: position 7,969 of record NZ_JCAMOR010000082.1, on the reverse strand, counting down.
CCGACGGCGGCAATGATCAGCTTGAGCTTGCCCTTCTTCGAAGCTGCGGCCTCGCCCTCGGCGCCGCCCTCCGCCTTGTCCTCGTCCGCCATCGCCCGCCCGCTAAAAGATCGGAGACGAACGCGATTTGCCCCAGCCAAGCCCTTTAAGACGCAATACCAATGCCGCCAGCGCACGCGCGCTCTGTACGGTGCAACGCTAGGGTAAGAATGGTTAATGGTTTCTTTCGATTGCGCCGCAACTAGGAAAAAACTGCCGGGCAAACATGGTCAACAAGACCTTTCTGCCGCCCTCTCCGCCCCCGGGCTGAACACCTAACCTCCTCACAAATCATCACTTTCCGACTTGGCACGGCTTTCGCTGAAGACAATGCGAGCCGGCGGGTTTGGGAGAGCCCAAAGGTTCACGAGGTCCGAGGGCTTGAGGTTTGGGAGAACCTCTTTTTCGCGGACCGTCCACGAAGGGGAGAACCGCCGATGCAGAATACGCTTCTGGTCGGACTATCGCGGCAGGTTGTGCTGGAGCGGCAGATGGATGTCGTCGCCAACAACATCGCGAACATCACGACGAACGGCTACAAGGCCGACCGCTCGCTGTTCCAGGAATTCCTGAGGTCCGGCGCGCATGAGGACAATTTTGCTCCCTCCGACCGCCGCGTGTCCTTTGTCAACGACCGCGCCACCTTCCACGACTTCTCGCAAGGACCGTCGCAGGAGACCAAGAACCCGCTGGACGTCGCGATCGACGGCTCGGGCTTCCTCGTGGTGCAGACGCCCCAAGGCGAGCGCTACACCCGCGACGGCAATCTGACCGTCAACAACCAGGGCCAGCTCGTCACCCAGTCCGGCTATCCCGTGCTCGGCAATGCCGGCCCGATCGTGTTCCAGCAGACCGACAAGGACATCAGCATCGCCGCCGACGGCTATGTCACCGTGCTCGAAGGCACCGGCCGCATCGACTCGATCCGCGGCAAGCTGCGCGTGGTCAATTTCGCCCAGCCGCAGCAGCTCGTGAAGGAAGGCAACAACCTCTATTCCGCCGGCGAAGGCAACCCGGCCGCGGTGGATACCACCTCGCGGCTGCGCCAGGGCTTCGTCGAGAAGTCCAACGTCAATTCCGTCACCGAGATGAGCCGCATGATCGAGATCACGCGGACCTACACCCAGATCTCGTCACTGCTGCAGCAGCAGAGCGATCTGCACAAATCGGCGATCGACAAGCTCGCCGACGTTCCGGCGTAAAGGAGAATAGTCAATGCGCGCTCTCTACACTGCAGCGACCGGCATGGCGGCACAGGAACTCAACGTTCAGGTGATCTCCAACAACATCGCGAACCTGCGCACCACCGGCTACAAGAAGCAGCGCGCCGCGTTCCAGGACCTGATCTACGACCATGTGCGCCGCGTCGGCTCGCAGGCCTCCGACCAGGGCACGATCCTGCCTGTTGGCATCGATCTCGGCGGCGGCGTCAAGACCGTCGGCACGCCACGCCTGATGAGCCAGGGCACGCTCTCGCCGACCGGCAACGATCTCGACATCGCAATCCGCGGCGAAGGCTTCTTCAAGATCCAGATGCCCGACGGCACCTACACCTACACCCGCGACGGCTCGTTCATGATGGACCAGCAGGGGCGCGTTGTTAACGCGCAGGGCAACCCGGTGCAGCCGACCATCACCATCCCGCAGAACTCCTCGCAGATCACGATCAATGCGCAGGGCCAGCTCACCGTGATGCTGCCGGGCTCGACCACGCCGACTTTGGTCGGCCAGATCGGGCTGACGCGCTTCATCAACAAGGCCGGCCTGCAGCCGATCGGCGACAACCTGTTCGTGGACACGCCGGCTTCCGGCACGCCGCAGGACGGCATCGCCAACACCGACGGGTTCGGCGACATGCAGCAGTCGAACCTCGAACAGGCAAATGTCGAGGTGGTCTCGGAAATCTCCGATCTGATCGCGGCCCAGCGTGCCTACGAGATGAACGCCAAGGTGATCAGCGCTGCCGACCAGATGCTGCAATCCACCTCCAACCTGTTCCGCTGAGGGGGAGAGTGACCATGTTCGCCCGCCCGCTTCTCCTCGCCGCGCTGCTCCTTGCCGCGTCGGTCTCCAATGCGATCGCGCAGAGCCGCAACGACGTCATCACGCCGCCGACGCTGCGCGCCAATGTCACCATCACAAGCGACATCGTCCGCATCGGCGATCTCGTCGACAACGCCGGCAGCTTCGGCACGACGCCGATCTATCGCGCGCCCGATCTCGGCACCACAGGCACGCTGCCGGTGGCGCAGGTGCTCGCCACGCTGCGCATCCATCAGGTGATCGGCATCGATACCCGCGACCTCAAGGAAATTTCGGTGACCCGCGCCGCGCGCGCGATCGAGCGGCAGGAGATCGAGCAAACGGTCGCCCGCACGCTGGAGCGCCGCAACGGCCTTGGTGAAGCCGCCAATCTCACCATCAACTTCGACCGCGACGTCGGCGACATCAGGCTGGAAGCCACCAATTCCGGCAACCTGCAGCCGGTCACCCTCCGCTACGATGCGCGCAACAACCGCTTCGACATCACCTTCGAGATCGCGAACGAGACCGGCGCCGCGCCGACCAGGCTGCGCTTCACCGGCACCGCGATCGAAACCGTCGAAGCCGCCGTGCTGGCACGAGCTGTCGAGCGCGGCGAAATGTTGAAGCATTCGGACGTGCTGGTCGAGCGCCGCCCGAAAGCCGAGGTCGGCAACGACCTCGCGCTCCGTGACAATGCTGTCGGCATGCAGGCCCGTCGCCAGCTCCGCGCCGGACAGGCGCTGAAGACCGCCGATCTCGCCAAGCCCGATCTCGTGACCCGCGACCAGAACGTGACGCTGATCTATCAGGCGACCGGGCTCTACCTCACGATCCGCGGCAAGGCGCTCGACGGCGGCACCGAGGGCGATGTCGTCAGCGTGATGAACCTGCAGTCCAAGCGCACCGTCTCCGGCACCGTCACCGGCCGCGGCCAGGTCACGATCACCCCGCCGCGCGCCGCAACTGTCCTTGAACCCACCGCCTCGCTCGCGCCCGCCGAGCAGGCGAGCCCCGTCGCCGTCGCCAACGTCAGTTCAGTCGCCCCGAAAGCCGAGTAACCGTGATGTCCGCTCCCCGTATCAACCGCCTCGTCCTCACCGGCGCCCTCTTCACGCTAGGCATCCTCGCCAGCGGCTGCTCCTCGATCGACCGCCTCTCGCAGATCGGCGAACAGCCGAAGCTGACCGCGATCGAAAATCCGACCACGCAGCCGGGCTACAAGCCGGTGCAGATGCCGATGCCGAAACCGGAAGTGGCCTCCTACAGCCCGAACTCGCTGTGGCGCAACGGCTCGAGGGCCTTCTTCAAGGACCAGCGCGCCGCACGCGTCGGCGACCTGCTAACGGTCACCGTCAATTTCACCGACAGGGCCAACATCGCCAACGAGACCCAGCGCAGCCGTACCGCCAAGGAAGATTCTGGTATTACCGACTTCCTCGGCTCCCAAACGGTTACGCAGCCGCTGAAGGTCCTGCCGGGCAAAATCCTCACCACGGACTCGACCTCCTCCAGCGACGGCAAAGGTTCGGTGAACCGGCAGGAAGCGTTGCAGACCAACGTCGCTGCCGTCGTCACGCAGGTGCTGCCGAACGGCAACCTCGTGGTCGAAGGCAAGCAGGAGATCCGCGTCAATTTCGAGATCCGCGAACTGATCGTCGCGGGCGTCGTGCGGCCCGAGGATATCCAGAGCGACAACACCATCGATTCAAGCAAGATCGCCCAGGCCCGCATCGCCTATGGCGGCCGCGGCCAGATCACCGACGTCCAGCAGCCCCGCTACGGACAGCAGGTGATGGACGTGCTGCTGCCGTTCTGACCTACTTCAAACCAGCTCCCACACTTTGTTGCGAACCTAGGCGCAACGAGGTGTTCCAACGCGGCCCTCGCTAGCTCCCCTGGCGGGGGTCGCGGCTCTTTGACGGTGGCTGAGGACTCTCTCGCCGTGAATGGTCCCATCGCGGAGACACCCTCCCCCCAGCCCTCTCCCGCACGCGGGAGAGGGAGTAGAGCGTCCATTGCGGATGCAAACCGAGCTTAGCTCAGCGCTTTCGTGTAGCATTGCAGCATGCCGAACGGAACGAGCGTTCAGCCTTGCCCGATGCGCGTGTTGATCGGTCTTGCGCTCGCCATCCTGTGCGCCCCGCCTGCGTCGGCGACCGATCCGAGCATCGCGCTCGCGCCAGCGGCCATGGCGCGCATCGGCTCGGTCGACGAGCGCTTTCAATCCTACAATGTCGAGATGGTCGAGGTGACCGGCGGGCACTTCTGGCGTCCTTACGCCGATCGGCGCAAACCTTCTTCAAAAGCGGAAGGCATCCCCTCCGGCAGGGATCCCGCAATGTACGCCTATCGCAAGCCGATCGATCTCGGCAATCCGCGGCTGCGCAAGCTCGCCGCGGCGCTGGGGCCGGCCTATCTGCGCGTGAGCGGCACCTGGGCCAACACCACCTATTTCGACGACGCCGACCAGAGCGCGCGGTCCCCGCCTCCCGGCTTCAACGGCGTGCTGACCCGCCGTCAATGGAACGGTGTCATCGACTTCGCGCGCGCGGCGGACGCTAGGCTCGTCACCTCCTTTGCGACAGGCCTGGGCACGCGCGATGCCAGCGGCGTCTGGACGCCGGCGCAGGCCGAGAAGCTGATCGCGGCGACGCAGGGCCTCGGCGGCAACATCGCCGCTGCCGAGTTCATGAACGAGCCTGACCTCGCCGCCAGCGGCGGCGCGCCCTCCGGCTATGATGCCGCGAGCTTCGGCCGCGACATCGCCGTGTTCGCGCCGTTCCTCAAGCATGCATCATCGGAAACGATCCTGCTTGGCCCTGATACCGTGAGCACCGGCGGATCAGGCGATGCGCTCGGCAGTGAGAAGCTGTTGGCGGCCGCAGGCCCCGTGTTCGACGCGATCTCGTTCCACTATTACGGCGCGCTCTCGCCACGTTGCAGCAGGACGGTGCCGTCGGCTGCGGCGCGCGACAACAACGCGTTGTCGCAGGACTGGTTGTCCGGCATCGACCGTGCAGCGTCCTTCTACGCAAAATTGCGCGACCGGTTCGCACCCGGCCGGCCGCTGTGGATCACGGAAACGGCGGATGCCGCCTGCGGCGGCAATCCCTGGAGCTCGACTTTCCTCGATAGCTTCCGTTATCTCGATACGCTCGGGCGCATGGCCAAACGGCAGGTGCAAGTCCTCATGCACAACACGCTTGCAGCCAGCGACTACGGCCTGCTGGAAGAGAAGGATTTCACGCCGCGCCCGAACTATTGGGCGGCACTGCTTTGGCGAAAACTGATGGGCACGGTCGTGCTCGACGCCGGATCGGCGGCGGTGCCGGGACTATATCTCTACGCGCATTGCTTGCGGGACAAGTCAGGCGGCGTGGCGCTGCTTGCCATCAACACCGATCGGATGGCGCGGCGGTCGCTCGAGTTCTCCGGAACGGCGCGACGCTACACCCTGACCGCAGCCAGTCTCATTGGCACGCGCATGCGCCTGAATGGCCGCGAATTGAAGCTCGCTGCGGATGATGAATTGCCTGTGCTGGAAGGCGAGCCGCTCGCGACATCGCGTACCGAGCTGGCCCCGACCAGCATCACGTTTTTCTCGATCGCGGATGCGGCTAATCCCACCTGCAAGTAGCGGAACGCCGGGCACCTCTGCATCGGAAGCATACCCCGGGAAACTACGTACAGCAGGTCAGATGCAGGCGAGTGCAGATCACATTTCGAAGAGATGTGATCACGCAAGTCCAACCACTGGCACGAAGCCTGCATAAACCAATCCAACCGGGTATTCCCCAATCAGCCGATGGTCAAAATGCTTGTCACGCTTGTCGCTATTCTCTGCAACGGCCCGCTTTGTCTTGAAAAAGTCGTCACCAACAGTGAGCAATCCGGCATCACCATGACAGCCTGCAGTGTGAACGCGCAGATCGGCATCGCCGACTGGCTCTCCAAGGGGCCGTATCACGAGTGGAAGCTGAAGAGCTACAAATGCGTCATGGGCAAATATACGCCCAAGAACGAGGCTTAGAGCGTGAGGCGTGCCGGTCCATCGATGAGGATCAGGTTGGCGATCTGATACATGTGCAGGTCAGGCATGATGGCGATTTTACGCGCAGCCTTTCACGCCCCGTTAACCCTCGCGCCCTCATTCGCTGGAAGTTGGCGGCGTCGCGCTCTAGGTAGTGCACGACGCAAATTTTCTCGTTATGGGTGTGTTCGATGATCAGGGATGGCGAATATGCCGTTTGGTTTCGGACGCCGCACGGCGAAGGCACCGGGATCATCTATCTTGCAAATGGCAGGATCTCGGGCGGCGACTGCATGTTCACCTATAGCGGCACTTACGAGCTCGACGAAGACCGGTTCACCGCAACGCTGACGACCAAGCGCTACGCCGAAGGCCCGACCACCGTGTTCGGTGTCGACGAGGTCGAGGCAAAGCTGACGGGGGTGTTCAAGGGCCAGACCGCGGTGTGCTCAGGCACCGCGGAGCAAGCGCCGGGCGTGCGTTTCGAGGCCAACCTGTTTCCCCGTCCGGAGCCGCCGTCAGAGCGCGGCATCAAGCGCGCAGCCGGCGTGACACGGCTGCCGCAAAGCCAAGCCGACCGCCACCGCCCCGCCAAGCCGTTTGCGGTTGGGTGATCGGCATAGTTTCGTAGGGTCGGTTAGCCGACCCCAGGCTCCGCTACCTCAACGCACAAAGCCGCAAGGCGTAACCCGCCGCCCGGCTCGCAAGCGAACGACGGATCGATTCATTCACGGCGCGGGAAAACTTCGCCGGGCAGAACTTGCCCATCCGCCGCCGAGATCTCCCGACGATCGCTCTATCCCATTGAAATAGCTCGCGCACGTAGTGGCACAGGCTTTGCGTGCCGCTCCTGCAGTCACCAATGAGGTGCGACGTGCAGATATCGACGACGATCTCCTCCTATAGCTTTGTGACCGCGAGCACGAAGAACACTGCCGCAAAGGACGTCTCAAGCGCCGACGATCAAGCCTCCACCCAACCCGCGCGAGAAACCTCCCTCGGCAACAATGTCGAGCAGGAGTTCCTCAAATACGCGCACATGAACCCGATCGACCGGATGCGCGCGAACATCCTGAAGAGCATGGGGCTGACCGAGCAGGACGTGCAAAACATGACGCCGCAGCAGCGCCAGGCCGTGGAGCAGAAGATCAAGGACCTCATCGAGCAGCAGTTTCATAAGAACGCGGACAAGAAGGGTCAGCTCGTCGACGTGTCGGCGTGAGGGGCCGTCATTCTGGGATGCGTGCGAAGCACGAGGCCCGGAATCCATTGGGCAGCTAGCGCAAGCGGCGAAATGGATTCCGGGCTCGTCCTTCGGACGCCCCGAATGACAGTCCCCGTCATTGCGCAATCCTCTCCTCCGTCATGGCCGGGCTTGACGCGGCCATCCACGTTGTCTCGGGCGCGAAGAACGTGGATGCCCGGGACCCGGCTACGCCGAGGCTTCGCCGGGCACTCTAATGTCAGTCCGGCGAAGCGATAGCGAAGACGGGCAAGCCCGGGCATGACGGCGTCGTATCATTCGCGCGATTTTCTTTAATTCAATCAAAGTGATTTGCTTCGTCAGTCCTCACGCGGAAAACATTCCGCTTTCGCCGTCGGGCAAATCAGTGATTTAACTCCGCGTGTCTCACGGCGGATGAGGGGCGGGTCGCGATCGTCACGAACGTTGCGGTGAGATGCGGTGGACGCGGGTGTTGCGACAGACGAGCGTGACATCAGCGGACGGCGAAGTCGTGTGGTTCTGGCGCCCCGACGCTGGCGCTAAGTTCGTAGAGATGCGGGCGACGGTGGCAAGAAGCCCGGTCACCGGGAAGAGCACGAAGTAAGTCGTAAACCACTGCGCAGGGAAAGCCGGAATGCTTCGGTTGAACC
>NZ_JCAMOR010000081.1:0-31913 GCF_059512385.1 Bradyrhizobium sp. Crot121 | reverse complement strand
CTCGATCCCGAAGCGAGCATATTGTGTCCATTTCAACCGGTCCTACAAGGCGACACTTGCGAGATAACGCTGCGGCGGGGCCGATCGTGGTTGGGGGCGAAGAAGCGTGCTCAGCATCTGTGGCCAGACCTGCCGTATTGGTCCACACATGGCCCTTCTGCGACCTCGGGCAATGTCCGCTCTTTCGCCGCTGTTGGGGGTTGAGCGAACATCATTCGGCCAGTCGCTCAATGAGTACACGCCCTAGCTGCGGGACCGCGTCGATCTCACCTCTTGTTCTTCGGCGACATTTGGCCTGCCGAGCCCGCATCTCCTCCACCGGCTGCGCCAGAGCTCGAACCCGTCCCGCCTGCTCCGCTCGACGAACCGCTCGAACCGCCACTCGCCCCGGACCCGGCTGCTCAATCAGATCACAAACAAAGGCATTGCTCACATCACTGGAGGATATTAAGGACAATCCAGATCACGGCAGGCTGATTGAAATCGCGAGCCGTGGCGTCCCGTCGCTGGTCGTCAGCTATCTGTACACACCGCTTGGTTTGCCCGCTCCGGGCTATAAACTCACCCACCGGGAGCGAGAGAACTAGATCAAGTCACGCAATGACCGAAGCCGGTTGCGGCGTCATCACCGGCGGCAGGGTTGGGGCAGCTTGCGGTAGTCCTCGCCCTCAGCTGTCAGGACATCGAACGCATAGAATTGGACCTCGTCGTCGTGCTTACGTGAGTGCAGCCCGGCGAAGTCGCTGATGCCATCGACGCCGAGCAGCACGGCCTCGCCATCGAGCACGAACTGTTTGGTGCGTATCTGCGGCGCGGCCATTGGCACACCTTTTCCCCGGCCAACCGCAATAAGGCGTATGAAAGGTCACCACCACCGGATCGGCCAGACATGGCCTTCATTGGCGCGTCCCGTGAGGACATTGTTCCAAGCAAAAGCAAACGTCGCGAGCAGCATGGCGCCGATGCCAACCGGCACGACCAGAAAGCTCCAGGACATGTTGTCGACGACAACAACCAGCGGATCGATGCCGGCGGGCGGGTGAAATGTGCCGGTCAGATGCATTGCGATCATTGCCAAACCAACTGCGATGGCGGCGGCCCACGGCGCTGGACCGCACAATTTCACAACCAGTAGCCCAACCAGCGTGGAGATAAGATGACCGCCGACAAGGGCACGGGGTTGTGCCGGTTCTGCTTTTGGTGAGCCCAATACCGTCACGATCGATGTCGCGAATGGAACCGCGAAGAGCGGAAATGTGCTCTCAATAGAGAACGCCTCCATGTTTCCGATCGCGATTGCGCTCCCGGCCGCTCCGGCAAGGATGGCAAGTAAGCGAGGTCGGTAGGGCATCTGAGCCTGATTTCTAGGTCACGGTTGGCGTCGGCGCCGGCCAAGCGTATTCGGGTTGGAAGTTTGATGATGGCCAGATAAGTTGGCCGCGAGCAGCCGTTACGCCGGAACGCGCTGCTGTTTGCCTGAGCGTGCTGGCGAGACCTGATCGAGCACTCGGAACTCGGGCTCGGAGAGCGCCACCGCGGCTGCGGCGATCTCTTCGAAGTGCAGGACCCGAGGCATCGATGATCGTTCGGAGTCCGACGATCTCCAGGTAATTGCACTCTATAACTTCGCCATCCAATCAGCGACGGCCCGTCCGATCTCGTGCGGCGAATCTTCCTGGACGAAATGGAGCCCCGAGATCGTCACCTCGGTCTGCGCTGGGAAGCTGCGGGCCAAGTTGAGAACCGGGCCGTGGGCGAGGATACCACCGGGCTCTGCCCTCAAGAACAGCTTAGGCACATTGCTCGCCGCCAGCCAGTCCGCGTAGGCGTTCACGATCGCAGCCACGTCGGCGGGCTCGCCCTCAATGGGGATCTGCCGGGGCCACGTCAGCGTCGGCCGTCGCCCCTCGCCGGGCTCGGCGAACGGCCGTCGGTACTCCGCCATCTCCTCGGCGGAGAGGGTGCGCAGGATAGCCCCCGGCAGGATCTTCTCGATGAAAAAGTTGTCTTGCAGGACCATCGTCTCGCCTTGCTCGGAACGCAGCCCTTGCAAGGCGGAACGCATTCCGAACTTGTCCCAGTGATCCCAGTACTGCGGCCCCACGATCGCCTCCATGTACGCGATACCCTTCACGGCCTCGCGGTGGCGGTTGGCCCAGTCGAAGCCGAGGGCCGAACCCCAGTCATGGACGACCAAGGTGACCCGCTCGCGCACATCCAGGGCCTCGAGCAGGGCGTCGAGGTAGCGGCGGTGCTCGACGAAGCGATACGAGCCGGGGCCACTGTCAGGCAGCTTGTCGGAGTCGCCCATGCCGATCAGGTCGGGGGCAATGCAGCGGCCTCGTGGCTGCAGGTGCGGCAACACGTTGCGCCAGAGGTACGACGAGGTGGGATTGCCGTGCAGCAGCACGATCGGGTCGCCCTCTCCCACCTCCACGTACGCCATCTCGCTGCCGAGGACCCGCCGCCGCTGCTTTTGGTACGGAAATGCCGCAGAGATCATGTTCGCTTCTCCTCATATTCGCCAACCGAGAAAGCCTTTGAGCCGAATTGCGGACGCCTTACGTGTCGCTTCTCCGTCTGCGCGGTCCTGCGTCTACTGTCCCGATACATTGCACGTCGCGATCGAGTTTGGAGTTGATGCCGCTTCACTTGTGCGATCCGCCAGAAGGCGGTCGATAGAAAGCGGTCCGGGTCCGCCCAAGACGAGAGCCGCCAGGCAAGCGAGGTAAAGGAGATCGGTTTCATAACCCGGCGGCCCGAACTGCGCGCCCGCGGCCGTTATTGCCTGAAGCTTGATTGAGCTGAAGCCATACGGAAGGTGCACGGTGAACATCGCGGTCAAAAGAACGATCGCCATCGGGATACTGGCGAGAGGCACCAGTGCACCAAGCAGTACAGCCAGCCCGCCCAGGATCTCCACCGCGATGGTGAGCCAGCCCAGCAAATGAGGCGCGGGAAGGCCCATCGCCTGCAGGATGGCGGGGAATGCATCGAAGCCCCTCGCCGCCTTGGCGAAGCCGTGTTCCACGAAGCCATATCCAACAATCAGGCGCAGCGGGATCGGAGCCCAGCGGGCGATCGCCGAACAGCTGATCAGATCAGGAAGATCGCGCCACGTTCGCGGCCTCTCCTTAACATAGCTCATTGATTCCATTGATCTAAATCCGGCTGTGTGGACGCCGTGGTATGACGAGAATTTACCGCGAGCTGGGCTTGACATCAAGAGGTCATGACGTCACGATGACGTTATGTCGCCTATGCCCCTTTACGAAAGTGTCGCGTCCGCTCTGGCGGCCGGCATCGCTGACGGCAGCCTGCCGCCCGGAACTCAATTGCCGCCCGAGGAAAGCCTAATTGACCGATTCAAGGTCAGTCGCCCGACGGTGCGGAAGGCGATCCAGAACCTGATCGAGCGCGGGCTCGTCGAGATCAGGCGGGGCAAGGGCACTTTCGTCACCCAACCGAAGATCATGCAGGAGCTGACCGAGCTAACCGGTTTCGTCGAAGACATGCAGGCATTGGGGCGAACGCCGAGCACCAGCTTGCTCGACCAGCGCATTGTGGCAGCCGACGAAACCGTCGCACGCCACCTTGCCTTGCCAGTTGGGACGCTAGTGTTCAGGCTCCAGCGTGTTCGCCTAGCCGACAGTGTAGCCATATCCTTCGACGAGACTTACTTGCCTCGCGGCTTAGGCGAGAAGGTCGCGGGAAACGACCTTGAGGCCGAACCGGTCTTTGCACTTTTGGAGGAGAAGTATGATACGCCTCTGGTCGAAGCTGAATACAAGCTGGAAGCGGCCGCGGCCGACGCTGTCGCTGCCGAGGCGCTTCAAGTGCCGACCGGCAGTCCGATCTTCCTCATCGAGCGCACGTCCTACACCACCGGCAATCGGCCCGTCGACTATGAGCGGTTACACTATCGCGGCGATCTGATCCGGTTCGTGACGCGCCTTGCCCGACGCACGAGGACCTCAACGCAAACCAGAGATGCCTGACATGGATGCAGGCTTTGGATCCTGGCTGTTCGTCATGTCGTTTGGCGCGAGCGCGCTGGGCGGCATGCTCGGCATGGCCAGCGGCATCTTCATTGTACCCATCCTTACCCTGTTCGGCGGCGTGGACCTCCGCACTGCCATCGGCGCAAGCATCGTCTCGGTGATCGCCTGCTCCTGCGGCAGCGCTGCATCCTTCCTTGAGCGAGGACTCACCAACGTTCGCCTCGCCATCGTGCTGGAGACTACGACGACGCTCGGGGCTCTCACGGGCGTGTTCTTTGTCGGGCTCGTCCCGGTGTCCTTCCTTTACGGCCTGTTCGCTGTGGTGTTGCTGGTATCGGCGCATCAGATGCTCGCCCGGCGCAGCGATCCGGTCGGTATCAGCATTGCCGACCCGCCCGGCAATTGGGCGGACAAACTTCGACTCCACGCGAGCTATCCCGACCATGTGCTCGGCCGTAGCGTCACCTACCAGGTACGACAGCTGCCCCGAGGAATGTTCCTGATGTACGGTGCCGGTCTTATCTCGGCGCTGCTTGGGATTGGCAGCGGCGTACTCAAGATCCCTGCGATGGACACCGCCCTCCGCCTGCCGATCAAGGTGTCCTCGGCAACCTCCAATTTCATGATAGGGGTGACCGCTTCTGCCAGCGCGGGGGCATACTTCATACGAGGCTCCATCGTTCCCGCCATTGCCGGTCCCGTCGCCTTGGGGTCGGTTCTGGGATCAGTCGTCGGAGCCCGCATCTTGATGCGAGTCTCAAATGAAAAAGTGAGGGCCCTGTTTGTTGTAGTGCTTATAGCCCTTGCGGCGCAGATGCTGCTCTCTGCCTTCCACATCGAGTTGTTCGGAAAGGCCGCATGATCGCGGACGACAAGGCGCTCGATGAAACCCGCAGGATGGATCGGCTCCTTGCACGGCAGCTCAAATACGGTATCTGGCTCGCGTCGGGCGTGACCGCGCTCGGGATGATCGTTGCCCTCTTCGGCCGATGCATCGTCCCGCATGGGCATACCATGACGCTGGGCACGAGCATCGTCGGGAAAGGCATCGCGCTCATCATCCTGCTCCCGATCCTACGCGTTATCTTGATGCTGATCGTGTTCTTGCGCGAGCGGGACTATCTCTTCGGGACGATCTCCGGCATCGTTCTCATAACGATTGGCGTCAGTGTAGTGGCCGGTCTTTATGGACCTGCAATCCACTGAAGGCGAGATTTTGTCGATGAGGATATTCACCTCAGCAAAAGCCCCCCGCGAAGCTGATGTTCACCGAAAAGCTGTAGCTCGGATCGCAATTTCCGCGCTGTGTAACGAAGAGTAGATCCCAGGGGCCATCGTAAGAGGTTCGTGCTTCGGCGGCCGTCGCGGCGGCAAGGCAGGCGCAGCCGGCGATAGTCGCTATCAGTCGCTTGTTCATTGTCTTCTCCTAGATTGAAGGTGATGGGCATGCCGTTGGAGCTCGCCCGGTCCAAAATCACCTGCTACTGATTGTTAATCGCAAACCAGAACGCGTCGGTGGCGACTGTAGGCGTAGTAGCAGTCGCCCTCGGAAGAGTAGCCGCGTCCATAGGCATAGCCCGCAGCGGCGCCGGCGTAAGCGCTCGCTGCATAAGCCGCGCGATAGCCGTACCGTGACCCACCGTACCGGCCGTAGCTTCCGAACCGGTTGTAGGTCACCGATGTGGCGCGCGTGGCGTTCGCAAGCGCCGGTCCGCCCCGCCCGCCCTCTGCGAGAGCACCGCGCGGCCCAGGTCCGGCATCGAGACGAGGCGCCGGACCACCGAGGCCGGCACGTGGTGCACCGCCAAGCCCCATCGGAGGGCGAGCCGCGAATGCCGGGGGGCCCCCAGCAGCCAGCGGCGGCCCGCCGGCCGCGATTGGCGGAGGCCCGGCCATTGGAGGCGGCGGCGGGAATTGTCCAAACGCCGCAGGTGGCGATAGCATCGCGGTGCCGAGAATCGTGCCAAGGGTTAACATCAGAATCGTCGTGCGTGACATGGTGTTGCTGTTTCTCAAGACTGCGTTTCAGGGATGGGAGTCGGCTGCGACTCGCGAGCGTGTTCATGAGGCGCGCCGTGCACGGGAGTGTCGTGCACAGGCACGGCCGGCTCCTCCGTCGATGTTTGACCGCCGTGATCGGGGTGAATGCGAAACCAGGCAACATACAGCGCCGGCAGGAACAGCAGCGTCAGCAGCGTGCCGACGATGATGCCGCCCATCATGGCGTAGGCCATCGGCCCCCAGAAAATCTCGCGCGCGATCGGAATGAGCGCGAGACTTGCGGCGGCGGCCGTGAGCAGGATCGGTCGCATGCGATGCTCGGTCGCTTCCACTACGGCGTCCCAGGCCGGCCTGCCCTCCTTCTTGAGATCCTCGATCTGCACGATCAGGATCACGGAGTTTCGGACCAAGATGCCGATGAGGGCAAGCACGCCGAGGATGGCGACGAAGCCCAGCGGCGCGCCGCTTGGCAGCATGGCCATGACCACGCCGATCGACGCGAGCGGCGCGACCGCGAACACCAGGAACAGGCGCGAAAAGCTCTGCAGCTGTACCATCAGCACGGTCGCCATGACGAACAGCATCAACGGCACAACCGCGACGATCGGCCCCTGGCTCTTGGCGCTCTCCTCCACTGAGCCGCCGATCTTGATCGCGTAGCCCGCAGGAAGCTGCTTGGTAAATTCCGCCACCTTCTGCGCGAGCTGGTCGACGACCGTCTTCGGCTGAACGTTGCTGACGACGGCGGCTTTCAGCGTGATGGTCGGAATCCGCGCGCGGCGCCAGATCGTGGGCTGCTCCAGCTCGTAGCGCAGATTGGCGACGGCCCCGAGCGGCACCGATTGGCCGCCGAGCCCGGTCATCTGGAGATCGCGCAGCGTGTCGATCGAGGCGCGTTCCCGCGCGGTCGCTCGTCCGGTGACATTGACGAGATAGATGCTGTCGCGCACCTGCGTGACCGACGAGCCCTGCAGCACCGAGTTCAGGGTGGAGGCGATGTCTTCCGAGGTGACGCCGAGCTGACGCGCCTTGTCTTGGAGCACATCGACCTTGACGACGCGCGCCGGCTCCATCCAGTCGAACACCACGTTGCCGAGGTCGGGACTGCTGCGAATGACGCCTGCAAGCTTCTGCGAGAGGTCGCGGACCTCGGCGATGTCGGGACCGCTCAGGCGGTATTGCACCGGACGGCCGACGGGAGGGCCGACCTCGAGCAGCTTGACGTAGGTGTCGGTGCCCGGGAACGTCTTTCTCAAATAGTCCTCGAACTGCGACTTGAGCTTGTTGCGCGCGGCGATGCCGCCCTTGGTCACGATCACCTGCTGACCGAACCAGGTGTTGGCGGTCTGCACGTCGAACGACAGCACGAAGCGCGGCGCACCAGTGCCGACATAGCTGGACCAGTGCTCGACCGAATTATTGTCCTGCAGCTGCTCACGCTCGAAGCGAGCCATCTGCGTGTTGGTTTCGGTGATCGAAGCGTTCTGCGGCAGGTTCCAGTCGATCACGAGCTCGGCACGGTCGGACGAGGGGAAGAACTGCTGTTGCACGAACTGCAAGCCGAACAGGGCGAGCAGGAAGGCGCCGGCCGTCACGGAGACGGTGCTCCAGCGATGATGCATGCAGAACAGGAGGAGGCGCGCGAACAACATCTGCGCCACGCGGCCCTTCTGCTCGTGATGTCCCTTCATCCTGGCCGGCAGGATGGTGACGCCGAGCAGCGGGGTGAACAAGACGGCCACGATCCAGGAGACGATCAGGGATACCGCGATCACCACGAACAGGGTGAAGGTGAACTCGCCGGCGTTGCTGCTGTTGAGACCGATCGGGATGAAGCCGGCCACGGTGACCAGCGTTCCCGTCAACATCGGAAATGCGGTCGACGTATAGACGTGGGTTGCCGCCTTTTCGAGGGGATCGCCGATCTCAAGCCGCGCCACCATCATTTCGACCGCGATCATGGCATCGTCGACCAAGAGGCCAAGCGCGATGATCAGGGCCCCCAGCGAAATGCGTTGCAGCGAGATGCCGCAATAGGCCATCACGACGAAGGTGATCGCGAGCACGAGCGGAATGGCGATGGCCACCACGAGGCCGGCCCGCAAGCCCAGGCTCAGGAAGCTGATGCCGAGCACGATGATCACGGCCTCGAACAGCGCTTCGGTGAAGCCCGAAACGGCATGTTCGACCACGACGGGCTGGTCGGCAACGAGGTGGACGCCGACGCCGATCGGCAGGTCAGCGATGATCCCAGTCATCTCCTCCTTCAGCGCTTCGCCGAACTGGAGCAGGTTCGCGCCGGATTTCATGCCGATCGCGAGCGCGATAGCAGGTTGACCGTTGTATCGAAACAGGGTTGACGGCGGATCGACATAGCCACGCGTGATGGTCGCGACATCGGTCAACGGGAAGAAGCGATCGTTGATGCGCAGATTGACCGCCTTCAGGCTCGCCTCCGAGGTGAATTGGCCGTTGACGCGGACGCTGATCCGCTCCGGCCCCTCCTGCAACACGCCGGAGGGTGCCACCGCGTTCTGGCCCTGAAGTGAATTCATGATGGCGTGAACGTCGAGGCCGAGCGCCGCGATCTTGCGGGTGGAGAACTCGAGGTAGATGACCTCGTCCTGCGCGCCGAGAATGTCGACCTTGCCGACATTGGGCACGGTCAGCACCTTGGCGCGGATGTCCTCGACCTGGTCGCGGAGCTGCCGCTGGCTCAGGCCGTCGCTGGTGAAGGCATAGACATTGCCGAAGACGTCGCCGAAGCGGTCGTTGAAGCCGGGTCCAATCACCCCTTGCGGGAAATCGCCCTTGATATCAGCGATCATGTTGCGGACGCGCACCCAGGTCGGCTTGACGTCGGCCGCCTTGGTCGAATCGCGCAAATAGACGAAGACGGTGGTCTGACCCGCGACCGTCACGCTCTTGGTGTAGTCGAGCGATTCCAGCTCCTCCAGCTTCTTCTCGATCCGGTCGGTGACCTGACGCGTCATCTCCTCGGGCGAGGCGCCGGGCCACTGCGCCTGGATCACCATGGTCTTGATGGTGAAGTCAGGATCCTCCTGCCGTCCCAACTGGAGATAGGCAAACAGGCCGGCCGCCATGAAGGCGATCATGAAATACCAGACGAGCGAACGATGGCCGAGCGCCCAGTCAGAGAGGTTGAACGACTTCATGGCTCTTGATCCTGTGCGATGCGGACGTGCTGTCCCGGCCTGAGGCTGTGAATTCCGGCAGTGACGACGCGGGTGCCTGCGGCAACCCCGCTGGTGATGCGGATGCCCGCCTGTTCGGCGACACCATCGATCTTCTGCAAGGAGACGGTGCTGGTGGATTGATCGACCACCCACACGAAATCGGCGCCGTCCCTGGCGAGCACCGCTGACGCGGGCAGGCGCAACACCTTGCTCTGGTCCTTGCCAAGCTTTGCCGTGACGGTCGCGCCAAGGCGGAAGCTTTCGGGCGGGTTGTCGAGCGCAATCCGGACGCGTCGCAGCCGCGTCACCGCATCGGCCTGCGGCGCGATTTCGCGCATCCTGCCCTCGACCTGAACGGTGGGGAGGAGCTGCAGGCTGACGCTGAACGGGAGACCAACTTCGAGCGGCACGGGCAGGTCTTCCCCGATATCGACGACCGCCTCGCGAATGTCCGGGCGCGCGACCGTCACCACGGTTTGACCGGGCGAGACCACCTGGCCGACTTCCGCGCCGACGGCGGTGACGACGCCGCCGAAGTCGGCCTTGATCTGGGCATAGCCGAGTTGCTCGATCGCCTTGGTCAGGTTCGCCTGCTCCTGCGCGACGCTTGCTTCGGCGCCGGCGCGGGCCTGCTCGGCATTGTCCAGCGTCTGCCTGGTGGTCGCATCGCTGGTGATGAGCGCGCGTTGCCGCTCCTCCGTGGCCTTGGTCGTCGCAAGCTGCGCCTCGCCTTCGCAAGCTGAGCTTTGGCCGCGCGAACGGCGAGATCGAGTGCGGTGGGATCGATCGTCCCGATGATTTGCCCTTCGCTGACGATGTCGCCAACGTAGACCGGGCGCGAAGTCAGCCGTCCGAGTACGCGAAAACCAAGATTGGTCTTGTAGCGCGGCTCGACCGTGCCGACGGCAAGCGTGCTGTCATTGTTGTCGGGCTTGGCCAGCATTGAGAGCACGGGGCGCACGGGCTCCGGCGCGCTCGTCTCCTGCTGACAGCCGGCGAGCAACGAGGCCGCCGCGAGCGTGCCAGCGATCATCATGACCTGTCGCTTCATGACCGGTCTCCCACTTCAGTGACCGACTGGCCGACGCTCAAAAGCTTACCGCCGTCGACGACGACGCGCTCGCCGGGCTCGAGGCCCCCCTTGATCAGCACCTGACCGGCTTCATAGGCACCGACCGTGACCGGCTTCAGCGACGCTGTCTGCGTTTTTGGATCGACGGTCCAGACGGCAGGCCTCCTGCCTGCGGCCATCAGCGCGCTCCAGGGCAAGGTGATCTGCCTCTCGGCTTTCGCCACAACCGTCCCCGAGACGGCGCTGCCCAGGGTCATCGCAGCCGGCGGGTTCTCAATCGACACCTTGACGCGGATCGTGGAGCTCTTCGCGTCGATAGCCGGTGAAATCTCCCTCACCTCACCCGTTGCTGTCACGCCGGGATCGGAGATCAGCGCCAGCATCACGCGGCCGCTGTCGGCCTGGCCAAGGAAGACGGATTCGTAGACCTCGAAGACGGCATCCCGCTCCCCGTCCTGCGCGAGCGAGAACACGGGTTGGGCAGCCGGAACGACTTGGCCGACCTCGATACTTCGCGCGGTAATGACGCCATCCGCTTCAGCACGCAGGGTGGTATATCCGAGCGCATCGCGCGAGGTACCGAGCTGAGCCTTAGCCGCCTCCAGCACACCCTCAGCGGTTCGCAGACCTTCCTGGGCCTGGTCGTAAACGGTCCGGGTGGTGAAGCCGCTTGCGATCAGCGCTTTCTGCCGCTCGAACGTTGCCTTCGCCACGCGCAGCTGGGCTTCGGCGGAGGCAACTGCCGCGGTCGCGGCATCGACATCGGCCTGTTGCTCGGCCGGATCGAGCCGGGCGAGGACGTCGCCCCTTTCGACGTGAGCACCAATGTCCACCGCGCGAGCAATCACACGTCCGCTGACGCGGAACGAAAGATCGGCGCGGAAGCGCGCCTGAACCTCGCCCGTCAACGTGATGGCGGCTTGCCGGTCGCGCGGCTGCACGATCGTGGTACGGACCAGCGTTGCCCGTGTGGCCGTCTGCGCCGCGTGATCGTTGCAACCGGTCAGCGCAACGCTGGCAAGCACCGCCGCTGCGGCGAGGGTCTTCGCCGCATGAGGCGTTCGAACGGGGTTCGAGATTTGGCTTTTCATAGCGCGTCCGTATGATGGGAAGGAGACAACAGCGCGCCAAGCGCATCGGCGGATTGGCGGGGGACAATCATTTCGCTTTCTTGCTGGCGCAGGAGTCCCGCAAGGGGATCGGTCTCAACGGTGGGCTCGCGTTGATCGGACGCCGCGCTTGCCGTGAGCAGGGCTTCATTTGAAGCGGTGGCTCTGGTGCGGCGCGGAGCCCTCATCTGGCGCGTTGCGATTGACCAGTTTGCGCCCCGTTCGCGCTCAGTCAGCGGGAACGAGAAAACAATCGAGGTGAATTCGGCGCCGAAACCCTGCTCGATCCGACCGCTGAGCGCCCTCGCGATTTCCTTCGCAATTCGCAATTCGCGATCCGAGACATCGCGGGCGGGACGCGTTCCGTTGTCCAGGATCACGCAGTTCACCAGCGCGCCGGTGCGCGTCAGCTTGATCTTGATCTGCCCGGCCCGCGCGTCGAAGCAGGCGTGCCGTGCCGCGTGCATCACGAGCTCATGGACGATCAGGCCCAGATGCCAGCAGCGCTTCGGCTGGAGCGCGATGGACTGGGTCGCGAATGCCAGTTGAATGTTCATCCGGTCCAGCAGCGCCCGGCGCATGCCACAGCCGAGCTTGCGAAGGTGGGTCGCGGCATGGATCAGCGTGTCGCTCGTTGGCATGGCCAGCGCACGATGCACGTCGGCGTAGCCATGCAGCAGCTCGACGATATCGCCGAGCGCGCATTTGGCTTCCGTCCCCTCGACCCGGATGACCGCGGCGGAGACCAGGTCGATGGCCAAGGCAACACCGTTGGTGACCCTGCGATTCAGCTCGCGCAGCAGCACGCCTTCCTGCAAGCCGGACGGGGCTGGGCTCAAAACAGTCACGACATTCTCCTCATTCGGCTCGAACGACGGGGGTCCACCGTCCCGGCACCTTTGGGACCCCGATCTCTTGAGATCACTCGCCAGGCTCACGAAACACGATGAGCTGGCGGATAAATAAACTATACCGTATATTTTCTTTTTCTTGCCTTTCTTCGCGAGCCATGTCAAGTGGGAAAGCGACGCGCACAGACTCGTGATTTCGGAGGACCCACAATGAAGAAGACGAAGCGAGGCAGACCGCCCAAGGATCTGGCCGGCGACGCGCCGGCGCGCATTCTCGATGCCGCCCAGCAGCTGTTTCTGGAGAAGGGCTATCGCAGCGCCAGCATCGACGACATTTCCGAGCTTGCGCCTGCAAGCAAGCCGACGATCTACGCCCACTTCCCCGGCAAGGAAGCGTTGTTCGCGGCGGTGGTGGCCCGCACCATCGACGGCTTGATGGACTTCGAGGACTTCTCGCCCGAAGGCCGCACCATCGAGGACAAGTTGATGAGCCTCGGCACAACCCTTGTCGACAGGGTCATCGAAGAGTCATTGGGCATGGTGCGCGCGACGATCGCGGAATCGCAGCGCTTTCCCGAACTGAGCCGCAACGTGCACGACGCTGCGCGCGATCGCTCGCTCGCCGCGGTATCCCAACTGCTGGACGACGCCACGCAAAAACTCGCGCGCACCCCGAGGGGCCCTTTCAGCGCCAAGCGAAGCCGTGCTACCGCGCAGATTTTTCTCGACCTGATTCTGCTACCGATGCTGTTCCGGTCGCTGGTCGGTGAAACTCAGAAGGACCTGAAGAAGGAACTTCCGGGCTTCGTGCGCGAGCGCGTCGGCTTTTTCCTGGCAGCCTGCGAAACGGACTGGTCATAGTAAGTGTCTGCTTTGGACGTTTGGCCTGGAAGCATTCGCATCAGCCGGCGGCCTTGAGCTGCACGTGAGCTGTCATCTCGGCCGGCTGCAGGAATGGCCCACGATGCAAAGCACCCGTACAAAATCTCAACATCTCGTCGAAGCTTGGCCGCAGCGTCGCAGCCCCGACCCGCGATGGGTTGAGATAGACATCCATGGCTTCCAGCAGGCAGCAGGTCAGCGCCATTGGACTGCCGCCCTGCAGTTCGCCGCGTGCTTGCCCGGCGCCGACGATCGGTCGCACCAGCCCTCGGATCCTGTCGTCGTAGGTGAGGATGACCGTCCAGTTCTGACGGACGGCCAGAGTTATCAAATCCTGCAGTCGCCGATGCTTCGCCGGTCGAGCTTCATTGCAGTCGGCGATGGCCTTCAGGATTGCAGCCAAGCGCCGTAGCGCTGGGCCACTGCCGCGGGCCGCCTCAGCCGCCGCACTGACCGCCTCCTCGAGCACCTCCTGCACCACAGCCTCCTCGATCGCCCGCCTCGAGGGAAAGAACCGATAGACGTTGGCTGAGGACATCGACAAGTGCCGCGCAATATCGGCGACGGTGGTCTTGTTGTGTCCCATCTCGCGATAGAGATGGATAGCAGCCTGCACGATCCTTCGGCGAGCGCTCCTCGTTCGGTCGTCAATCTCTTCGCGCATAACGTCGCTCACTCCGCCGGAAAGTTCATCAGCTCGCGGCGACAGGCCTCTCCGAAATCGCGCAAGGGATCCATCTCCTCGATGAATTTGGGGAGATCGACGAATGTGCGATTGGGCGAGAGATACGTCTCGATGATCAGGTGCCCGGCTCTCTCGGCGGCCTGAACGACCTCGTTGCTCGACAAGATCCGCATGCGTCCGATCAGCGTATAGAGGCTGACCAACTGCGGAATTTCGGCCTGATCATTGACCAGGGCCTCGGCATAGAGCCGTGATCCCTCCTCGATGAAGCTATGGTACAATTGTTCGCGCCTTGAGAACGAGCGGGCATGATGAAGGTCGCGCCGCCTTCGGCGTCCGCTGAACCATCCACTAACGATGGTCGAGAGCGCGCCGAACGCAGAGCCGCCGAAGGCAGCCAGGGCCGGGATGTACACCGTGCTCATAAGATCGCTCCTGTCTACTGTCGCAGTGCGGACGTGGCTCAAGGCAGCGCCTCGTCACATCACGCCGCAATCTCGCTGGTTATCTGCCCCTGGCTGAGCCGGTGGATGCCTGCTCGAACACCGCTTTACAGCCTTCGCTCAGATCCGATTTCCTGAGCCGCAGACAGGCTTCGACTCCCGATGGATCGGGAATGTAGGCACTGCACAGGCGAAAGGCGTCGGGGGTGCAAGCCGCTCGCTGCTCGGCTGTGCCCCGGTTCTCCTGGGCAAAACCTGTTGCGCTGCCAAGCGCGACTACGGCCGCTGCGAATAACGCCGGCATCAATCTCGTCATGTCAGATCCCTTCTCTGCTCGAGGCTTCTGGTTGAACCTGGCGGAGCCTCGCCGCCTTGATCCTGCACACGCGCTTGTGACGCACTCGTCTTGACTCAGGCAGCGGCGCGTGATTTATATGAACTATACGGTGTATTTTATTAAGGAGACGCGGAATGTCAACACTCCTGTTCGCGTTGATGCGCGAAAATCCGTTGCCCGGCCTCGCCGCCGCATCGCTGAACCTGATTGTCGCCTTGTGCCTCGTGGCCCTGAGCCTGCTGCTTGGCATCACGATCGCGATGATCGCGTGGGCTCATACGCTCGCCACACGCCAGCCCAGCACTATCCGGCTGGAGCGGAGGACGGTCGCATGACGCCGGCCCTGCTGATCGCCCGCGACTGCATCATCTACTGGGTCAACGCCTGGATCGCGCCGGTCGAATGCGTGTTCGACGTGATCGAGTCCGAACTCGCGCGCAGAGGCGTTGCGCCAGACGAAGTCGACCGTCTCACGCACACGGCGTGAGCGAGCACGGGTGTGTGAGATGCTGAACTTCATCGAAGTCTTTGACGGGATGAAAGTGGACCCGATCAACGGCGAGGTCGTGTGGACCGGTGTGACCGGAACACGGACAGCGCTCCAGCGCGATGGGCTCGCGATCGATCCGAAGGCCGCAGCCTATTGTCCAACCGACTGGCTCGATGAGCGCGGTTATCTCGACGCCGAACGTGCGCGCCGGCATCCCCGCCCGTGGAGTATCTGACGATGCGACAGAGTGATGCCGTTGTCAGGAGCCGCACGCCATGAGCCGACGATCCATAATGTCAATGCACGCGAGCCGATCGAACGACACCGCCCTTCCCTTGCGCGGCTATTTTCTGTCGGTTGGCGGCGACCTGCTCTGCTTGCTTTGGGCGATCGGTTGGGTGCTCCCGGCCCAACTGCCAAGCCGCTTCGCGGAGCCGGATCGTGCGCGGCCTCCGATCCGCATCCACTCCGACGTGAAGGGGCCGGAGCGCGTCGTGATCGATACCAACCAGTCGCTGCCCACGCTCTCCGACAAGGAGATCTTCGTCGCTCACACAGCCCTCGCAGGCGATTGACCAACCAAGACCGAGATTAATCCAATGTCGAAGCAGCATTTGTTTGCCCTGATCATGTGGTCCGCCACGCTCGCCGCGACAGCCGCCGTCGCGGATGTCCAGACTCCTGCGGGTGCGGGCGCCCGAACCTCCACTGCGCAAAGCGAGGCCGAAGAGGCAGCTATCCGCCGCGTTCTCTCGGAATTCCGTACCACGCGCGTCCCGCTCAGCCGGGCGATGGAGATCGCGGAACGTCTGCATGATGGCTCGAAGACCGCCGACATCAGCTTCGAGATCGACGGCCCGCCCGTCTACCGCGTTCGCACGATCCGGAATGAGCACGTGTGGGAGAATGCCATCGACGCAAATACCGGAAGCATCACCGGGAAGGAGATGACATCGTCGCTGAAGGAGCTCGATCGGGAAGACCTCGCCAAGATCCTCGCCCTGAAATGGATCAAGCAGGAATTGTCGGACGCCGTGCAGGTCGCCGAGAAAGCGGCGGCCGGCAGCGCGCTGGCCGGTGGGCTGATCCGACAGGACGGCAAACTCAACTTCGTGATCGTCGTCGCCTCCGGCGACCATTTGAAGGAGGTGCTGCTCGAGCCTCCAAAGGTCGGAAAGCAAGACACGAGTCACCATTAACACGAGCATTTCCATCAAGAATCAAAGAGCGAACTCACCATGAACTTCCAGCCTCGACCAGAGCTCTCATCCGCACGACGGCAGCTTCCCTTCGACTGCATCGCGCTGCTGTTGCAGGGCGGCGGTGCGCTCGGCGCCTATCAGGCGGGCGTGTACGAAGCCTTAGGCGAAGCCGGCATTCACCCCGACTGGGTCGCCGGCATCTCGATCGGAGCCATCAATGCCGCCATCATCGCCGGCAATCCGCCCGAGTCCCGTGTTGACCGCCTGCGCGATTTCTGGACCCAGGTCACCTCCACCGCCCCCTGGGATTGGTCCGGCAATCCCTTCCTGGATTGGACGCGGAGCGACAATACGCGCAACCTCATCAACCAGATGAGCGCCGGTCTGGCGGCCACGTGTGGCGCCACCGGATTCTTCTCCGCCCGTCCCGTCCTGCCCTGGCTGCAGCCCGGCGGAGCCAGCGACGCGACCAGCATCTATGACACGCGCGCGCTCAAGACCACGCTGGAGCGCGTGGTCGACTTCGATCGTATCAATGCCGGGCTGACGCGCTTCAGCGCCGGCGCGGTCAACGTCAGAACCGGTAATTTCGTCTATTTCGACAACACGATCCATACGATCCGGCCGGAGCACATCATGGCGAGCGGCGCACTGCCGCCCGGCTTTCCGGCCGTGGAGATCGAGGGCGAGCACTATTGGGACGGCGGTCTCGTCTCCAACACGCCGCTGCAATGGGTGATCGAGTCGGATGCGCCGCAGGACATGCTTGCGTTCCAGGTCGACCTCTGGAGCGCGCGCGGTCAACTTCCCCGCAACATGGCTGAGGTCGTCACGCGGCACAAGGAGATCCAGTATTCCAGCCGCACGCGCGCCAGCACCGACCAGTTCAAGCATGTGCAGCGCCTGCGGCGCGCACTCACGGATCTCCTGGGAAGGCTGCCCGAGGATCTCAATCAGCATGAGGACGTGAAACTGCTCAGCACGGCGGTCTCGCGGAATGTCTACAATATCGTCCACCTGATCTATCGCGCGCGCAACCACGAAGGGCATTCGAAGGACTACGAGTTCTCGCGCCTGTCGATGCAGGACCATTGGCAAGCCGGCTACCACGACGCCCTGCGTACCCTGCGCCATCCCGAGGTGCTCGCCCGGCCATCGAGTCCCGACGGGGTCTTCACCTTCGATCTCGAACATGACGGCCGCGAGTGACCGAACCTCATCGCCTCGAGATAACGCAATGCGCGAGACAGATGTGAAACAACGAGCCTTCGCAATGCCACTGACCAACCCGGCCTATCCACCCGGGCCGTACCGGTTCGTCGATCGCGAATACATGATCATCACCTATCGCACGGACCCGACCAAGCTCCGGGCCGTGGTTCCGGAGCCGCTGGAGGTGGATGAGCGAGACGCGCTCGTCAAATACGAGTTCATCCGCATGCCAGATTCCAACGGCTTTGGCGATTACACGGAAAGCGGGCAGGTCATTCCCGTCTCCTTCCGCGGCCGCAAGGGTGGGTACACGCATTGCATGTTCCTCAACGACGAAGGACCGATTGCGGGCGGACGTGAGCTCTGGGGCTTTCCGAAGAAGCTTGCGCAGCCGACGTTGCGAACCGAGATCGACACGCTGATCGGTACGCTGGATTACGGCCCGCTCCGGGTCGCCACGGGCACGATGGGCTACAAGCACCGCGAGGCCGATCTGGCGAACGTCAACGCTGCTCTCAAGGAGCCGAACTTCCTGCTCAAGATCATCCCGCACGTCGACGGCACCCCACGCATCTGCGAGCTCGTTCAGTACCATCTCGAGGACATCGTGCTGAAGGGCGCCTGGACCGGACCGGCGGCCTTGGCGCTCTCACCACACGCACTAGCGCCGGTAGCAGAACTGCCGGTACTGGAGATCGTCGCCGCCGTTCACATCCGTGCTGACCTCACGCTCGGGCTCGGGACGGTGATGCACGACTATCTGGGACAGCCGGCTCGCGGCTCGATTCGAGCCCGTGAGAGAGCCTTGGTCTTTTAATTTCAACTGCGCGCCGCGACCCGGGAGCGGCGACCCTATCAGCATCTAAGAGGAACTATAGAGATGGGAATTCTGAACGGTAAGACCGCGGTCGTCACGGGCTCGACCAGCGGGATTGGCCTCGCCTGCGCGCGGGCCTTCGCCAGCGCCGGCGCCAACGTCGTGATCAATGGCATAGGCGCGCCTGCCGATGTCGAGAAGGCCCGGACTGCGATCGAACGAGATTTCGCCGTCAAGGCGATCTATTCGCCCGCGGACATGACCAAACCGAGCGAGATCGCCGAGTTGATCGCGCTCGCAGAGAACACTTTCGGCAGCGTCGACATCCTCGTCAATAATGCCGGCATCCAGCATGTTTCGCCGATCGAAGAGTTCCCCGCCGAGAAGTGGGATGCGGTCATCGCGATCAACCTGTCCGCCGCCTTCCACGCCATTCGCGCGGCGGTGCCGGGTATGAAGACGCGCGGCTGGGGCCGCATCATCACCACGGCTTCGGCGCATTCGCTGGTCGCCTCGCCTTTCAAGTCCGCCTATGTCGCGGCCAAGCACGGTATTGCGGGCCTCACCAAGACGGTGGCGCTGGAGCTCGCGCGCTCGAAGATTACCTGCAATTGCATCAGCCCCGGCTACGTCTGGACGCCCCTCGTGGAGAAGCAGATCCCGAACACGATGGCGGCTCGTCGCATGCGGAGGGACGAAGTCATCAACGATGTCTTGCTCGCCGCGCAGCCCACGAAGGAGTTCGTCACCGTGGAGCAGGTCGCTGCGCTCGCGCTGTTTCTGTGCAGCGACGACGCTGCGCAGATCACCGGCGCAAACCTCTCGATGGATGGAGGCTGGACGGCCGCGTAGTTCGTTCAATTCATGGAGCTTTCAATCATGGCTGTAGTTGAAGAAACGAGGCTAAAGGAGACTAGGCGCGTTTCTGAGCTCAATCTCGAAGAGGATAACCGCTTGGTCAACGCCCTGCGCATGGGCGAGGAGGTCTTCAATGCGGATGTGCCGCCCCCCGATGCCGAGCTGAGGGCTCCGAGCGACTTCTATGCGGCGATTGCTTCAGGACCGCCGCGCACTCGGTCCAATGCCCCGGGATGAAGAGGTAAGGCTGCTTCCCTGTCTCGCGGCCTGATGGACGCGACAGAGAACGAACCGGCTGTTGACCCAAGTCAACATCAGTAAAGCCGAACCAGGAGATCATCCAATTCGAACAGTCAACGGAGACAGTCATGCCAGAGCATAGCAGCACGCATTTGTATCTGAATTGGGCCAAGGAGCGCATCGACGAAATGGATGCCGCCCTCGCCTCGTTCGACGTGAGGGTCGGCGCGGCCAAGGCCGAATCCAAGATTAAGGCCGAGCAGATCATCGCCGATCTGAAGAAGCGCCGCGACGAATTCCAGGTGCAGCTCAAGGCACAAGCCGAAGCCGGCGAAGCGGCCTTGGCACGCAGCAGGACGGAGCTCGAGAAGCAATGGGCTGGCTTCGAAGGGCGGATGAAGATCTATTTCGAAAGCGCCGGCAGGCAGGTCGAGCAGCAGCAGGCCACCTTCAAGGACATCGCCGCCGCGCAGGCAAAGGCCTGGCGCGAGGCCGCCGACAAGTTCCGTGAGGCGGCCAGCAAGGTGGCCGCAAGTCACGCCGGGGACTTCGATGCCGCCCTCAAGCAGATGAAATCCGATGCATCCGAAGCGGAAGCTCGTCTGCAGAAGCTGAAGCAGGCCGGTGGCGAGTCATGGTCCGTTCTAAGCGCAGCGCTCGCGGAATCCCGCAAGGCGTTCGATCAGGCCAATCAGGCAGCTTGGAATGCGCGGGCGGATGGTAGCTTCGGGACTGCGACAAGACATACTTGCCGCCGTGAAGCACATAAGTTTGCAGCAGACAGGCCGGCCCATCGCACACCTTCGGCGCACTCGGGCAGTAAAGGGCCGAGTAGTCGAGCCGGATTACGTTCGAATGATTGTCGTATGTCGCGAAATAGTGGCCGGCTTCCGCGTGCGCGCCGCATCTCGAAAGAACCACCCTTCTTACCTCGGGAGGAAGACGTTCGATGCGCGCCGCACTGAAGGGAGGATCAGGCGGTACGACCGGCACGGCAATAGCCGGATACGTGAACGTCAACACGATGGTGGTTGCCGAGATCTGTATCAATTTCATTCGAGACATCCTGCAATTGGCCCACCAGCGTTCAGACGCTGTGGACATGGCAGGAAGACCTGACGTCTAGCTGAACAGATCGCTGACGCTCCGACGTCGGAGCCGGATAACGTCGTCGTTACCTCATCTCGTCGCATGCGACGTAGACTTCAGATCGTTTCAGGGAAGACCAACCGTGCCTCGAAGCCGGCGCTACGACCCATCACGGGAGAAATGAGCGTCAAGCTGCCGCCAATCTGTTTCATAACACTGTCGACGATGGCGAGCCCGAGACCGCCGCCGGCACCGACCGAGGAGCCACGGACAAAAGGCTTTTTCAAAGTCTCGAGTGTCTCAGCCGGAATGACGGCACCGCCATTAAGCAGGCGAATCTGCCGGTCGCGGCCGATGACGATCTCGATCGGCTCTTCGGGGGCGCCATAGCGGACGGCATTCTCGATCAGGTTTCGGAGCGTTATGCCGAGGACGTCGATTTCCCCTTGCACGATAAATTCGTCTGGACATTCGGCGGTGACGACCAACCTGGCGCCCACGTCCTCGCGACGGCGAAACTCATCGACCAAGACCTGCACGACTGTCAGCATATCAATGCGTTCTCGCAGCATGCCGACGCCTGCCCCGGCCCGTGACAGTTGCAGCAGTTTCTCGGCAAGGCCGCTGAGCTCTTTTATCTGGCTGACGATACGCGCCGCGCGCTCTGCGTGCTGCGTGCCGGCGAGCTGGGCCGACAATAATTGCATCTGGGCCAGCACGGCCGCGATTGGCGTTCGCAATTCATGTGCGCTGTTTGCTGCAAACTGCCGCTCTGTAGCCAGCGCACGCTCCAGCCGCTCCAAGAGCCGGTTCACCGCCGCCAGCATCGACGCGAGCTCCGTCGGCAGGCCCATATCGGGAATCTGCGACAGATTGGAGCCGTCGCGGCGGCCAATCTCGCTCCGCAACCGCTCCAGCGAGCGCATGCTCTGGAACACAGCCCAGCGGATCAAGAACCAGGACAGCGGCAGGAACAGCAACAGCGGTCCGACCGTAAGTGCGACGGCGCGCCGCAGCGATTCGGAGCGGTGCATGGCAGGCTCGGCAACCTGGATGAAGTAGCCATCGACAGCCGCTGGTTGAGAATAGACCCGGTATTGCGGGATGTCGTGAAATCCCGCCTGGCGCGGCACCGGAAACGGCACCGCGGGCGCGTTCTCGGAGCGCATGACGATCTCGCCCGCCGGACCGACGATCTGATAGGCCAGGGCTCTTGGATCCATCGTTGCGACGAGGCGCTTGGCCATCTGCTGCATGGCCTGCGGTTGCTGGGTGGCATCGTAGGTGGCGGGCACCAGCCGCTGCGCGACCTCCTCGATCGCATCATCGAGCCGCTCGTGGACCTCGAATATCGTCAGCGTGCCAGCAGCAACACTGCCCAGCAGCCACAGCCCCGCCATTGACGAGCTCAAGACCCAGATCAGCCGCGACACCAGACTCCTGCCTGCCACGTCCTAGTCTCCCAAGCGGTAGCCGAGACCGCGTATCGTGCGAATGAAATCGCGCCCGAGCTTGCGGCGAACGCGGCTGACATAAACCTCGATGGTGTTGCTCTCGATCTCTTCGCCGAATGCGTACAGCGCATCCTCGATCTGCTCCTTCGACACCGTGGACTGCCGCCGCCGACCCAGCACTTCGATCACGGCCCACTCCCGCGCACTCAGTTCGACGGATCGCCCGTCCAGCCGCGCGATTTTCGATTCCCACTCCAGCTCCACCGGCCCCACCTGAACGACCGGCACTGAGTTGCCGAAATACCGGCGGCTGACGGCCTCCAGACGTGCATTCACTTCGTCGAGGTCGAAGGGCTTGACGATGTAATCGTCAGCTCCCGCTTTCAGCCCCTCGATCCGGTCACTGACGAGATCGCGCGCGGTCAGGATCACGACCGGCAGCGCGTCACCGCGGCGGCGAAGTTTGCGCAGGAAATCCAGTCCGCGCCCATCGGGCAGGTGCAGATCAAGCAGCAGCGCATCGTAAGACACTGTGCGCACCGCGTGCTCCGCCAGCTCCAACCGCTCGAACCAGTCGACGGCGTGTCCGGCCGCGCGAACATGCTCCTGCACAGCGGATCCGAGATGCGGCTCGTCTTCAACCAGCAACACTCGCATAGGCCCACTCGTGGTCATGAAGGCCAATTGCAGCAGAAAGCTGAAGCCAGCCTGAACGCGACCGAGAGTAGGCTTCAGGCCCGCGTCAGAAAAGCCCGCTAACGATCCCGGCCAACGATTTTTGTCGGACAGTGAACATGAACCATACGAGCCTATCACGCACAGCTCACGTATTCGCGATCAATGGGTCGGGGTCCAACCATGGCTCAGTGCCTTTTCGTGGGGCATCGACGCTTGCGAAGCCCCGGTTGCTCCTCAGCGTCGCGACGGTCGCTATCGCCTTAGCTACGGGATTCGCGGCGGGCCGCTTGCTGCCCTTCGCCTCGATCGCGGCGTCCGTGAGCGCCCCCGCGGCAGTTGTCGCCGATCCGGAACTGCCAGCAACAATTACTCTCTCGGAGCGGAAGCTCGCGAACGTGCAATTGCAGATCGAAAAGGCGAAGTCCGGTCCGCTGGTGCGTGCCGTGTCGGCGACGGGTAGCGTCGGATATGATCAGCTCCACCTTGCCCGCATAAGGCCCATGGCGCGCGGCCGGATCGAGGCGCTCGACGTAAACGCCGGCGATCGGGTCGTTGCAGGTCAGCGGTTGGCCGTCCTCGACAATTTCGACCTCAGTGCCGCCCATAGCAGGGTTCTTGGCGCCGAGGCGGCACTCAATCAGGCAAAGGCGCAACTCAAAGCGGCAAATGCTGCTTACGACCGCGCGGCAAACCTTATTCGCAGCGACCTCGTCACGCAGGCCGAGGTTGAGACTCGGCGCGCCACCGTGGCCACCATGGAAGCCGATCTCCGCACCAAGCAAGCCGAGTTGCAGCAGTACCGGGAAGAGGAGGCCCGGTTCTTGCCGATGCGCGCCGGCACCGCGGGGGCAGCCCCCGACGGCGATCAGCCAACGCTCGACACGCGGGGCGCCATTGTCGCGCCATTCGCCGGCGTGGTTGATTCAGCCTCCGTTGCGAAAGGGGAAATCGTCGATCCGGCAACCTCGATCCTGACCGTATCCGACCTGTTGACCGTTTGGATTCAGGCCGACGTGGCGGAAAGGGATCTCGGCACGATCAAGGTCGGGGATGCCGTGGAAGTGAGAGTGAAGGCTTTTCCCGGGCGAGTGTTTACCGGCCGTGTCACCTACATCCCCGACGCGATCGAGCCGGCGACCGGAATGGCTAAAGTACGCTGCGAGGTGCCAAATCCGGACGAGGCGTTGCGCGTCAACATGTTCGCGACCGTTACCATCCTTTCGCCGCAGGGCGGCGACGCTGTGATGGTGCCGAGCGAAAGCCTGCAGGAAGTCAACGGGCAGAGCGTCGTGTTCATTCCGGCGGGAGACCGCCAGTTCGCCTGGCGTGCGGTTCGTACCGGCCAGGTAGCAAACGGAAAGACCCAGATCACGAGCGGCCTTGCGGCGGACACGCCGGTCGTCGGCGAGGGCAGCTATTGGCTCAAGGCGGCTCTGATGCAGTCCACTATTCCGGACCAGGGCTAAGGCAGACATCGCCATGATCAACAGGATCGTCGATGCCGCCCTCGGCAACCGTATGCTCGTCCTCGTCCTCATTGCCGGGCTTGTCGCCGCCGGTCTTTTGAGCATGCAACGCCTGCCGTTTGACGCCGACCCTGACATCTCGCCGCTGCAGGTGCTGGTCACCACCCAAGCACCGGGTTTGGCTCCGCCGGACGTGGAGCGCTCGATCACCACGCCGATCGAGCTGGCGCTGCAGGGCCTGCCCGGTATGACGAGCTACCGCTCGATCTCGCGCTATGGACTGTCTGTCATCTATGTGAAGTTCGCCGATGGCGGCGACATTTTGACCGACCGCACGCTTGTTGCGCAGCGGCTGAGTCAGACAGCGCTCCCTGCAGAAGCAGGAGCGCCCAGGCTCGGCCCGCTCTCCGACGGCCTCTCCGAGATCTACCAATTCAGGGTTGAGGGCAAGAACTACTCGCTCATGCAGTTGCGGTCGATCCTGGATTGGCAGGTTGCGCCACAGCTCAAGCTGGTCCCCGGCATCACCGAGGTCAACGTCAACGGCGGCGAACTCAAGACCTACGAGGTCCGAGTTTCCGAACCCGAGTTGATGCGCTTTGGTCTATCCATCGAGGAGATGTACAACGCAGTGGCTCAGAACAATCGTGCCATTGGTGGCGCGACGATCGCGCGCAACGGCGAGCAGGCCGTCGTCCGCGGCGAAGGGCTGCTAGAATCGCTCGGCGACATCGGCAACATCGTGCTGCGCACCGCAGCTGGCGGGACGCCGCTTTACGTCAAGGACGTTGCCGAGGTGGTCGAGGCGCCGATGCCGCGGCTCGGGGCGGTGACGAGCCAAGGCGACGGCCAGGCGGTGGTCGGCGTCGCATTGATGACGCTGGGCGAGAACACGCGCGTGGTCGCCCAGCGTCTGGCAACCGCCGTGCAAGAGATCAACAAGACGCTGCCGCCTGGCGTCAGCGTCGTTCCCTACTACAACCGCGCCGATCTGATCGACAGCGTTCTGCAGACGGTGGCTCACAACCTGGCCGAAGGCGCCTTCCTGGTCATTATTGTTCTGTTGTTGTTGCTGGGCAATTTCCGCGCCGCCGTCATCGTGGCGCTGGCCATCCCGCTGTCGATGCTGGCCGCCGTCACGGCCATGTATTTCGCCGGCCTCTCCGGCAACCTGATGAGCCTCGGCGCGATCGATTTCGGCCTCCTGGTCGACGGCGCGGTGGTGATGATCGAGAACATCGTGCGCCGTCGTGCGGAGGCGTCATCTCTCCCGGTCGAGCAGGTGGTGCGCGAGGCCGCGCATGATGTGGCGCGCCCGGTCGCCTTTGCGGTCGCAATCATCTCGCTGATCTATCTGCCGATCCTCAGCCTGCAGGGAGTCGAGGGCAAAATGTTCCGCCCGATGGCGCTGACCGTGATGTTCGCGCTGGTCGCGTCGCTCGTACTAACACTCACGCTGATGCCGGTGCTCGCTTCGTTCTTCCTGCGCAAGCCGGTCGCCGAGCGCGACAGCCGGATCATCGGCGTTGCCCGGAGCGGTTACGCGCCCGTGCTCACGAGGACGATGCGCCATCCCGGAATCACCATTCTCGTGGCGACCTTGATGCTGGGCGGCGCCCTCATGATCGGCTCTCGTCTCGGCGCGGAGTTCCTGCCGCGCTTGGAGGAAGGCGCCCTCACCGTCACCACCACCAAGCTGCCCGGCATCTCGCTCGAATCCGCGATCGCTACCCAGACCATGGTGGAGAAGACGCTCAAGAAATTCCCCGAAGTCGAGACTGTCACCACACTCGGCGGCAGCTCGGAGATACCGACCGACCCGATGGGGATCGAGCAAAGCGACACCTTCATTACGCTGAAGCCGAAATCACAATGGCGCACCGCGCAAACCGAGGCTGGGCTGATTGAAGCTTACAAGCAGGCTCTAGATCAGAGCGTCCCTGGTATTAGCCAAAGCTGGGCGCAACCGATCGAGATGCGTATGGACGACCTCTTGCAGGGTGTGATGGCGGACCTTGCCATCGTCGTCCACGGCACCGACACGGCAACACTCCACGACCTCGCCGACCGCGTGGCGCGCGTGGTCTCGACCGTTCCCGGTGCCGCCGACGTGCAGGCAAAACAAACGGTTGGCCAGCCGTATCTCCGCGTCATCGTCAATCGCGACGCGATCGCGCGGCGAGGATTCAATGCGACCCAGGTGCTCGATCTCGTCGAAGCTCTGGGCGGACGCACCGTCGGCACCATGAAGGATGGGGAAGAGCGGTACAATATCCGCGTCCGCCTGGCTCCGCAGGACCGTGGCAGCATCGACCATATCCGGACGCTGCGCGTGATGAACGGCGCCGGCGTTTCAGCGCCTCTCGGCGATCTAGCCGACATCCGCTGGGAGCCCGGCCCCGCGCAGATCGAGCGCGAGGACGGCAAGCGCGTCATCACGGTGCAGGCCAACGTGCGCGCACGGCCCCTTGCGAGCTTCGTGGCCGATGCGCAGCAGGCGGTTTCCGCCCAGGTCCGCCTGCCGCCGGGCTATACGATCTCCTGGGGTGGGAGTTTCCAGGATCTTCAGGAGGGCATGGCGCGGCTGTCGAGCGTCGTCCCGCTGGCGCTCGCCGTCATCTTCCTGTTGCTCTATCTGATGTTCGGCAGCGCGAGGCTCGCGACGCTGATCTTCTTCAACGTGCCGTTTGCGGCCGTGGGCGGGATCTTCGCCCTCGCGCTGCGCGGCATGCCGTTCAGCATTTCGGCCGCGATCGGCTTCATCGCCCTGTTCGGCATCGCCATCCTGAACGGTGTTGTGATGGTGAGCTACATGGAGGAGCGGCGTAAGGAGGGTCTCGCTGCCGCTTCGGCTGCCTGGCAGGCGGCCATGACGAGGCTGCGCCCCGTGCTGATGACGGCGACCGTAGCCAGCCTTGGTTTCTTGCCCATGGCGGTCTCGACCAGCTCCGGCGCCGAAGTGCAGCGCCCCCTCGCGACCGTCGTCATCGGCGGCCTGATCAGCGCGACCTTGCTCACGTTGCTGGTGCTCCCTGCTCTCTATCCTTGGTTCTGCCAAGCGCGCCGCTCCGTTCGCGCGGACGCGCTCGATGCTTCCCACGCGCCGCAACCGGCAGAGTGACGACAGGTGACGATGCCGAGACGCGCGCGTTCAATCGTCCACGGCAGGCCTGCTGTCGTCCGCTGCGGTCGCTTCACGTAGGGCCTGCCGTTGAAGCACGTGTCTCAAGTGCGCCGAGGCGACGGGTAGTTCCCATCTGCGGTGCTGAAATTTGTCGGCCTTTCGAACGCCGACCTCTTCCCGAGATTCAAGGTCCCAGCGCCGAAAAGGGCGGGAAGCGCCGTCGGAAAAAAGAATCGACCAGATGAATCCCCTTTTGCCGATTGGCGTCGGCCTTGATCAGGCTCGCGTCGACGGAAAATCCTTCACCTCCGACCAGCCGCTCCTCGATACAACGTTGCAAGACGCTCTCGAACACGCGACGGAAGAGACCGCTTTCTCGGAAAGGACCATGTCTGTTCTTTGAGAACGTCGAGTGATCCGGCACCGCACCGTCCAGGTCGAGCCGGCAGAACCACCGGTAGGCCAAATTGAGGTGAACCTCATCGCACAGCCGCCGCTCCGATCGGATGCCGAAGCAATAGCCGATCAGGAGCATCCGTATCATCAGCTCAGGATCGATCGAAGGCCGCCCGATCTTACTGTAGAAGGGCGCCAGGTCCTGCTAATCTGTTCAAGATCGACAAATCTATCGATCGAGCGAAGTAAGGGGTCGGAAGTGCCTCTCGAGCGCGAACTCATAGAACAAAGCAGCCTGTTCGACTTGATGTCCCATCATGATCTTCAGTCCTGCCAATTAGACAGACTGAATCACTGCTATCTCTGAGTCGCAACTGCGCCCTTTTTCAACAAAATCTGCCCAAAGCAGTCATCGACGGAGAAGAAGGCGGGGTCCTGCGCCTTCGCGAGAAAGATGATCTTCCGTATTTCTGAGAGGGCACTGTGAAAGCGAGAGGCAGCCGCAGCCAATACAATCGTCAAGCTGATCGCGAAGCTGCAACAGGCCGGTAATGCGTTCGTTCAACATTTCCTTCCACTGCGTCGTAAACTGATGCCAATCTCGCTCCGAAAGGGATGTGTCTTCGGGTAGACGGTCGAGGTTTTCCTTGATTATCGAGAGCGGAATACCGGCTCTTTGAGCGATCCTGATCACAGCCACGCGTCTTAACACCCGCCGCGCGTATCTGCGTTGATTTCCGGCAGTGCGGCTCGATCTGATGAGCCCCTTGGACTCGTAAAAATGCAAGGTGGCGACGGTCACGCCGCTGCGCCGTGCCACTTCGCCGACAGAGAGAATTTTTGTAGGTGTCATGATTATCGCCATTGACCTCATCTATACATGAGGTTTTATAAGCCTTGTTGGCTTTCACCTGCAAGCCGTCACGCCAAAGGCGCGGCTAACTCATCGTAGGAGATTTGATGTCAACACAGCCCCTCCGTTTGCTCGGCATCTCAGGGAGCCTTAGAGCAGGCTCATTTAATACCGCGATCCTTCACAGTCTCGCTGAGGCCGTAGACCAAGAGGCAAAAATGCTCGTCTACCCGCTGAATGATATTCCGCTCTACAACAGCGACCATGACCACACTCCGCCGGCTGCGGTGCAGGATTTCAGGCAGGCAATTGCTTATGCCGACGGCATCATTCTTGCGACGCCGGAATATAATTACGGTATGTCAGGCGTGCTCAAAAATGCGCTAGACTGGGCATCTCGCCCCTACGGCTCAGCTTCATTGAAGGGCAAACCCACGCTTACGCTTTCTTCATCCCCAGCAGCAACGGGCGGTGTTCGGGCACAAGCTCAGCTCACTGAAACGCTGATGGGCATCGGGGCCTACATCACCATCAGGCCGCAGATTGTCATATCATCCGCTCATGAGCGAGTGAAAGACGGGCGGCTTGTCGATACAGATACTTTGGACTTCATGCTGGAGGCAGTGCGGCACCTTATTGCAAACATCGAAGAACGTCAGGATAACTTGGCGAAGGTCGCCTGAACACCTAGCGGGAATTCCTCCTTCAGAATCAGCGAAGCGTGCCAGGGTACCGCGCTTCGCTGCCCATCGTTGGTACGGCGACGGCACTCGCTTCAAACTTTGGGTCACAGGTGAGCAGAAACAAAAGTCTGCTTTGGCGCAGTGTTGCCGTCGATGTTGCAGCCGTAGATTTCGGAACGGTCTACCGCGCTTGGTCAATGTGCGAGGAAAACACCGCTTACTGTTGTGCGCCGTACCGGAAAGTTGGACCGCCTCCCTCGCCGACTACCGCCTGAGCCCCGAAACAAGAGGCGACCCTGGATCTCAGTCCAGGCGAAGTCCGCGAGCTGACGAAGTAAGACTGCTCATCTAGTCTTCGTCCGGCTCGCGCACGACCGCCGGTTCGTCGGTGCCTTCGTCCTCGTCGTCCTCCTCTTCCTCCTCGTCGGGATCTCGAGGCGGCATGCCGTCAATGATCGCGAACGGATTCCGGTCGGTCAACCTGGCCGAAAATTCTTCGGGAAAGATTGGGCTCATGTACTGCTCCTTGGGTTGTTTGCCCCAGGGATACCACCTCCTGCTGCGCGTGCTTTGCCGCTCACGCCGACTTCCGTTGCCGGCCGGACGCGGGCTTCTTACGCCGCCGTTTCCTTCGCAGGCTTCTTGCCGGCGATCGGCATCAGCATCTCCTTCTGACCGGCCGCCGCCTTCCTCGTCTTTTTGGCCGGTTTCTTCGGTGCCGCGGTCTCGGCCGAAGATTGTCCCACTTCCGAATACCGGAACATTACACGTAAGCACTCTCGCCAGCCACCTGCCATCGGAAGCCCAGACCTGTACATGCGCCACAAAACCTACTCACGTTGGTTGTGACGAAATTTTTCTTGATGTGTGGGTGCACGCTCCTTCTAGAAGTTGGGTCTCTACGCTCGATTAGGAACTAAGAGCCAGGTTCTTAGGTTGGGAGCGCGTGTATTGCCGGAGGTGACCATGAAGGTTCTATCCATTACCGCCTTTGCACTGCTTCTGGTCTCATCAGCCCATGCAGCCGAGTCGGCTAGTCGGCGCTTCTTGAAAAAAGCCATCGAAGGTAACTTCGCGGAAGTTAAAATGGGGCAGCTCGCGCAGCAGAACGGCCAAAGCGATGGTGTAAAGAAGTTCGGACAGACTCTGTCGAACGATCATTCTGCCGCCAACGAGAAGGCGATGGATGCGGCGAAATCCGAAGGCGTTGCCCCACCTGACGGCCCAAACGCCAAACAGAAATCCGACTATGAGAAGATGGCTAGAATGACCGGCGCGAAATTCGACCAGGAGTTCGCGAGGCATATGGTCGCCGATCATCAGAAGGACATCGCAGAACACAAGAAGGCAGCGAAGCAGTCCGACGCGGCCGGGGAATACGCCAAAGCCCAGATTCCGGTGCTGGAGGAGCACCTCGATACGGCCAAATCGCTGAACTCGAAGCGGATATCGGGTCGATAGAGTCCGCTTACCACGGTCGACCATTCGCTTTGGGCATCGAACGCTCTTCGAACCTGTGCCGAGCCAAACCCCGCTCCCCAAGGTTGGCGGTCCAGTGATGGGGTTGGGTCCGCACTCACCCGCCTGAATGGGACTCGTGGTCGCCTGGAATTTGGAGTGGAAACGCAGTCTGCCTGTGTCAGGTGGACGCAGGAGCGATCTCGCAAGCGTAGGAACATCGTTGGAACGAGGAGGTTACGGACCCAAGTTCTTTTTTAGAAGCACTCAAAATGGCTTATTCCCCGGAAGTGGGTCGTCCAGGCGACCACCGAAATCCTCCCCAGGCGAGTGCAGTCGCTCCCGCCGACGAGGTCCGCACCATCATGCTGAATGAGGTCTCTTGGGGTGCTGTCTTGGCCGGTGCCACGATTGCTCTCGTGATGCAAATGATCCTGAACATGATTGGAATCGGCGTAGGGCTGTCGACCATCGACGTCGCGGCGGGAGATACTCCGAGCGCCGGATCACTTTCCATTGGAGCTGGTATCTGGTGGGTTATCTCCGGAATAGTTGCGGCTGCGATTGGAGGCTACATCGCTGGGCGGCTTTCAGGAAAGGCGTCCCACACGACGACGGCGTATCACGGTCTGATTGCGTGGGCGGTTTCCACCCTCATCGTCGTGTACCTGCTTTCGTCGGCAGCCTCGGGTCTGATTGGCGGCACCCTGAGCACGGCATCGTCAGCACTGGGAGGAGCCGGTAAAGCCGTCGGCGGGTCCGTTCAAACTGCGGTCCAGACCGCAGCGCCTTCCTTGAACACCATCAGCGATCCGGCGGCGACCATCGAGAACAGGGTTCGCAGTGCCTCCGGCGGCCAGGATCCCGCGGCACTTCGGGACGCCGCAGCAACAGCCGTTCGTGCGGCGCTCTCGGGAGACCCCGCACAACAGGCCGCTGCGACGGATAAGGCTGCTGATGCTCTGGCCAAGGCGCAGAATATTTCCGTCGATGAAGCCAAGGCTCAGGTTGCACAGTACCAACAGCAGTACCGAGAAGCGCTCGCCAAAACCAAAGAACAAGCAAAGCAAGCGGCTGATACCACGGCCAAGACGGTGTCGCGCGGTGCCCTCTTCGGTGCTCTGGCTCTTCTGCTTGGTGCTCTGGCGGCGTTTTTTGCAGGTCAGGTCAGTGCGGTAACGCCGACGGTGACGCGTGGACCAGTACGATCATTCACTTGAAATAATGTGAAGAAGACGTCTAGGTCGCGTGGACAGTTATGTTAGCCAGAGCAGAGTTGCGGCGATAGCGACGACAGCGAAGTAATTTCGTGCGG
>NZ_JCAMOR010000080.1:0-32080 GCF_059512385.1 Bradyrhizobium sp. Crot121 | reverse complement strand
ATCAACCCGCCCTGCCGCCTCAAGCGGCGGGCACCTGTCCCTGATTATCGTGTCTCACGATAAGGGTGCACTTCACTACCAGCGGCCCCGGGTTGCGCTTCGCTTCACCCGGGCTACGACCCTACCGGAGTCCTCTATCAAACATCCATGTTGCGCAGGCGCTGGCGGTTGCGCAGCACGATCTGGCGCGCGCCGGAGAAGCCGAGCACGCCTTCGTCGTTCAGTTGCGACAGCGCGCGGGAGACCGTCTCCAGTGTCAGTCCGAGATAATCCCCGATGTCGCGGCGACACATCGGCAGCGCCATCATGCCCATGCCGGCGACAGCAAGGCGGCGATCCATTTCCAGCAGGAAATTGGCGACCCGCTCCATGGCGCTCTTGCGCCCGAGCAGAAGCATGTGCTCTTCGGCGTGCTTGAGGTCACCAGCCGTCATGGTCCAGAGCTTGTGGGCGACCTGGACGTCGGTGCCGGCGGCCTGTTCCAGGCTGCGGCGCTTCACCAGACGCACCGTGGTGTCGATGATGGCTTCCGCCGCCAGCCGGTGCTTGGCGCCGGACTCGAGCCCGAAGACGTCGCCGGGCAGGTGAAACGCGCCGATCTGGCGCCGTCCGTCGGAGAGCAGCTTGTAGGTGCGGACCGCGCCGCGGA
The DNA here is from genome assembly GCF_059512385.1 of Bradyrhizobium sp. Crot121. Classification (NCBI taxonomy): domain Bacteria; kingdom Pseudomonadati; phylum Pseudomonadota; class Alphaproteobacteria; order Hyphomicrobiales; family Nitrobacteraceae; genus Bradyrhizobium; species Bradyrhizobium sp. Crot121. The sequence goes on along the minus strand of NZ_JCAMOR010000080.1, from coordinate 31,431 downwards.
CCACTTGGTAAACGTATTCCGCTGGCTCATCCTCGCCGTAGATTTCCTCATCCTTCCGGTAGGTGAATTCGGTCGCGATCAGGCCGGCATGTCCGGCCAGGCCGCAAAATGGCTCGGTAGGCGCAGGGCCGCCCGGGACAGGCCGGTTGATATTGAGGGAAGCGGTGGCGGGCGACTGGGTGAGCATTGAGCCATCTCCTGTGCAGCGGATGGCTTTTGGTACGCGGAACAAGCGAACTCGGAAATTTCGCTCCATGCCTTAAGGGCTGGCCCCTAAGTAAAGTTGCGTAGGTGGCCGGACCGTAGCCCGGCTGGAGCGCCAGCGTAACCCGGGGGCCGCTGGTAGACGTGGATGGAGGTGTCCCGGGTTGCGCTGCGCTTCACCCGGGCTACGAGGCTAGGGGGCGTGAGCGGTCGATCGGTCCGTCTTGATCACGTCCCAGATGCGGGTGGACAGACTGTCCTCGACATGCGGCTTGTGCAGCACATGGCGGATGCCGGCGGCCGCGGCCTTGGCCGGAATGGTCGCATCGGGATAGCCGGTGATCAGAATGATCGGCGTGTCCACGTCGCGCTGGCGCAAAACCCCGGCGAGGTCGATGCCGCTCATGTTCGGCATCTTGTAGTCGATGACGAAACAGTCGGCGCCGCCCATGGTCATGGCGTTCAGCAATGCCTCGGCGCTGCGGAAGGTGCGGACATAGAAGCCGTCGGTTTCCAGGAGGAAACGCAGCGAGCCGAGCACGTCGGTATCGTCGTCCACGACGTAGACAAGAGGGGGTCTGGTGGGTGCGGGCATCACGGCTTTTATCCGCCTTCCGGGCCGGCCATCCGGTCCATCAACCTCCGTTTATAAGCCTCTCGATGCCGGCCGGCTTGATTCAGCTCAATCCTTGAGCGCCCCGGCCCGCATGGCCAGGCGGACCAATTCCGAAAGGCTGCTCGCCTGCATCTTGGTCATCACATTAGCCCGGTAAACCTCGATGGTGCGGGGGCTGATATTGTAGTCGCGGGCGATCATCTTGTTGGAAAGCCCGGCCACCAGCCCGTCCATGACCTGCCGCTCGCGCGGGCTGAGCGAGGCGATGCGGGCGGCGACGTCCTGGGTCGCGGCCTCGTCGCGGGTGCCGGCCTCGGCTTGGCGGAGCGCGACGTCAATCATCGCGATCAGCCGGTCGTCCTCGAACGGCTTTTCCATGAAGTCGACCGCGCCGAGCTTCATCGCCTCGACGGCGAGCGGGACATCGCCATGGCCGGTCATGATGATGACCGGGAAAGCTCCGCGGCTTTCCTTGACGCGCTTCAAGAGCTCGATGCCGTCGACGCCGGGCATGCGGATATCTGAGACCACGCAGCCGAACTCGATGGTGGGGAGCGTGTCCAGGAAGGCTTGCGCCGATTCGAACAGGCGCACGTCGAAGTCAGCCGAGTCGAGCAAGAATTGCAGCGAATCCCGCATCGCGTCGTCATCGTCAATGACGTAGACATTTCCCCTACGCGCCATCTGTCAAACTCTCGTTCGGTACCGCCGGCAGCGTGAAACGAAAGGTCGCGCCGCCCGCGTCATTGGACTCGGCCCACATCCGCCCGCCATGCGCCTCGATGATCGAGCGGCTGATCGACAGCCCGACGCCCATGCCGGTTTCCTTGGTGGTGAAGAAGGTCTGGAACAGGTTTTTCTCCACGTCGTCAGGAAATCCATGGCCGGTGTCGAACACCGACACTTCGATCATGTCCTCGTCGACCGGCCGGTTCGAGGCGATCAGCTCGCGCCGGTCGGACTGCGCCATCGCCTCCAGCGCATTACGGAACAGATTGACCAGCACCTGCTGGACCTGGACGCGGTCGACCAGCACCAGATCATATCGCGGATCGAGGTTGAAGCGGATCCGCACGTCCTGCTCGCGCGCGCCAGCAAGGCCCAAGGCGCCGGCTTCCTCGACCATCTTCGAGAGACGTTCGACGCGCTTTTCCGACTCGCCGCGGGCAACGAAGTCGCGCAGCCGGCGGATGATCTGCCCGGCGCGGATCGCCTGTTCGGCGGCGCGATCCAGCGCGTTCTCGATCTTGGCGCGGTTCGGGTCATCGCTCGCGCCGAGCAGGCGGCGCGAGCCTTTCATGTAGTTGCTGATGGCGGCGAGCGGCTGGTTGAGCTCGTGGGCGAGCGCGGACGCCATCTCGCCCATTGCGCTGAGGCGCGAGACGTGGACGAGCTCCGACTGCAATTCCTGCAGCCGCGCCTGGGTCTGCTGGTGCTCGGTGAGATCGCGGACAAAGCCGGTGAAATAGGGCACACCGCCGGACTGCATCTCGCCGATCGACAGATGCATCGGGAAGGTGGTGCCGTCCTTGCGCTGGCCGGTCACGATGCGGCCGATGCCGATGATGTGGCGCTCGCCGGTCGTAAGGTAGCGTGCCATGTAGCTGTCATGGCGAGAGCGGTCGGGCTCCGGCATCAAGATGCTGACATTCTGTCCGATCGCCTCCTGCTCGGCATATCCGAACTGCCGTTCCGCCGCGCTCGAGAAGAATTGCATGGTACCGCGGCCATCGATGACGATCATCGCGTCGGGGATCGTCTCCAGGATCGACCGCAGGTGCCCTTCGCGCGTGCGCAGGGCCTCCTCATGCCGCTTTTCCTCATCGATGTCGAGCACGATGCCGGAAAGGTGCGCGGACGTCTTGTCCCGCGTCAGGCTGCCGCGGAGCCGCACCCAGCGGTCGCCGTCATCATTCCGGCTCAGCCGGTAGGCGAGGTCGAAGGGCTCGCCGCTTTCGGCCGCGCCTGACATCGCCTGTTCGGTGCGTTCGCGGTCATCGGGCCCGAGCAGCGAGAGGAAGAACTCGTAGCTGATCGGCGCGTTATCGGGAACGCCGAACAGCCTGCGCGCGGTGGTCGACCAGGCGAGTTCCTTGGTCGACAGATCAATATCCCAGCCGCCGATCCCGGCTCCCTCGGCGCCGAGCCGAAAGCGCCGATCGGGGGCGCAGTCATCGGAAGGGGGAGGGTCGAGGCCAGTCAAACGCTTTTCCGGTTCTTCGCCGCCGCGGGGCGGATTCGTATAGTGGTCTGGCAGATTATGGTCCGATTGGCCAGTCCTGCTCAAGGGGAGGAGGGGCTTCGTCCCGCAGTCGCCGTGACCCGCGGCAGGTTCGGTGATTGACTTCGGTCAATATGCCAGCGGGGCGGCTGGCTTAAATGAAGAAGCTGACAGAGGATTCGCCTTGTACAAATTTCTCGAGCTGACCGCCGCCGACTACATGACGCGCGAGCCGAAGACGGTCTCGCGCGAGATGACGATGGCCAAACTGTGCGAACGTTTCGACGAGGAGGACTTCAACACCTATCCCGTCGTCGACGGGACGCAGGTGGTGGGGATGGTCTCCAAATTCGACCTCTTGTCCTGCTTCGTCTTCACGCCGGCGCGCATCCTGCCGCGCTATGAGGATCTGATGCAGAAAACGACCGCGGACGTGATGACGTCGGAATTCATCTATGTGGTGCCGGAGACGCGGTTGACGCGGGTGCTCGAACTGATGGTCAATCACCGGCTGCGGAGCATACCGGTGCTCGAGGGCGAACGGCTCGCCGGCATTATTTCTCGCGAAGACGTGATGCGCGCCCTGCGCGACTGCGCCGGCTGATTCCCGATTTCAATTTTCATGAAGGAATTGCAGCGTGACGACCGCCCGTCGTCACGCTGCGAAGGGCCGGCGCTTTTTAGCCCGTCTTCGCCCATTCCCTGTCGTCAGGTGACTGCAGATAGAAGCCGGACATCGGCTCGACCCAGCAGAGATGGTCGTGGACCTTCTTCACCCCGGCGACGTTTTCGGTGGCGACCACCACGGCTTGGCGGCTGCGCTCGTCGGTGATGACGCCGCTCAAGTGCACGATGCCGTCGCGGACGACGACGCTGAGGCCGAACGGGCACCAATCCGCTTTCTCCAGCGCAGCGATGATGCGGTCGCGGATGTGGTCGTCGTCGGCGGTCGGATCGGGGATATCGCGGGCAAGGCTTGCCACCGCCTGCAGCAGGTTGGACCGCGACACGATGCCGACGATCTCGTCACCGCGAACGACCGGCAGGCGCTTGATGTGATGCTTCTCCATCAGCGCGACGATCGTCTCGACCGATGTCTCCTCGGTGACCGTGATCGGATCCGAGGTCATGATCTCGGCGACCCTGCGGCCCTGCTCGCGAACGAACTCGGTCGCGGCCGGGCCGGGGCCGAGCAGGAATTTCAGGAACCGACCGTATTTGCGCTGGGTTCCGATCTCGCCGCGGCGCAGGAAGTCGCCCTCGGAGATGACGCCGACCAGCTTGCCGGCGGCGACGACTGGTAGTCCACTGATATGCCGCTGCAGCATCAGGTTGGCTGCATCGACGATGGTTGTTTCAGGCGTGACTGAGATGACCGGGCGGGTCATGATCTGATGGGCGCGCATGGGTTTGTTCCATTTGATGCGGTTGATAGTCGCAGCCTAGCCGTACCGTAGGCCCGGCGTTTGAGGCAGGTCAACGCGTTCGGGCCCGTCGGAATTGAGCAAACGCAAGGCCGACTCCGGAACAGGAACTATTCGTCATGGGCCGGCCACCATGGCTGGTTACGGTGTCGCATCGCAGCGCCATCGCCTCGTAACCTCGATACGGCCAGTGCCGGCCGAAGGTCCGGAAGCAGAGCATGTCCACTTACAGATTGAATCACCTGCTGTCGCCGCGCTCGGTCGCGCTCGTCGGAGCCAGCCCGCGCGAGGGCTCGGTCGGCCGCGCCATCGTGCAGAATATTTCCGGCGGCAAGTTCAAGGGCCAGTTCGGTGTGGTCAATTCGCGCCATGCCGAGATTGCCGGCGTTGCGACGGTCGGCAGCATCGCCGAATTGCCATTCGTGCCCGAGCTCGTCGTGATCACGGCGCCGGCTGCCGCCGTGCCCGGGATCGTCGACGATGCCGGCCAGCGCGGCGCGATCGGCGCCGTCATCATCACCGCCGGACTGGGCCACGGCCCGGGGTCGCTCGCGGAGGCCACCGAACAGGCGGCGCGCAAGCATCGCATGCGGCTGATCGGCCCCAACTGCATCGGCATCATGGCGCCCAGCGTCGGTCTCAATGCCAGCTTCTCGACGCATCTGCCAGCGGCGGGCAACCTCGCGCTGATCTCGCAATCGGGCGCGATCGCGGCCGGCATGGTGGACTGGGCCGCGCAGCGCGTGGTCGGATTTTCCGGCATCGTATCGATCGGCGATCAACTCGACGTCGATATCGCCGATCTCCTGGATTATTTCGCGCTCGACGGCGCAACGCACGCGATCCTGCTCTATGTCGAGTCGATCAAGGACGCGCGCAAATTCATGTCGGCGGCGCGCGCCGCGGCGAGGATCAAGCCGGTGGTCGTGGTCAAGTCCGGCCGCATGGCGCAGGGCGCGAAAGCGGCCGCGACGCATACCGGCGCGCTTGCCGGTTCGGACGCAGTCTATGATGCCGCGTTTCGCCGCGCCGGCATGCTCAGGGTCTCCGATCTGCGCGAATTGTTCGACTGCGCCGAGACGCTGGCGCGCGTGGCCTCGCCGCCGGGCAAGCGGCTGGCGCTGCTCACCAATGGCGGCGGCCTCGGCGTGCTCGCGATCGACCGATTGGTCGAGCTCGGCGGAATTCCGGCGACGATCACGCCAAACACTCACGCGCAGCTCGATGCGGCCCTGCCGCCGACCTGGTCCGGCTCGAACCCTGTCGACATCGTCGGCGATGCCGGGGCTTCACGTTACGCCGTGGCGCTCGAGGCGCTGCTCGCCGATCCCGGCAATGACGCGGTCCTGGTCATGAATGTGCAGACCGCGATTGCCGCGCCGGACGAGATTGCTTCGACCGTGACCAAGATCGTGACCGAGCACCGCAAGAAGCGGGGCAGGGCGGCCAAGCCGGTGCTTGCGGTGTGGGTCGGCGCCAACGGCGCGATCAGCGACCTCTTCAGCGGCAACAGGATTCCGAACTACATCACCGAGGACGACGCGGTGCGCGGCTTCATGCACCTGGTGCGGCATCGCGAGGTCGTGGAGGAACTGACGCAGGTGCCGCCGGCGATGCCGGAGAGCTTTACGCCTGACGCTCCGGCGGCGCGCAAGATCGTCACCGCCGCGATCTCGGACGGACGCCAGTGGCTCAACCCGATCGAGATAAAAGGGCTGTTCGAAGCCTATGACATCCCGATGGTCGAGACCTATCTCGCGGCCGATGCGGAGGAGGCGGTCAAGTATGCCAACACCCTGTTCGCGCAAGGCATGACGGTCGCGCTGAAGATCATGTCGCGCGACATCGTGCACAAGTCTGATATCGGCGGCGTCATCCTCAATCTGACCACGCCTGATGCCGTGCGCGTGGCCACCGCCGAGATCCTGGGCCGCGCCACGGCGCTGCGGCCGGACGCGCGGGTTTCCGGCGTCATCGTGCAGGCGATGATCGTGCGGCCGAAGGTGCGCGAGCTCATTCTCGGCCTCGCCGACGATCCGACCTTCGGCACCGTGGTTGTGTTCGGCCGCGGCGGCGTCGCGGTCGAGATCATCAACGACAAGGCATTGGCGCTGCCGCCCCTCGACATGCGGCTGGCGCGCGAATTGATCGAGCGCACGCGGGTGTCGCGGCTGCTGCGCGCCTATCGCGACGTGCCGGCGGTGAAGCCGGATGCGGTGGCGACCGTGCTGGTCAAGCTCGCGCAGATGGCGGCGGATCTCCCCGAGATCAGGGAGCTCGACATCAATCCGCTGCTGGCGGACGAGGCCGGCGTGCTCGTGGTCGATGCGCGCGTTGCGGTCGGCATCGTGCCGCGCAAATTTGCGGGGCCCGGGCTCAGCAACTTTGCGGTCAGGCCCTATCCGTCACGATGGCAGCGGCAGCTTGCGGACCGTGACGGACACTTGATCGACGGGCGACGTATCTTCGCGCGGCCGATCCGGCCCGAAGACGAGCCGCAGATCCACGACTTGCTGCGGCACGTCACGGCTGAGGACCTGCGGCTGCGCTTCTTCGCGCCGATCAAGGAATTCTCCCATGAGTTCATCGCCCGGCTCACCCAGCTCGACTACGCACGCGCGATGGCCTTTGTGGCGGTCGACGAAAGCACCCAGGAAATCCTGGGCGTGGTGCGGATTCATTCCGACTCGATTTATGAAAGCGGCGAATATGCGATCCTGCTGCGCACGGATCTGAAGGGAAAGGGGCTCGGCTGGGCGCTGATGCAGCTCCTGATCGAATACGCGAGATCGGAAGGGCTGAAGGCGATTTCGGGCCAGGTGCTGACCGAGAACATCGTGATGCTCGATATGTGCCGGAAATTCGGCTTCGAGGTGAAGGCCGATCCTCTCGAGCACGGTCTCTGTGACGTCAAGCTGGCGCTGTGACAGCTTCGTAGCCCGGTGGAGCGGAACGCGTAACCCGGGGCCGCCGTGGCAGTGTTGCGAGCGGGCCCGGGTTAGCTGGCGCTTCACTCGGGCTACGGAGTTATCAAAGCCGCGACACCATCGTGACGCGATAGGTGTGCATCTTGTCGCCGATCGCTGCCAATCGATCAGGCGGCCTGAGGAAGGCGCGCGATGACCTTGATCTCAAAATCGAAGCCCGCCAGCCAGTTCACGCCTACCGCGGTCCAGTTCGGGTAGGGCTGTTCGCCGATTGCTTTCAGTCGAACGGCCGTGACTTTCTCCCATTGCGTGGCCGGGTCAGTGTGGAAGGTGGTCACGTCAACGACGTCGTCGAACGTGCAACCGGCGGCCTTCAACACTTGCGTGAGATTGTCGAAGGCAAGCTGCACCTGCTTTTCGAAGTCCGGCTCGGGCGAGCCGTCGTCGCGGCTGCCAACCTGGCCCGAGACGAACAGAAATCCGCCGGAGCGGATCGCCGCCGAATAGCGGTTGATTTCGTAGAGCGCCTGCCGACTGGCAGGAAAGATTGCATCGCGTTTGGTCATTGCTTTGCTCCTGTTCAAACGAGGCATGGCCAGTCCTCCCACGCGACGTTGTTTCGCCTGGGGTGTTTCAGGTCGTCTCTGCGCCGTCGGGAACTCGTTGATATACGCCCCGTATGTCGCTATATCCGAACATACGCGCCGTATGTCAATACACATACGTGACGTATGTCTTTTTAGGAGCTGGCGGTGGTCGCGAGACGACGTGCGCAGATGGTGGAGAAAACTCGGGCCAAGCTTGTTCGAGCGGCACGGAAGGCTTTCGCGGCCAAAGGCTATGCGGCGGCGTCGATGGACGATTTGACTGCCGAAGCCGGCCTGACGCGAGGCGCGCTCTACCACAACTTCGGCGACAAGAAGGGTTTGCTGCAGGCCGTGATCGACCAGATCGATGCAGAAATGGTGGCACGGCTGCGCGCCGTACAAGAACAGGCGACCACCCCATGGCTTGGATTTCTAGCGGCGAATATCGCCTATATCGAGATGGCTCTGGAGCCGGAGATTCAGCGCATCATGCTGCTGGACGGGCCAGCCGTGCTTGGCGATCCATCGCAATGGCCTAACCAGACTGCATGCCTTCGGACGACGACGCAAACGATCCAGGCGTTCATCGATGACGGAACGGTCAGGTCGATGGATGCGGAAGCTGCCGCCCGGCTGCTCAACGGAGCGGCGCTCAACGCCTCGCTCTGGATTGCCGCAGCCGACGATCCTCGCGCGGTCTTTGCAAAGGCTGTCGAAGCATTCCGACATCTCGCGGGCGGTTTGCTGCAGAGCAAGGGATGACCGTCACGATGTTGCAGTCCATCCGAAGCTCGGGCATGTCGGCAGGCGCGTGAACGGTCGCTTCACAGCGGGCGCTGTGAGGTGAAAGAGGCGGTGAGGGGATCGAAGCTGCCACCTCTCCCTCTCTCCGTTCTTACGGGGAGACGGTCGGGGTGAGGGGCTGTATCCGCGTATACGGAGGGAGATGAGGTGGTGGAGGGCTCCCCCTCACCCGAAATTCAAGCGTAGCTTGAACTTCGACCTCTTCCCGCAAGCGGGGCGAGGTGGGATCAGAGCCGCGACACCATCGTGACGCGATAGGTGTGCATCTTGTCGCCTTCGCCGATCGAGACGTATTCGCCCGCGACGAAGTGCTCGTCCTTGAAGTGGAAGCCGATCTCATCAGGTGTGCCGGGTGCGCCGTCATAATGCAGGACCCAGCCGCCGCCCTGGAGGTGGCCGAGGATGTATTCCTCGTCGGGCCGGAGCCGGACCACCCGGCACGCCTCGCGGTTGGCCCGCCACAGCTTTTGGTCGATCCTGTAGTCGTCGTCGAGCGGCGCGACCATCACATAGCCGGCGCCGGCATCGCCTTCGGGATGATCAGGCTCGCGCGCGAGCTCGAGGCGGATCTTGCGAAACTGCGGCGGCAGGGAGGTGTTGAGGATCGGCTTTTGGGGTGCGGTTGTCATCTTGCTCTACTCGGTTCGATCGCGCGGTGTGCGGCGTCAGGCGTGGTCCTTCGCGGCGTGCCCGGCCGCGGGTTTCTTCAGGCTGTTGATGATGATGCCGATCAGCGGCACCAGCACCGGTAGGATTCCGTTCAGGGGATTGCGCACTAGTCCGGAGACTTGCGACTGCATCGCGCGTGCCTCGACCTGAAGCGCCTCGACGGAAGCGCCGTGGATCTCGCTGGCGAGGTCGAGCTCGCGGCCTGACGGCGGCCGGAGCGCGAGGGCAAACAGGATCGCCGCGATGGCGAAGTTGGCGGCGCCTAGGATCGCCGCGGCCGAGACCGCGCTCCAGACCTGGACCAGTGCGAAATACGCGGACAGTTCGAACATCAGAAGACCGAATGCCGCAATCAGGCCCGCGAAGGCCCGCAGGCCAACGCCGATCAGGAGGTGGCGCAGGCGGATATCGGCGATGATCCTGTCGGTGCGCCAGAGTACGCGTAGCTGTCTGACGATATTTTCGGTGTTCACTTTGCTACCTCCGCATTGCGAAGCCGACGACCACGCCCAGCGCAAAGGCGGAGGCAAGCGAGGTGATCGGCCGTTCCGAAATCAACTGACGGACCTGAGTGTCTTCACCGCTCAGGACCTCGCTCAGTTCCTCCAGCGCTTCCTTGATGCGCGTGGTGAAGGCGTCGGCGCTCGCGCTTGCGGTGTCGCGTATGCCTTCACCTGTCGTGTTGAAGAGGCGCGACACATCGATCTTCAGGGCTTGCAATTCGTCGTTCAGATGGGTCGTGTTGAACATCTCGTTCATCCCTGTTGCATCATGAAGAACTGTTATCGGCGCTCGCCATGCCGTGGTTGATTTGCGTCAACTCTCGCGGGCGAGGCGCCGTCGCGCTATTCCAGCGTCTTCAGGTAGGCCAGCAGGTCGTGGATCTGGTCCGGGTCAAGCCGAAACTCCGGCATCGTCGGATGTCCGGTCTGGATGCCTTCCGCGAACGCCTCCGCGAGACTCTCGACGGGATAACGCTTGTGCAGGGTGCGGAAGGGCGGCGCGATCTTGAGCGGGCTTTTGGTGACCTTGTCGATGGAGTGGCAGCGGGCACAATTGTTGAGCGCGAACGTCCGACCGCGCTGCTCGGACGGCGAAGCGGCAAGCGCCGATGTCGTCAGCACGATCGCAATGAAAACCTGGCGTGCGGCGGACTGCAGCATTACGGCCCCATTTATCAAAAGCTCCGCGTTGGGCGGAGCGACGGTTTTGAAATTAGCTTTGCGATGGTGGGGGCGATTGATCTGCATCAACACCCCGGCGGTGTGGACGGTACACTGCGCTGACTCCGCCGGGCGGCATAAGGACGCCTGCCGGCGGTCATTCGGAGCGACGCGTGAAGGTTTCTCTCTTGGAAGGTTCTCATCGGCAAACCTGTACCGATTGCGCGGTGCGGGGCTTTGCGATCTGCGCCGCGCTCGACAAGACCGAGGTATGGGAGCTGGCGAACCTGTCGCGCCATGTCCAGTACGAACCCGGGACGACGGTGTTTGCGCAGGCGACCATGGCGACGTCGTTCTTCAGCGTGCTTGAAGGCGTCCTGCGTCTCTATAAGCTGTTGCCGGATGGCCGCCGGCAGATCATCGGCTTTGTCTTGCCCGGCGATTTCCTCGGACTTGCCGGCTCGCCGCAGTATGAGTTCTCCGCCGATGCGGTAGGCGCGGTATCGCTTTGCCAGTTCTCCAGAGCCAGCTTCTCGCGATTCGCCGAGAACCGGCCTCGCTTCCTGCGCCGTATCAACGAACTGGCGGGCCGCGAATTGATCCGGGCGCAGGAGCATATGGTTCTGCTCGGACGCCGTTCCGCCGAAGAGAAGGTTGCGAGCTTCCTGATCGGCTGGCGCGATCGGCTCGCCGAAATAGGGCATGTCGGGGAAGTGCTGCCGTTGCCTATGGGCCGGCTCGATATCGCCGATTACCTGGGACTCACCATCGAAACAGTGAGCCGCACCTTCACCAAGCTCGAGCGCGACGGCATCATCCGTATTCTTACGGGCGGCATCAGCCTGCTCGATGCGGCGCGCGCCGAGGCGCTGTCAGCGGCCTAGCGTGCTGCGTCATGGCCGGGCTTGTCCCGGCCATCCACGCTTTTTTCTCAGAGCGGAGCGAAGACCGTGGATGCCCGGGTCGAGCCCGGGCATGACGAGCGTAGATGCGACACGCGTCCTCTCTCATTTTTGATCGAAGTCAAAGACTGTTCCCCGCGAGCGACGATATTCGAGCGAGCTTCAATGGAGGTCGCTATGTCCGTCGACTCGATTTTGGTTTCCGCAGCCGTCGTTTCAGTTTTCGTGGTTTTCGCCGGAGTGCTCGCTTGGGCGAGTGTTCACGCACCGGGGGCGCGGCAGCCGGCGCCAGAAGTGCGCAAGCATCGTCCTTTCTGATCGGTAGCCGTCGGTTGATCTCGATCAAGGACGCGGCGGCCAAAGCTGGGCTGATGGGGCAAGGCCCCTGCAAAGAGAATCAAACATGCAGCAAGTTCAATCCACGAAATGGATGACCCACGGCGAAGCCGGGTTGACGCTATTCTTCACGGTGGCGGCCTTCCTCTGCGCCTTCGCCGCGGCCAAGGCGCTGGATGCGCCGTTTGCCTTCCATGCTTCGCTCGCCGCGGTGGCCAGCGGCGCTGCCGCCTTCGCAATCCTTAACCGCTATTTCGATCGCCCGGCGGAGCTGCCGCCGCAGGAGATCAACGGCAAGCCGAACTACAATCTCGGCCCGATCAAGTTCGCCTCGTTCATGGCGATGTTCTGGGGCATTGCCGGATTTACCGTCGGACTCCTGATCGCCTGCCAGCTCGCCTGGCCCTGGCTCAATTTCGATCTGCCCTGGACCAGCTTTGGCCGGCTTCGTCCATTGCACACCTCGGCGGTGATCTTCGCCTTTGGCGGCAATGTTCTGATTGCGACTTCCTTCTATGTGGTGCAGCGGACTTGCCGGGCGCGGCTCGCCGGCGATCTGGCGCCGTGGTTCGTGGTGCTCGGCTACAACTTCTTCATCTTGGTCGCGGGCACCGGCTATCTCCTGGGCGTGACGCAGTCGAAGGAATATGCCGAGCCGGAATGGTACTCCGACCTGTGGCTGACGATCGTCTGGGTCGTTTATCTCCTCGTGTTTCTGGCGACGGTGATCAAGCGCAAGGAGCCGCATATCTTCGTCGCCAACTGGTTCTATCTCGCCTTCATCGTCACCATCGCCGTCCTCCACCTCGGCAACAACCCGGCGCTTCCGGTGTCGGTGTTCGGCTCGAAGTCCTACATTGCCTGGGGCGGCGTGCAGGATGCGATGTTCCAATGGTGGTACGGCCATAACGCGGTCGGCTTCTTCCTGACCGCGGGCTTCCTCGCCATCATGTACTACTTCATCCCGAAGCGGGCGGAGCGGCCGATCTATTCCTACCGGTTGTCGATCATCCACTTCTGGGCGCTGATCTTCCTCTATATCTGGGCCGGCCCGCACCATCTGCACTACACAGCGCTGCCGGACTGGGCGCAGACGCTCGGCATGACGTTCTCGATCATGCTCTGGATGCCGTCCTGGGGCGGCATGATCAACGGCCTGATGACGCTGTCGGGCGCGTGGGACAAGCTACGCACCGATCCGGTGCTGCGCATGCTGGTGGTCTCGGTCGCGTTCTACGGCATGTCGACCTTCGAAGGCCCGATGATGTCGATCAAGGTGGTGAACTCGCTGAGCCACTACACCGACTGGACCATCGGCCACGTTCACTCCGGTGCGCTGGGCTGGGTCGGCTTCGTCTCCTTCGGCGCGCTGTATTGCCTGGTGCCGTGGCTGTGGGGCCGCAAGCAACTGTACAGCCTGAAGCTCGTCAACTGGCACTTCTGGATCTCGACCATCGGCATCGTGCTCTACATCTCCGCGATGTGGGTCTCGGGAATCCTGCAGGGCCTGATGTGGCGCGCCTACACCTCGCTCGGCTTCCTCGAATATTCCTTCATCGAGACCGTGGAAGCGATGCATCCCTTCTACATCATCCGCGCCGCAGGCGGCGCGCTGTTCCTGATCGGCTCGCTGATCATGGCCTATAACCTCTGGATGACGGTGCGGGTAGGCGAGGTGGAAGTCACCACGCCACTCGCGCTGCAGCCGGCGGAATAAGGAGCTCAAGATGTCCTTCTGGACCCGCCACCAAATCTTCGAAAAGAACTCGATCATCCTGATCGCGGGCATTCTGGTCGTGATCGCGATCGGCGGCCTGGTCGAGATCACGCCGCTGTTCTACCTCAAGAGCACGATCGAGGTGGTCGACGGCGTCAGGCCGTACACGCCGCTCGAGCTCGCCGGCCGCAACATCTATGTGCGCGAAGGCTGCTATCTCTGCCACTCGCAGATGATCCGGCCGCTCCGCGACGAGGTCGAGCGCTATGGCCACTTCTCGCTCGCCGCCGAGAGCATGTACGACCATCCGTTCCAGTGGGGCTCGAAGCGTACCGGGCCTGACTTGGCGCGGGTCGGCGCCAAGTATTCGAACGAGTGGCACGTCACCCACCTGACCAATCCGCGCGCGATCGTGCCGCAGTCGGTGATGCCGGGCTATCCCTTCCTTGCAAAGACCGAGCTCGATTCCGAGGCGATTGCCGATCACCTCAGGACCAACCGCGCGGTCGGCGTGCCCTACACCGACGAGCAGATCGCCAACGCAGTCGCCGACCTGAAGGCGCAGGCTGATCCTGACAATACCGGCACCGATGCTTTCACCAAACGCTATCCGAAGGCTGTGATCCGCAATTTCGACGGCAAGGGCGGAGCACCGACCGAGATGGATGCGCTGGTCGCGTACTTGCAGATGCTCGGCACGCTGGTCGACTTCAAGCTCTACAACGAAAAAGCCAATCTTCGCTGAGAGGCCGGACGATGAAAGCAATTCTGACAGTTCACAATCTGGCGTCGAATCTCGTGACGAGCGTGTGGACGCCGATCTTCGTCGGCCTGTTCGTCGCGATCGTGATCTACGCGCTCTGGCCCCGCAACCAGGCCGCCTTCGATGAGGCATCGCGGATACCGTTGCGGGAGGAGTGAGAGACCATGGCTGAAACCGAACTCGATCAAGTCTCCGGCAAGACCACGACCGGTCACCAGTGGGACGGCATCAAGGAACTCAACACGCCGTTGCCGCGCTGGTGGGTGTTGACCTTCTACGCCACCATCATCTGGGCGATCGGCTACTGGGTGGTGTACCCAGCCTGGCCGCTGTTGTGGAGCCACACCAACGGGCTGATCAACTATTCGTCGCGCGCCGATGTCGGCGTCGAACTGGCCAATCTCGAGAAGATCCGGGGCGACAAGATGGTCGCGCTCGGCGCGGCGTCGCTGGAGGACATCGAGAAGGATCCGGCACTGCTGGCGCTCGCACGCGCCCGCGGCAAGGCGGCCTTCGGTGACAATTGCGCGCCGTGCCACGGCTCGGGCGGCGCCGGCGCCAAGGGTTTTCCGAACCTGAACGACGACGACTGGCTGTGGGGCGGCTCGCTCGAGCAGATCCAGCAGACCATCCAGTTTGGCGCGCGCTCCGGCCACGCCAAGGCGCATGAGGGCGCGATGCTCGCCTTCGGCAAGGATGGCATCCTGAAGAAGGACGAGATCGTCACGGTCGCCAATTATGTCCGTTCGCTCTCGGGCCTGCCGACGAGCCCGGGCTACAATGCCGCCGCCGGCGCCAAGCTGTTTGCCGACAATTGCTCGACCTGTCACGGCGAGAACGGCAAAGGCAACCAGGAGCTCGGTGCGCCCGATCTCACCGACAAGATCTGGCTCTACGGCTCGGACGAGGCCACCGTGATCGAGACCATCACCAACGGGCGTTCCGGCGTGATGCCGGCCTGGGTCGGCCGGCTCGATCCGTCCACCATCAAGGCGCTTGCGGTCTACGTGCATACGCTGGGCGGCGGTAAATAAGCGGCGAATAGACCGCCTGTTTGCGCTGGATCAACTAAGGCACGGGAGGAGGGGTTAGCCTCTCCTCCCACGATGCCAGAAGAATCCCGGCCCATGAACAAGATCGTCCAGATAGACCCTGACCAAGTCGAAGACGTCGGGCCGCTTTATGCGGCGCGCAAGAAGGTCTACCCGCAGAAGGTCTCTGGCACCTTCCGTCGGATCAAATGGGGCCTGATGGCGTTCTGCCTCGGCATCTATTATTTCCTGCCGTTTGTGCGCTGGAATCGCGGCCTCGCCGCGCCCGATCAGGCGGTGCTGATCGACCTGCCGAACAGCCGCTTCTATTTCTTTTTCATCGAGCTGTGGCCGCAAGAAGTCTATTACTTCACCGGCCTCTTGATTCTCGCCGCGATCACGCTGTTCCTGATGAACTCGGTCGGCGGCCGCATCTGGTGCGGCTATCTCTGCCCGCAGACGGTCTGGACCGACCTGTTCTACGCGGTCGAGCGCCTGGTCGAGGGTGACCGGCGCGAGCGGATGAAGAAGGATGCATCCGCGCATCGCTGGACGCTGGAACGCATCTCCGAGTTCGTGCTCAAGCATTCGATCTGGCTGATGATCGCCTGGTGGACCGGCGGCGCCTGGGTGCTCTATTTCACCGACGCGCCGACGCTCGTCAAAGAGCTCGTCACCTTCCAGGCGCCGGCGATCGCCTATATCTGGATCGCGATCCTGACCGCGACGACCTATCTGCTCGCCGGCTTCATGCGGGAGCAGGTCTGCGTCTATATGTGCCCGTGGCCGCGCATCCAGGCGGCGCTGACGGACGAATGGGCGCTCAACGTCACCTATCGCTACGACCGCGGCGAAAAGCGCATGTCGGTGAAGAAGGCGAACGACCTGCGCGCGCTCGGCCAGCACGCCGGCGACTGCGTCGACTGCTATCAGTGCGTCGCCGTCTGTCCGGTCGGCATCGATATCCGCAACGGGCCGCAGCTCGACTGCATCCAGTGCGGG
Organism: Bradyrhizobium sp. Crot121; assembly: GCF_059512385.1. Lineage (NCBI taxonomy): Bacteria > Pseudomonadati > Pseudomonadota > Alphaproteobacteria > Hyphomicrobiales > Nitrobacteraceae > Bradyrhizobium > Bradyrhizobium sp. Crot121. Next base: position 15,065 of record NZ_JCAMOR010000080.1, on the reverse strand, counting down.
TTGTGCATCGACGCCTGCGACAATGTGATGAAGAAGATCAACCGGCCGACGCGGCTGATCGGCTACGACAACGACATCAACATCCAGCGCCGGATCGAGGGCAAAGCGCCGATCTATCGCATCGTGCGGCCGCGCACCATCATCTACGCCGCGCTGATCGCACTCGTCGGCGGCATCATGCTCTATACGCTCGCGACGCGTTCGCTACTCGACATCAACGTGCTGCACGACCGCAATCCGGTCGCGGTGAAGCTCAGCGACGGCTCGATCCGCAACGCCTATACGGTCCGCTTCCTCAACAAGCGTGGTTTCGACCGTGTGGTGGCGATCGACATCGACGGCCCGCAGGATGCCAAGCTCCATGTCGTCGGCGGCGATTCGATCACGCCCGATCGTCCCATGATTGTGCTTGGGCGCGACGGCACAACCGAGCTGCGCGTGCTCGTCACCGCGCCGTCCGACCGGAATCCCGAGAAGTCGATCCCGGTGAAATTCCGCGTCACCGACATCGGTCTCGGCGAAGTCGCGTCCGCCACCGACAATTTCGTCGCGCCATAACGGGAAGAAGCAGTGCCGCCATGAATAGGGAATATGGATCGGAGAAACCGCTGACCGGCCGCAAGGCGCTCGTCATGCTGGTCGCATTCTTCGGCGTTGTGATCGGCGTCAACGTCACCATGATCAAGCTGGCGACCTTGACGCTGCCCGGCACCGACGTCGACAGCGCCTACGCGGCGAGCCTCGCCTATGAGAAAGAGATCGTCGCCGCGCGCGAGCAGGACGCCCGCAACTGGAAGGTCGACGCGCATCTGGCGCGCGATGCCGGTGGCGGCACAGCGCTCGAAGTCGAAGCGCGTGATGGCAATGGCAGGCCGCTCATCGGATTGCAGTTCACCTCCCGCCTGGAGCGCCCGACCGACCGGCGCGCCGACCAGGCGATCGAGCTGTCGGAAGCCGGCGGCGGTCGCTACCTCGGCAAGGGCAGCGCGATCGGCCCCGGACAATGGGAGCTGGTGCTCGAAAGCGAAGCCGATGGCCGGCGCGTGTTCCTCTCGAGGAACCGCGTGGTGCTGAACTAAGAGGGCGTGATGCAGGCGACACGGGACTTTTCGCACTACGTCAAGCATCTCGGCTCGGGATTGGCGCATATCGACCTCGCGGTCGAGGGCGTCAACTGCGCCGGCTGCATGTCAAAGATCGAGCGCGGGCTTTCGGCGATTCCCGATGTGACCTTGGCGCGCGTGAATCTCACTGACCGCCGCGTGGCGCTGGAGTGGAAGGAGGGCGCACTCGACCCCGGCAACTTCATCGATCGGCTCGCCGAGCTCGGCTACAAGGCCTATCCGTTCGAGACGGTGAGCGCTGAAGCCGCCGAGGTCGAGAACTCGCGCTTCCTGCTACGCTGCCTCGGAGTTGCGGCGTTCGCGACTATGAACGTGATGATGCTGTCGATCCCGGTGTGGTCCGGCAATGTCAGCGACATGCTGCCGGAGCAGCGCGATTTCTTCCACTGGATGTCGGCGCTGATCGCGCTGCCGGCGGCCGCCTATGCCGGCCAGCCCTTCTTCCGCTCGGCGTTCAACGCGCTGCGCGCGGGCAATGTCAACATGGACGTGCCGATCAGCATCGGCGTGATCCTGGCGCTCGGCATGTCCATCGTCGAGACTATCGGACATGCCGACCACGCCTATTTCGATGCGGCTATCATGCTGCTCACCTTCCTCCTGGTGGGACGCTATCTCGACCAGAACATGCGGCGGCGTACCCGCGCGGTCGCCGGCAATCTCGCCGCGCTCAAGGCCGAGACTGCGACGAAGTTCATCGGACCGGACGAGATTTCGGTGGTGCCGGCGGCGGCGATCCGGGCCGGCGATACCGTGCTGCTGCGGCCAGGCGAGCGCTGCGCGGTCGACGGCACCGTGATCGAGGGCCGGTCGGAGATCGACCAGAGCCTGATCACCGGCGAGACGCGGCATGCGGCGGTCGAGGCGGGCAGCGCGGTCTATGCCGGTTCGCTTAACATCTCGGGCGCGCTGCGCATCCGCGTGTCGGCGGCGGCGGAAGGCACGCTGCTGGCGGAGATCCAGCGATTGCTCGACCACGCCGTGCAGGTGCGCTCGCGCTATGTGCAGATCGCTGACCGCGCGTCGCGGCTCTATGCGCCGGCGGTGCATGCAACCGCGCTCTTGACCATGATCGGCTGGCTGATCGCCGGCGCGAGCTTGCACGATTCCGTCATCACCGCGATCGCGGTGCTCATCATCACCTGTCCCTGTGCGCTGGGACTGGCGATCCCAACGGTGCAGACGATTGCCGCGGGGGCGATGTTCCGCGCCGGCGTGCTGATCAATTCGGGCGATGCCATCGAGCGTGTCGCCGAGGTCGACTACGTCATCTTCGACAAGACGGGAACGCTGACCTTGCCGGAACTGGATGTGGTGAATTCCACTGCCGTGCCGGCCGATGTGTTCGAACTGGCGGGCCGGCTCGCGCTGGCAAGCCACCATCCGGTTGCCGCGGCGCTGGCGCGCACGGCCGGTGCGAAATCGCCGCTGCCCGGCGTCACGGAAGAGCCGGGGCAGGGGGTGCGCGGCAGCTTCGGCGGCGAAGAGGTCAGGCTCGGCCGTCCTTCCTTCTGCAACGCCGAGGATCTCGCAGACGAGATTCTGAGCCGCGATCCCGAGGCGTCCGCGGTCGCGTTTGCCCGCGGCAAGAAGCGCTACGTGTTCGCGGTCCGCCAGGGTCTGCGACCGGATGCATGCGAAACCGTCGCGGCGCTGCAGCGGCGCGGCATCGCGGTCGAGATATTGTCGGGAGATCGCGAACCCGCGGTGCGGGCTGCGGCCGAGACGCTTGGCATTCCCGAGTGGCGTGCCGGCGTGCTGCCATCGGACAAGATCGCGCGCATCGAGCAATTGAAGCGGCAGGGCGTCAAGGTGATGATGGTCGGTGACGGCTTGAACGACGCGCCGTCGCTTGCGGCCGCGCATGTCTCGATGTCGCCGATCTCGGCCGCGCATCTGAGCCAGGCGACCGCAGATCTCGTCTTCCTCGGCAAGCCCTTGGCGCCTGTGATCGCGGCGATCGATTATTCGCGCAAAGCGCTGCGGCTGATGCGGCAGAACCTCTATCTCGCCGTCGGCTACAACTTCCTCGCCGTGCCGATCGGGATCCTGGGCTTCGTGACGCCGCTGATCGCGGCCGCGGCGATGTCGGGCTCCTCGATCCTGGTGATGCTGAACGCGCTGCGCGGACGTCGGGTGCGGCAGGAGCAGGTGTGATGGAAGTGATCGCGTTCCTGGTGCCGTTGGCGCTGCTGCTTGGCCTGTTTGGATTGCTCGGATTCCTGTGGTCGCTGAAGAACGGCCAGTATGACGATCTCGAAGGCGCCGCCTGGCGGGCGATCTCCGACGATGACGAGACGCCAACCACCTCGGGGCCATCGGCCGCGCATCGTGGCGTTTGATCTGGCGCAATGACGGCCGCTTTGCATGGGCCGATAGTCAACCTGCTCAGAACTACGGGAGGGTAGCATGGCATCGGCAACACAGACGGAATCGATTGCGGCCAGGCTGATCGGCAAGCTCTCGGGCTTCCTCGAAAGGTTCCGTGACATCGGCGAAATCCGCGGCCTCAGCCCGGCCGAAGCCTGTTCCGTGGCGCACGATCTCCGCATCTCGCCGGCCCAGCTCGAGACGCTGGTTGCCCGGGGGCGTCATGGTGCCGACGAATTGCCGAAGATGCTGAAGGTGCTGGGGATCGACGAAGTTGCCATCAAGCGCCAAGAGCCGGGCGTGCTGCACGACATGAGGCGGGTGTGCGCGCTCTGCATCGAGAAATCCCGCTGCCAAAGCGAGCTCGAGGCCGGAACCGCCGCCCTGCATCATCGCGAATATTGCGCCAATACCTATACGATCGATTCGCTCGAGACGAAGCCCGACCAGACCGAACTCCAGCTCCGCGGGCCCTGCTGCTGCTGAGCGGGAACGCTTCGTCTCCCCGATCGAACCGGCGCCGGCACGCCAAACTGCACCGTATCCTTGGACGCGAGGCCCTGCTAACCAGGGGCATTGGCGGCGGCCGGCTGGTCGCTGCAACCGTCTGTGTGCGCGGGCGCAAGGCCTTGCGCGTTTTACGAGAAGGATACGAGCAATGATCGAAACCATTGGCATCATCGGGGCGGGCACTATGGGCAACGGCATCGCCCAGGTCAGCGCCGCCGCCGGGCTTCAGGTGGTGATGGTCGATATCTCGGACGCGGCCGTGCAGCGCGGGCTGGCGACGGTCGGCAGCAGCCTGGACCGCCTGGTCAAGAAGGAGAAGATGACCGAGGCCGACAAGAACGCCGCGCTCGGGCGCATCAATGCGACCACCGACAAGGCCAAGCTTGCCGCCTGCGACCTCGTGATCGAGGCGGCGACCGAGAACGAGGAATTGAAGCTCAAGATCCTGAAGGATCTCAGCGCGACGCTGAACCCGCGGGCGGTGATCGCCACCAACACGTCTTCGATCTCGATCACCAAGCTTGCCACCGCGACCGACCGGCCCGACCGTTTCATCGGCATGCACTTCTTCAATCCGGTGCCGGTGATGGCGCTGCTCGAACTGATCCGCGGCCTGCAGACCTCGGACGATACGCTGGCCAAAGCGGAAGCATTTGCAAAGCGCGTCGGCAAGGTCGCGATCACAGCCAAGAACAGCCCGGGCTTCGCGGTCAACCGCATCCTGTGTCCGATGATCAACGAGGCGATCTTCGCGCTGCAGGAAGGCATCGCCACCGCCGAGGAGATCGATGCCGGCATGAAGCTCGGCTGCAACCACCCGATCGGCCCGCTGGCGCTGGCCGACCTGATCGGGCTCGACACCATGCTGTCGGTGATGGACGTGTTCTACAAGGGCTTCAACGATCCGAAATATCGCGCCGCACCGCTGCTCAAGGAGATGGTCGACGCCGGCTATCTCGGCCGCAAGACTGGCAAGGGCTTTTACGACTACGGCAAGGCGTGAGCCAGGCGTTGTAGGGTGGGCAAAGGCGCTTGCGCGGTGTCCACCTTCTAGCACTCCGCTCGTGATGGTGGGCACGCTTCGCTTTGCCTACCCTACGACTTCGTTGCAATGTCGGAGGCTTAGGCGCGATGCCAGTTGATGTGCCCTCGCCCCTTGTGGGAGAGGGCGGCTCAGGTGCCTGCAACGAACTCGCTTCGGTGAGGGGTTCTCTCCGCCTGCGCTGTCGCCCGCGGAGAGAACCCCTCATACGTCGCGCATTTCATGCGCGCCACCTTCTCCCACAAGGGGAGAAGGGAAGCCGCGTAACTAAATCCATTCACTTCACCAGCGGGCAGCCGCCGTCCTTCAGCGGGCGGAATGCCTGGTCGCCGGGCACCTCGGCCAGCACTTTGTAATAGTCCCAGGGCGCTTTGGATTCCTCGGGCTTCTTTACCTCGAACAGGAACATGCTGTGCACCATGCGGCCGTCGGCGCGCAGCACGCCGTTGTCGGTGAAGGCGTCGCGCACCGGCATCTCGCGCATCTTGGCCATCACGGGCTTTGTTTCTTTGGTGCCCGCGGCCTGCACGGCTTTGAGGTAATGCAGAGTGGCGCTGTAGGTCGCGGCCTGATTCATCGTCGGCATCCGCTTCATGCGCTCGAAGAAGCGCTTGCCGAAGGCGCGGGTCCTGTCGTTGAGGTCCCAGTAATAGGCCTCGGTGACGATCAGGCCTTGCGCGAGCTTCAGCCCGAGGCTGTGCACATCAGAGATGAACATCACGATCGCTGCGAGATTCTGGCCGCCGGCGACGATGCCGAATTCGCCGGCCTGCTTGATCGTGTTGATAGTGTCGCCGCCGCCATTGGCGAGGCCGATGATCTTGGCCTTGGAGGCCTGTGCCTGCAGCAGGAAGGAGGAGAAATCCGGCGTGTTGAGCGGATGCTTGACGCTGCCGAGCACCTTGCCGCCGGCGGACTTCACGACATCGCCGGTGTCGCGCTCGATCGAGTGGCCGAACAGATAGTCCGCGGTGATGAAGAACCAGCTATCTCCGCCATTCTTGACGATGGCGCTGCCGACCGTGTGGGCGTTGGAATAGGTGTCGTAGGTCCAGTGCGCGACGTAGGGGCCGCAGGATTTGCCGGTGATATCGGAGCTCGCGGCGTCCGTGACGATCATGATCTTTTCGTGCTGCTTGGACAATTCCATCACCGCGAGCGCGGTGGCGGAGGTCGGCAAATCGATGATCATGTCGACGCCTTCGTTCTCCCACCATTTGCGCGCCATGGTAGCCGCGATGTCAGGCTTGTTCAGCACGTCGGCGGAGACGATCTCGATCGGTTTGCCGAACATGGTGCCGCCGAACTCATCGATCGCCATCTTGGTCGCTTCGACATTCCCGGCGCCGCCGATGTCGGAATAGACCGACGAGAAATCGGTGAGCACGCCGATCTTCAGCGGCGTCGCGGCTGGCTGCTGAGCGGACGCTGATGCGATCAATAGCGCCGACAACAGGCAAGCCGTCGACACCATCCTTGCGATGGGCTTCATGGGGTCTCCTCCGTGTTTTTATCAGTTTGTCGGACAAAGTAGATTTGGGTTCCGGGGAAGTCAATCGGCTGTCGATAAGGAGGCCCGCGCGGCCGAATTGACGCATCGTCGCGGCCGGACTACTTTGTCGGACAACCAACATTGAGGCCACCTTTGCCCGCTTCGCCGCTGTTTCGACGGATCGACGTCGCGCCCGCCTACCAGAAGGTGGCGGATGCGATCGAACGCGAGATCGTCAGCGGCCGGATCAAGCCGGGAGATCCGATCGGGACCGAGCTTGAGCTGGTGCGGCAATTTGGCGTCAACCGCTCGACGGTCCGCGAGGGCATCCGGGTGCTTGAGGAAGGCGGTCTGCTGCGGCGCGATTCCAGCCGCCGCCTGCAGGCCTGCCTGCCGCGCTACAACAAGCTCGCGACGCGCCTCAGCCGCGCATTGGTGCTCCACGAGGTCACCTTCCGCGAATTGTTCGAGGTGTCGATGACGCTCGAGATCGCGAGCACGGAATGCGCGGTCGAACGGGCTACCGAGGAGGACATCGCCGAACTCGCCGAAAACCTGGCGCGGAGCGAGCAGGTGATCGCCGATCCCGCGGCGCTTGCCGAATGCGACGCCGATTTCCACGTGCTGGTGGCAAAAGCCTCGCACAACCGCGTGCTGCAGCTCGCGCGCGAGCCAGCCGCGCAATTGTTCTTTCCGACCACCGAGATGATCGTGAGCCATGCCGCGCAAGGCGCCACGCGCCTGGTCGAGGCGCATCGCCATCTGCTCGAGGCGATCCGGCGGCGCGACAAGGCGGCAGGCGTGCAGTGGACCCGGCGTCACCTGCAGGACTGGCGCCGCGGCTTCGAGCGGATCGCTTCGCTCGACCGGTCAGTCGAACATATGTACATGGAGCATGCACAGGCGGTTCGGCGCAAATAGAACCGACAACGCATGTCCGAACCACAAACAAACAGCGGACGTTCAGGGAGGGAAAAATGACCGCGGACATCACCACGACGATCCAGAAGGCGCGCGAGCAAAGCATCGGCGACCTGCTGCGCCGCTCGGCCCGGCGCTATCCCGACAAGACGGCGCTGATCTGCGGCGACGTGAGATGGACCTATGCGGAGATGGATGCGATCTGCAATCGCCTGGGCCGTGGCCTCGGCGGGCTCGGGGTGACGAAGGGCGATCGCGTCGCGGTGCTGTCACGCAACTCGCACGCCTTTGCGGCGCTGCGCTTTGCGCTCGCCAAGATCGGCGCGATCCTGGTGCCGATCAATTTCATGCTGAACCCGGACGAGATCAATTTCATCCTCGCCAATTCCGGCGCGAGGCTGCTCGCCGTCGGCCCTGATCTCGTCGAGGCCGGCCGCGCTGCGACCTCCAAGGGCACGAAGATCGAGCAACTGATCTGGCTCCCGGGCGAGGATGCCACGGAGCCGCCGAAGGACGTCACGACCTTTGCGGACCTGCTTGCGGCCGGCGCCTCGCCGCTCGAGGCTTCCGTCGACAGCCGCGACATCGCGCAGATCATCTATACCAGTGGTACGGAGTCGCTGCCCAAGGGCGCCGTCCTCACCCATGAAGCGGTGATGTGGCAATATGTGAGCTGCATCATCGATGGCGGCATGGCGGCGGAGGACACCATCCTGCACGCGCTACCGCTCTATCACTGCGCGCAGCTCGACGTCTTCCTCGGGCCTGGCATCTATCTCGGCGCGACCAACGTGATCACCGGCAAGCCCGTGCCGGATCACATCCTCTCGCTGATCGCGGCCCACAGGATCAACGCCTTCTTTGCGCCGCCGACGATCTGGATTGCGATGCTGCGCTCGCCGGCCTTCGACAAGACCGATCTCTCGAGTCTGCAAAAGGGCTATTACGGCGCGTCCATCATGCCGGTGGAGGTGCTGCTCGAACTGCAGCGGCGTTTGCCCGGCGTGAAGTTCTGGAATTTCTACGGCCAGACCGAGATCGCGCCGCTCGCGACCGTGCTGAAGCCCGAGGCTCAGTTGCCCAAGGCGGGATCGGCGGGCAAGCCCGCGCTCAATGTCGAGACCCGCGTGGTGAATGCCGAGATGCGGGACGTCAAGGTGGGCGAGGTCGGCGAGATCGTCCACCGCTCGCCGCATCTGTTGTCCGGCTACTACAATGATCCGGCCAAGACGGAGGCGGCCTTTGCCGGGGGCTGGTTCCACAGCGGCGACCTGGCGACCGTCGATGCCGAGGGGCACGTCACCGTCGTCGACCGCGTCAAGGACATGATCAAGACCGGCGGCGAGAATGTCGCAAGCCGCGAGGTCGAGGAGATGGTCTATCGGCTGCCGGCGGTCTCCGAAGTCGCGGTGGTTGGCCTGCCGGACCCGCGCTGGATCGAGGCGGTGACCGCGATCGTTGTGGTCAAGAGCGGCGACACGCTGGATGAGGAGACCGTCATCAGACATTGCGCCAGCCAGATGGCGCATTTCAAGGTGCCGAAGCGCGTGATCTTCGTGGACAGCCTGCCGAAGAACCCGAGCGGCAAATTGCTGAAGCGGGAATTGCGCAAGCGCTTTCTTCGCAATGAAACACTCGATCGTGCGATTCAGAAAAATTTTGCGGGCTGAGCAGCCGATTCAAACGGGCGTGAACGGCTTACGCCGCCATAGCTGATCGGATTCCCTTGGCCGACGGTGTATGGTTGCGTCGCTGCCGCGATATGCTGCGGCTGCGAAGCAGCGTCATTGCGACACGCAGGGGCCGATGCTCAAGAAATCCCATGCCACCGAGCTGGCCGGGACGACCGGGACACGCATCGTTCCGCTCGACCGTGCGCGCACCTTCATCACCTTCCTGGTGGTGCTGTATCACGGCGTAATCAACTACACCTATTTCGGTATCGGCGGCGACCGGATGCGATGGATCGGCTTCGACCTGATCGCGCTGTTCAACGACAGTTTCTTCATGGCCTGCATGTTCTTCATCTCGGGCCTGTTCGTTCACGACAGCCTGGCGCGGAGGGGGCCGGCGAACTTCCTCGGTAGCCGTGCCTGGCGGCTGGGTATTCCGTATCTGGTATCGATCTTCGTGCTGATGCCGATCGCTTATTACCGCTACCATGTAACGGAGCTCAGTTTCCCGCAGTTCTATTGGCAGATGGTCACCGTCGGCCCGTGGTCATCGGGATCGGCCTGGTTCCTGTGGGTGCTGCTTGCGCTGGACGCGATCGCCGCGCTGCTTTGGGCCGCGGCGCCGGGCGTGATCCCGGCGCTCGGGCGATTGGTCGATGGCTTTCGTCAGCGGCCGATGGCGGCCTTCGCTGCGTTCCTTATCTTCTCGATCGTCGTCTATCTGCCGCTGCACCTGGAGTTCGGCGATTCCGCGTGGTTCGTGCCCGGCCACTATCCGCTGCCGATCCAGACCAGCCGCATCCTGCTGTACACCGGCTACTTCTTCACCGGCGTCGCGGTCGGTGCCACCAGCCTGAGAGGCGGGCTGCTGGCGCAAAGCGGCGAGGTGGCGAAGCGCGGGATGCTATGGCTCACGTGTGCGCTCGCATTCTATGGCGTCATCCTGCTCCTGGTCTATGTCCATCACAGCGTGCTGCCGGATTTCCGTTCGCCGCCGGTATGGTGGCAGATAGCCTATGGACTGGCCTTTGCGATGTTCAACGCGGCAATGACTTTCACGGTGCCCGCGCTGTTCCTGCACTTTGCGCAATCACGGTTTCGGTTCCTCGATGCGATGCAGCCTTCGGCCTACGGCATCTATCTCGTGCATTTCGTTCCGCTGATCTGGCTGCAGTATCTCGTCTACGATCCGCCGCTGCCGGTGTTTGCCAAATTCGCGATCGTCTTCCTCGGCACACTCTTCGTCAGTTGGGGCGCGACCATCCTGCTGCGAAGGATTCCGATCGTCGCGCGTATGATCTGACCCGTGGTCAGGAAGGCCGATCTGAGCCGGACGGCACTATGCGGCCTTTATAAGAGGACAAAGCAGTCCCCATGGAATTTACACGCCTTGCCATTCACCTTCCGGGCAAGCGTTCGGTCTAGCCGTGGCGACAGGGACAGAAGATGATTGTCCACTCTGATGGTCAGGACCAGCAAATTCACCCGCGCGGCGTTCACGCTGCTTGGAGGCCAAGATGACGGTCTATCATGCATACATCGTTGGACTGCACGGCCGGTCGATTGGAGTGGTTCGGATCGATTGTGTCGATGATGATTCAGCCATCAAATCCGCCGAGCGTCTTGTCGACAGCCACGATGTGGAGCTCTGGCAGATGGATCGGCCCGTAGCCAGGTTCGACGCCCCGTCAAAGCAGGTATTCAGGAAATAATTCTTGCGCCGAGCTTACCGCGCGGCGATCCATCCCGTACGCCGAACACGTCAAGGCACGTGAACCATGGGCCCGTAGTAGCCGCCCCATTGTCCCCACATATCGCGGCCCTCGTAACCGCAGAGTTCACGATGCAAATTGCCAGCAAGGTTGCCGTAGCAGGCGCGCCATTCATCATGACCCGCGCCGAACGTGGCATTTGCGTCGGCGTTCTCCGTGAGGTGCCGCGAGCTCATATGATTTTCGCGAGCCAGAGCGGGAGTTGCGAACATGGTTGCGGCGATCAGTGCCGCCGAGAGAAGTCCAGACTTGCTCACTCAATTTCTCCATCGGATACGAAAAGCCAAGAGCGTTGGATTCTCTGTGGAGATGGAGAAGCGATCGACCGATTAAAGGAATACTCTGTCACATCGTTTCAATCACGCGCGAGGTCGGCGCGGTCGTACGATCACGAATTCCGGCGCGTGCCGATGAGGTTGAGTTTGCCTCAAGCGTCCGCTCATTATTTGAGTATGAGCCCGCGATGGGGGCGCCTAAGCAGCCAACCCGAACTCCGAGAGTTTCACGCGATTGCGGCCGGAGGTCTTCGCTTCATAGAGGGCTTCATCGGCGCGGATCAGTAGCGACTGGATCGTCTCCGATCCGGTGGCGTAGGCAATTCCACCGCTTACGGTCGTCTGGATGGGGCCCAAAGGAGTAGGGACGGACATCGCCTCGATCTGCGCTCTGATGCGCTCGGCAACGGCTGCCGAGGCCCTTGGACTCGAGTTCAGCATCACGATGCAGAATTCTTCGCCGCCTATTCGCGCGGCCAGGTCGTCTGAACGGATATTTGCGGTGATGATTTCGGCAAAGGCCTTCAACGTCCGGTCGCCGGAATCGTGTCCGAACCGATCGTTGATGGTCTTGAAGTGGTCCAGATCCATGGCGACGACGGCGGTGCCAACCGGGACCTGGGCGGGCGGACCGTCAAACAGCGCGCGGCGATTTAAGAGTCCGGTCAAGGCGTCGGTCATGGCTTCCGACTTATGCCGGTTCGCGATCCGCGCCTGATTGAGGGTGAGCGATAATGTGCCGATGCCGGTCAAGCCCGCGATCACGACGATGGAATTGATGTCTTCGGCCCAATTGGATGGACGAGCGGTCAGGACGAACTGGCCTTGCTCGGCGAGGGCATAGCCACACGCGACGAACGATGCTGAGGCGATCAGATAGAGCGTCGCATTGGCGGACATCAGGAGCGGGGATTCGGCGCGCGCTGTCCAGTACTGGAAAGCGGTCATAAGCAGCAGCATGCCGATCACGACATTTGCAGCGATCGTCCCGGTGCCGGAATAGCCAAACGCGAATGTGGCCGATGTGGACAGAATGCCAAGGCCGACCACGGCGAATACGGTGAACCAATTGAACCGACTTGAGCAGAATTTGGCCGAGCCCGCGTAGAGCAGTCCGAAGCCGCACATCAGCAGCACGAAGGACACGAGCAGCAGATTGGCGTCGTACCTTTGAATGACAGTGCCAAAGAACGCCACTCCGGCGACGATAAAGACAAGGCCGATCGACCAGCTTAGCAGGTGGGTCTCGGATTTTCCGACGACCCACATCATGCAGAGCGTCAGTCCAAGGGAGGCGCCCGAGAAGCCGATGGCGACGAGGATCGAAAACTGGTCGAGAAGCATGACGCCGGGCCGTGATGGGATCGGCGCCTTATACGTCACCGATCGTTACCCAAATGGTGGAGGCGCAGCTCGTTTGCAGTGCACGGTAATCAAATGGTTATCGCTATCGGTTGAAAACCATCAAATTGGCGCAGCGGATTTCTTGAGCGAAAAGAGGGGGATACTGGATACTCCGAAATCTCGAATCGAGATCAGCGTGGAAGCGGACTGCGATCGAGTTCAACCTCGCCCCGCGAGCGGGGCGAGGTTGCGAAAATGTCAGGAGCCCTCGAACTTGAAGGATACGTTGAGCTTGGCGCGGTAGGCCTCGACTTGCCCCTTGGCGTCCAATTGCAGATCGAGTTTGACAACCTCTGCGACGCGAAGATCTCGGAGCGATTTTGCCGCTTGGCTGACCGCGTTGGCCGCGGCCTTTTCCCAGGATTCGTTGCTGGTGCCGATCAGTTCGATGACCTTGTAGACGCTCTCAGGCATGTCGTCCTCCTGTCCGGAATGAAGCAGGAAGCAGGTGCTCCCTGCCGCGGTCGAAACTAGCATCACGATATCGGCGTTGAAAGGACGTGCCCGGATCGCCGGCGGCAGGACAAATCGTTCGGAAACTTGAGGATCAGCCTCAAGTTGTGCTTTGATCTTGCGGCCACAACTGGGGTTTTATCATGATTTATTTGCGTTTCCCGGCGTTACGGCTGTTTGCTTTTGTTCCTTTCGGCTTCCGTCATGGTTTTGCAACTTGGATCATCGCCTGTGTGGCGGCGCTCACCGCAGGAGCGGCATCGGCACAGCAACCGCTCCCGCCCGGCGTGCCCGAGAAGATGCCCGCCGACATTCCCTATGGGACGCCGATCTCGCTCGATCTTGCCCGACAAGCGGTGGAAGCCGCGTTTGCGGAAGCATCCAAGCGGGGGTGGAAGATGGCCATCGCGGTCGTATCGCCCTCGGGCGACCTGACCTATTTCGTGAAAATGGACGACACCATGCTGGCATCGCCAACCATCGCCCAGAACAAGGCGCGCACCGCCGCGCGCTTTCGGCGCGACACCAAGGGCATGTTCGATCTGACGGAGACGGGCCATCCCTACGTGATGACGCTCGATCCAACGCTGGTCGCTTCGCCAGGTGGCATGCCAATCATCAGCGAAGGCAAGGTCATCGGCGCCATTGGATGCAGCGGAGGAGCAGGCGTGCAGGACGCCGTCGTCTGCCAGGCGGGCATCGAGGCTCTCAATCGCAAATGACGCCTGAAGCGAGATAAAGCGAGATCGCCGAGGCGATCCGTAAGACAGCGGCGGCTTTCGCATCGTTGTATGTTGCGCTATACATCGAGGGCGAACAGCCGGGCCGGAAGAGCTACGGAGTTCCGGTCCTGCAGGACGCGCAGTGAACGATCATCGATCGATGATCGTTCGTTCGAGGCATTGCCTCGTCCACCCCACGTCCATCAGGAACCAAAACATGAAACAGAATGACAGCGTTGCCCTGTGCTCGCTGCGACAGGGAGACTTGCTCAAGAACCGTAATGCATGGGCGCTCGGCGCGGCCGGGTTGATATTGCTCATGCTCGGCACGGCGCGTGCGGAGACGCCGATCGGTGTCCCCGACAAGAGCCATCCGGAGAGCGTAACCGCCACCAGCGACGGCACGCTCTATATCGGAAGCTTCAACCTGGGCGGCGTCATAAAGGCGGCACCGGGCGGAAAAACCGAGCAGTTCATCTCGCCCGGCGCCGATGGCAGCCGTTCGGTGCTCGGCGTACTCGCCGATGAAAAGAGCCGTACCTTCTACGTCTGTTCCAACGACCTGAGCGGTTCGGGCGTTGCCGGTCCCAGCGAGACCAAGGGCGCCTGGCTGAAAACCTTCGATCTCGCCACCGGCGCCCCGAAGGCGAGCTTTCAGCTCAAGGATCCGAAATCGCTTTGCAACGACATCGCGATCGGCGGTGACGGAACCGCTTACGTCACCGACTCCTTCGCGCCGTATATCTACAGCCTGAAGCCGGGCGGCACGGCGCTCGACGTGTGGGCGACCGATCCGCTGCTGGCGCCGGCCAAGGACGGGGTCGGGCTCGACGGCATCGCGGTCGGATCGGACGGCCATCTCTACGTCACGACCTTTATTCCCGCCAAACTGTTCAGGATCGCGGTCAAGGACGGCAAGGCGGGGGAGATCACCGAGTTGAAGCCGTCCCGTCCGCTGGATCACACGGACGCCATGCGCGCGTTCGGCGGCGACTTCCTGCTGGTCGAAGGCGCGGGCCGGCTCGACAAGGTCACGGTGACGGGCGATGAGGCCAAGGTCGATGTCATCAAGGACGGTCTTGCCGAGCCCGTTTCGGTGACCCAGGTCGGCAACACCGGATGGATCGCCGAGGGCAAGCTGTCCTACCTCATCGGTCCCAACAAGGGGAAAGATCCCGGTCCATTCGCGATCACGCCCGTTCCGTTAAAGTAACAGTTGAGCGACTTGCTCTAGGTCGCGTGGACAGTTATGTTAGCCAGAGCAGAGTTGCGGCGATAGCGACGACAGCGAAGTAATTTCGTGCGGT
>NZ_JCAMOR010000079.1:0-32411 GCF_059512385.1 Bradyrhizobium sp. Crot121 | reverse complement strand
GGCTTCCTCCTAAAAGAAAGCCTTGAATCACGTTCCGTCTGATTTGAGAATCCCAAGAGTCCACACAGCCTAGAGCGGTTCACGAATTTACTGAATCTGGAGGGATTCCGGTTCAGCGGCGAATATGATTCAAGATGCTGGCTGGATGGAGGCCAGCATCTATGGTCAGACCCCTTTCCGACGACCTGCGGAAGCGGGTGGTGGCGGCAGTATCGAAGGGCGAGAGTTGCCGCTCGGCGGCCGTGCGTTTTGGCGTCGCCGTCTCCTCGGTGGTGAAGTGGTCGCAGCGTTATCGGGCGACCGGCTCTGTTAAACCGGACAGAATGGGCAGACAACGCAAGTCGGTGCTGGACCCGCACGGCGACTTCATCAAGGAGCGGATCAGGCAGACCCCGCATTTGACGCTGCACGCGCTGAAGGACGAGCTGGCGACGCGCGGGGTCGCTGTGTCGCATAACGCGGTGTGGCTGTTCATGCGCCGCGAAGGGCTGCGGTTCAAAAAAAACCCTGTTCGCTCTTGAACAAGGCCGCCTTGATGTGGCCCGCCGGCGGCGACGCTGGCGATCGTGGCAGGCCGGCCTTGATCCTCGGCGCCTCGTCTTCATCGACGAGACCTGGATCAAGACCAACATGGCTCCGCTGCGCAGATGGGCACCGAAAGGAACCCGCCTTCGCGGCTTTGCACCACATGGCCACTGGCGCACCATGACCTTCCTCGGCGCACTGCGCTATGACCGCCTGGCGGCTCCCTGCCTGTTCGACGGGCCGATCAACGGGGAATGCTTCCGCGCCTATATCGAGCAGATCCTGCTGCCATCGCTGAAGCCTGGCGACGTCGTCATCATGGACAATCTCGGCAGCCTCAAGTCGACGGCGCTCCGCCGCGTCCTCAAGGCCGCCGGAGCCAGGCTTTGGTATCTGGCGCCGTACTCCCCTGACTTAAATCCGATCGAGCAGACCTTCGCCAAGATCAAGCACTGGATGCGCGCCGCCCAAAAACGCACTATCGACGAGATCAGCCGACACCTCGGCGAACTCATCCAAACCATCCAGCCAGACGAATGCAAAAACTACTTTGCCAACGCTGGATACGGTTCAATAAAAACGTGAAACGCTCTAGTGTCGCATCGCCCCCATCTCTGCCAGTATGCGCGGCAGAACGTCCTTCAACGAGCGGAAATCGTCGAACAGGTCCTTCTCCGGCACGACATCCGGGACGAGGTGGAGCGTCTTCAAGACGTCGAGCTGCGCCACTGGTAGCCCGACGATCAGGATGCGCTGGCCGGCGGCCTTCAGATCGATCAACGCATCCACAAGTGCATAGGCACCGGACTGGTCCATGAAGCGGACCCGGTCCATGCGCAGCACCAGGACCTTGCCGCCCTGTGCGCGCAGGGCGATGTCGGCGAAACCGCGGGCGAAGCCGAAGAACAGTGGACCCTCGATGTGCTTGACAAGGAGCCGGTCGTGGTCCGCCGCGGGCAGGCCAAGCTCGTCGGCCCAGGGCTCGTCTGCCATCGGACCGATGGTGGTCTGCTGTTCGGAGAGATCGGCGACGTTCTTCATGAAGACGAAAGAGGCCGCGATCAGGCCGGCAGCGACGGCGACGATCACACCGGAGAAAACCGTCAGCACCAGCACCAGGAGCATCAGCGCCGCATCAGCGCGCGGCACCTTTGTGATGTGGCCCAGGCCACGCCTGTCGATGCAACTCAGGCCGGCGGCGACGAGGATACCGGCCAGCACCGCCGTCGGGATGTATCGCACCACACCGGACAGGCCGAGCAACACCGCCAGCAGGAATAAGCCGTGAACGACCCCCGACAGACGTGTGCTGCCGCCGGCCTCGATATTGACGATGGTTCGGATGCTGGCGCCAGCGCCAGGCAGCCCTCCGACCAGCGCCGCGGCCATGTTGCCGACGCCCTGGCCGATCAGCTCGCGGTTGCTGGCGTGATGGGTCTTCGTGATGTTGTCAGCCAGCAAGGCGCTGAGGAGCGAATCGATGGCGCCGAGCAATGCGAGCTCCAGCGCCGTGGTCACGATGAAGCTGACCCGCGTGAAGTCGAATTCGGGCACGACAAAGGCCGGCAGCCCGGACGGGATGGCGCCAATGCGCGGCGCGTCCACGCCGAACAGGAGCGAGCCCGCGGTCACCAGCACCATGGCGACGACGGATGAAGGCACCGCCCGCGTGACGCGCGGCAGGAGATAGATGATCGCAAGCGTCGCCGCGGCCATCAGCGCGACAGGCCAGGCGAATCCGGCGGGCAGCGTGTGCAGCTTGGCGAGGATCTTTGCGGGATCCGAGGAAGGCGCCGCCATTCCGGCCATCGGGAAAATCTGCTGGATGAAGATCAGGACGCCGATGCCGCTCATGAATCCGGAGATCACCGGATACGGCACGTAGCGGATGTAGCTCCCGAGGCGCAGCAGTCCCATCAGCGCCTGCAGCGCCCCCGTCAGCAGAAAGACGGCGACGACGAAAGCAAGGTTCACCTGGCCGTTGGGAAGCATGCTCGCGGTGACCACGCCGGCCGAGACCAGGGTCATCGGCGCGGTGGGGCCGGACACAAGCACCGGCGTACCACCGAATAACGAGGCGAGTATCCCGAGCACGATCGCACCATAGAGACCGGCTTCCGGGCCAAGACCCGAGAGGGCGCCGAGCGCGAGGCATAACGGCAGAGCAACGACGCCTGCGGAAAGCCCGCCAAACAGGTCCCCTCGGCTCGGAATAAATTTGATAGCCATTATCGCCGATCCACCTGGAAGCTCTGGGCCCGTCTCAGTTGTCCGGCGAGTACGGCAGCGCAGATTTGTGCGCGCAGAGCCGCAACCGGCCGTCGGCGCAGCGGCGAAAAACGAAGGTCTTGTCCACCATGATCTCATCCCCGGATGAGCTCTGCGCATAAACATTGCCCATGGTGATGGCGATGTTGCCGTGAATCTGGATTCCGTTCTCCGCGGCGTTGTTGTCGTACCAGACCTTCACCCAGTGATTCAGCGCAAATCCCTTGTCCTCCGGGAAGTCGGGATCACCTGCGACGAAATAGGACAGCGCACCCTTCTTCGTGCTGCGGAACGCGTTCTTGCCGAAGGCGAGCGTCGGCTTGAAGAAGACAGTACCCTCCGCGTAATCGTACAGGTCATCGATCAGCGCGCTGGCGACGGCACGGAAGTCACCGCCTTCGGCGTGCACCGCGCCAATGCGTATCAGTGCGTCGCACCAGGCTTGCTGAACGGCGTTGACGTCGTCTTCGGTGATGGGGATCATGAGGGTGCTCCAATCCTTGGCTTCTTGGTCGGGAGACAAGTTTGCAAGCGGAGTAACTAAGATTAGCAGTCCGTCCGCCCGGTAGGAACCGATTTCGCGATACTGAGCAGCGAGCGACTCCGGCCCGTGAACTCATGCCCGACACCCTCTCCGCCCGGATCAGCGTCCCGCGTGATCGATGGCGTGGCCGGGCTTTCCGCCGAAACCGAACAGCAACAAGTACCCGGCAGGAACGAACAACAGCGTCAGCATCGACGCCACGGCAAGCCCAGACATCATCAACACTGCCATCGGCGTCCAAAGCGCTCCACCGAAGATCGCCATAGGCATCAACCCGAGAACGGTGGTCGCCGAGGTCAGAAGGATCGGACGCAACCGCTTTTTGGACGCCGCGACCACGGCCTCCTCCAGGTCCAGCGTCTCGCGCTCAATATCAATCTGGTCGATCAGCACGATCGCGTTGTTGATGATGATGCCCGCAAGGCTGATGATCCCGAGCGTTCCGAAGAACGACAGCGGCTGTCCGGTCGCCAGAAGCGCCCAGGGTATCCCGACGAAAATCAACGGGATCGTCACGAACGTCAGCAGCGTGCGACGGAATGAATTGAATTGCAGGATGATCGCAAACACCATGACCACCAGGGCAGCCGGAAGCCATTTGCTGAGTCTTTGATTGGTCTCGGCGCTTTTTTCGATCTCGCCGCCGATAACGACTTGGTAGCCGCCGCCGAGATCGAGCTTGTTCAGGCCGGGCTGGATAGAGGCCAGAAGCTCACCGGCCGTCAGCGTCGCGCTGCGGCCGGTGGCGATGACCGTCCTCTCCTGGTTCTTCCGGCGAATTCTCGAAAAGTCAAAACCCATGCGCAATGTCGCGACCTGGGCGAGCGGAATAAGGCTTCCATTGTGCGCGAAGGTGGCGCTGGTCAGCCCCTCGATGCTTCTGTGTGTCTCCGCGCCCGCCCGGAAGACGATCGGGATGGAGTTATCGCCCTCGCGATAGACCGAAACCGATGTTCCCGTGAAATATGTTCTCAACTGCTGGGTAATTTCTTCAGACGTCAACCCGAGCTGCCGGATGCGGTCCTGATTGACGTCGACAATGACCTTGATGACCTTGTTGCCCCAATCGTCATCATTATCTCGAATCCCTGGAGCGTTGCGGAATAGCGACCGCACCTGCGCGCTCAGCGCGAGAAGGCGATCTGCATCCGGCCCGGATATTTCCACGTCGACGATGCCAGCTTCCACCGCCCCCATCGCCAGCCGCTTGATCTTGAATCGCGCTTCGGGATGACTTTGGAATAGATACTTCCATCCACGATCCGCAGCGCGAACGGCACCTTGATAGTCCTTGGTGTTGACCAGAAAAAAGGCCGTGCCTGGGTCCGCCGGCACCGGCGTCAATGACAGATAGAACCGCGGCCCGCCATCGCCGACATAAAGGATGTGGCTCGCGATCTCCGGGTTTTCTTGCGGGTCCGCAAGCCACCGGGAAATCTTCAAGGCGCTGTTTTCGGCCTCCGATATGTCGGTGCCGTCAGGCATATTCATGTAGATCAGGAACTGGTTACGTTCGCTGAGCGGAAACATCTGCTTGGGGATCCGGCCGAACTGCATGACGGAAAGCACGACCAGCACACCGCAGATTCCCAACACGACCGGAGAGGCGCGAAGCACCACGCGCAGCACCGCGCCATAGGCCTTATGAAGGCCCGACTCGGGATTGCCTTCACTGCTAGTATGGATTCTCGCGCCCATGAACCAGACCGTCAGGGCAGGAAGAATATAAAGCGCGGCAATCCATGAGCCGCCCAGCGTGACCGCGACGACAGCACCGAGTGAAAAGCCGTATTCGCCCACCGCTCCCGGAAGCAGGAAGAGCGGAAGAAATGCGGCGACCGTCGTGACCGACGAGACCAGGAGTGGAAAAGCATATTGCTGCCCCGATGCCAGCGCGGCGTCCGTCGGCGGCATGCCCCGTCCGACACGACTAATGATGTCTTCGACGATGACGACACCATTGTCGACCAGGAGGCCAAGCGCAATGATGATTGCCGCGATCGAAACCTGCTCAAGCGCGATGCCGAGCACGCGCATCCCGATGAGCGAGAACATCACGGCAAAGGGAACGATCATCGCTGCGATCAATCCGACCCGCAGCCCGAGGAAGATGATGACGATGGCGCCGACGACGAGGAACGTCTGGGCCACGCTCGAGAGCGCCGAGTTGACTGCGGCGCTGACCTGTTCGGCCTGATAGGCCGCGAAATCGATTTCGTACCCGATCGGCAGCTTGTCCCGATAGTTGCGCGCAAAGGCGCGAAGTTTTTTCCCGAGTTGGGTGACGTCCTGATCCGGTTGCATCACGATGCTGAGCGCGACGGCGGGCCGACCATTGAAAAAGATCGGTTTTACCTTCGGCGAAACGTAGTCCCGGCGCACCGAGACGACGTCGGATAGCCGCACCAGATTCTCGGTTGTGCCAACCCGGGTCAACATGGTTTCGATGGCGCGCACATTTGGAAAATCGCCGGAAGCCTCCAGCAGGATTCGAGTGCCGTCGGCTACGATATTCCCGGCCGGCAGGATGACGTTCTGTGTCTGCAAATCCTTGACAAGGGTGGTCACCTGGGCGCCCACGGCCGCGAGCTTGCTGGTATCGATCTCAAGCCAGACCCGTTCGTCCTGAACCCCCAGCACTTCAACTTTGGCCACCCCGCGAACCAGATAGAGCTTCTTGCGGAAATCGTCCGCGACATCCTTCATCTCGCGCTGCGTAAAGCCCTCGGCCGTGATTGCAATTGTCGCAATCGCGACGTCGCCGAAGTCGCTGTTGACGAAGGGGCCGATGGTGTTGTCCGGCAGCTCGATCTTGACGTCGGTCATCTTGTCGCGCAGGCGCTGCCATGCCGCGTTGACGTCACCGACTTCGTCCTCGAGGTCGACGTAGACGATCAGCGATCCCTCGATCACCAGCGAGCGGATATCCTTGACCTCGGCAAGCTCCCTGATCTTTCTCTCGATCGGAACGGCGACCAGATTTTCCATGCGTTCGGGGGCCATCCCCGGAAACAGCGCGGACACCACCGCCGTTCGAATCACCACGACCGGATCTTCGCGTTTGGGGAAATCAGGATACAGCGCAAAACCAGCCGCCAGCAGGCCTATCATGATGGTGATAGTGAAGCGCGAGCGCGCCAGGCCGAACCGGGTCAGAAAATTCAAAAGCGCTACTCCTGGAGCGGAAGAAGCTTCACTTTCTCACCATCAGTCAAATAGGACACTCCGGCCGATGCCACGATGTCACCGACACCGAGTCCCTCCGTAACGACAAGGCGATTGTCGCGAATGCCGCCAACGGTGATTTGGCGCTTTTTGACCGTCGAGCCCGCCGCGTCATAGAGGAATACGGTCGCGACACCCCGCAGATCGTTGCCGCCCTCCGGAACAAGCACGGTAAGCGGCAGCAAGAAGCCGCTTGCGCTGCCACCGATCAGCGGCTCTTCTATCGTTACCTCGACCGACATACCGGCATTAAGGCCCGGCGCGCTGTTCTTGAGCCTGACCACGACGGGAAATGCCGACACTTGTTGGGCCTTCGAGCCCAGCTCCTTGATCTCCCCCTTGAGGGAAAGATCGGGCCTGTCGGCGACCTTGACTGCGACCGGCTGTCCAACCGTGAGCGTCTGGAACGTTCCTGACGGCACCAGGAAGTCCATCTCGAAGCTGTCGTCGCTATACAGCGTAACGATCGATTGACCTGCCGCCACCTGGGCAAACGATTTCACCTCGACGCCGGCAATTGTGCCGCTGAAGGGAGCCAGCAGCTTGCTGCGATCAAGATTGTGAGTTGCCAGATCCAGTTGACGTTGTGCCTGGTCGAGCTGCGCTTTGGCAGTCAGGAGTGCTGCGTTGGCGCGATCGAAGTTGGCTTGTGTCGTAACAGCTCTCTTCAGAAGCTGATCCTGGCGCTGAAATTCCGCATCGGCATTGTCCAACTGAGCCTGAGCCTGCCTTGCGCCGGCGCTCGCCTGGTCGACCTGTGTCTGCAGCGATCGCGGGTCGATCTCTGCCAACACGTCTCCCAATTGGACTTTTTGGCCAGCTTCCAGCGTTACGGCCCTGAGCTGTCCGGCGATTTCGAAGGACAGACGGCTGACATCGGCGGGCTGCAGGATGCTTGGGAAGTGGCGCAAACGGCTCTCCGCCGTCGTAGCGACCTTGTAGGCGCGAAGGCCGCGAACCGACTGCTCGGCAGACTCGCTCTGCTTTTCCGAGCAATTGCACAGGCCTAGAAGCAGGATCAGTCCCGTGGCTATCGCAAGCGCTTTCTGACCGGAGTTCACAACCAAGCTCCGCGCAAAGGACTTTTCATATCATAGCCGAATTATTTTGACCGTCCACTCGGCCCGCTTGGAAGACTAGCGGTTGACGCTGCCATCCATCAACGCTCTCCGCCCACCGCCGCCGTTGGCGGATCGCTCTGCCTTTTTGGCCGGGCGTCTTGGAGGACTTCATCCGCGCGAAGATGAAGATGGAGGCCGTTTGCGCGGGTCTCGCCTCCTGCTCGCGATCAGGATGCGAGCGCGAAGCGATCCAGGGCCGTGCCTTTCTCCCTCGTATCAGTCGGGCGGCAACGCTTGTTTGCGTGGTCACCCGGCTCGGGTTCAATGATCCCTGTGCCTGCCGCCGTTATGGGCAATAGTCCCAAAAGCCCTGGGTGCGGGACGGGTCGGTATAGTACCAGCACATGCCGGTCGCGGGCGCGGCGCCGGCCCAGGCAGCTGCGGTCGCAGCCGTCACAAAACCGATTGCTGCTCCGGCCGCAATCGCGCCTCCCCGGGGCCATCGATACCACCCTGGTCGAGTCCATCCGCCGCCTCGCACGACGGTTCTACCGCGAACCGCGGCGTTGCCGCGTGGTCCGACGACGGCCGTACGACCGCGATACACGCCGCCCCGCGGCCCAACCGCGGCGCCGCCGCGATGAACGACGGCCCCGCCACGCGGCCCAACGCCGCGCCGCCGCGCCGTCCTCCTGCGCGCGCTTCGATGATGTCGGAAGATTTTGCGGCGTATTCGCCGATGCCGGCGGGATTAAGCGGCGCCGCCAACACCGTTCCGCCAGACACGGTGGTAATCATCTGATCGCAAGAATGGAAGTTGCCGCCTTGGCTATTCGCAAGTCGTAACGCATCATCGCACCTCCCTAGTGTGGATTTTTAGATTTCTCCCAATGACGAGCCTGGCTCATGGTCCCTCCGACCGCAGGGCCGTCGCCGTGCAAACCTGCAATTTCAAGCATATCGTTGCGTATCCGGTGAGACCCTCTCTCCGATCAGGTCTTCCCGCAAGGGCACGACGGCGAGACCAATAAAGTTTAAGGCGGCCAGATTCGACCAACACTGACGAAGGCAATGACGCCTATTCGATTGCCCAGCCTGAGCCGCGACACAGCTTGGGAAGCTCGGGATTGAGCGCCGTATTGGCCTCCGGGTCAATCGCTCAATCTTACATTTTTCCAGATCGGCCGGTGGAAAGCTTTAAGGTGTGTTGATACGATCAAACTTAAGCGTTCAGACCCTACTAGCGGTGTCGATGCGCCCCGAAGTCTACAGACATTTGCGCGATCACCAGCGACCGAACCAGGCGAGACCGATGGACTGGCACCCTGTATTGATCGATCTCGCCCTTCAAGGCGGCGGCTCGCACGGCGCATTCATCTGGGGGTGCTCGACCGCTTTCTCGAGGAATACTGGTTTCATATCGCAGCAATCTCTGGCACGTGGGCGGGCGCCATGAATGCGGCGGTGCTCGCCGATGGGTGGGTACAGGGGCAGGCGGAAGGCGCGCGCCGAGCACTCGGTGAATACTGGGAGCGCGTCTCTCGCGCGGCGAGGTTCAGCCCCTGCAGCGCTCGCCATTTGACCGCATTGCGGGGCGATGGACGCTCGATTCGTCCCCGGCCTATCTCGCGCTCACGCCCGAACTCGCGATGGATTGAAAGTATTATTCAGCGTTTGACGGCTGTAGAGTCACCGTCGCCCTCCGAAGGCAAAGGTCACACGTTCGAATCGTGTCGGGTCGCCAGTTTTTCTCTATTTTACAGCGCGATATGCGCGCCCGAACCGAAATTGCAGTTCTGTCCAATTCGAGCGAGTAAGCAATCAGGAGAATTCGTCGCTGAGTTTAGCCAGTTGTTCGGGAGTTTGAAGCAAAGGCCTCTGGCCAATCTCAACGCCTGCGGATTGCTGCCCAGCGTCAGGTCCGCTTTTCCGAGTTAGAAACCTGGATGCGCCAGCAGCGAGCGTTACTCTCCACCAAGAACGATACCGCCAAGGCGATCAACTACCTTCTCAACCGCTGGACAGCGTTCACCCGCTTCCTCGACGACGGTCGTGGCTGCTTGTCAAACAACGCAACCGAACGTGCCTTGCGTCGCATCGCGATCGGAGACTTTTGCCGGCTCTGACGCTGGCGGTGATCGCACAGCCGCCATCTATACATCGAGACCTGCAAAATGAATGATGTTGATCCGCAACCTTGGCTAGCCGACGTGCTGTCGCGGCTTCCTGATCATCGCGCCAGCCAAGTCGCCGATCTGCTTCCGTGGACTTGGAAAGCCGCTCAACAATCCAAGACTGCATCTACTGCGCGATCTTGTAGAGGGTAAGAACGATAAGTTAGGCAACGAAGGCGAAGTGATTCTGTGGATTGGCCAAAACCACGCGGTCTACCGGCAAGGTCTTCTCGCCGCGGCAACGACTGGACCCGCCGCTTCAAAAGGATCGCCAACGACGCCTATCCGCCCAACGCGGGATCCGCGATCGACATGAAGAAACGCGATTGGACCTTTGTAACGCTGTGCCTCGCTAGAGCGATTTTTGCGGCCGTCGGGAGTATCAAGGTCGCAATGAGCTATAGGGCCCATCGTGCCGCATCGGACTTCAGCAGTTCGCATCGGCCCCGCTACCCCCTGGACATGGCGCGGCCTACCCGCTCTCGGGGGCGTTTCGGGTCGATTCCCTTCCACGCCTTGGCTTATTTTGTGGCATGTCCCGGATTTAGGGCGCACAATCACCATGTCACCGCCCGGTACCGTGGCAAACATCGGTGATGAGAACGCCGGTCGCGCTCCCGCCAATCCCGAAGGGATGGAGCAGCGCATGCATAGGCATCGTCGTATTCAACAATCTGAAACGCATCAAACTAGACCGGCACAAGCGGCTGTTCGCTTGCGCCAACAAGCGACGGGTACTCTGCCGCGCATCAAACGCGAGCGCCTTATCCGCAGAGCCCAACAAGCCGATACGGCCTCCCAGGTGGACGAGTGGCTTTCCTCGCCCCGGGGCTGAGCACACTAGGTTCAAGCGGGCCGCCGCGATGCTCCTAGAACGAAAAGCCCGGCCACGAGGGCCGGGCTGATCGGAAATATATTCGAAGATGGACAACCCATAGAACTAACGCGTATCGACCCAGCAGTCGATGCACAAAGCGACGATAAACGTCCGTAACACCACGGTGTCCTGAACAGGTGTGACCAGCGAGTGCTCCCGCCGCCGCCGCCACGACATCGACGGTGCCGAGAATGTTGATGATGGTTACAGCCAGCGAGCGCTTCGGTCCTGATCCTTGACTAAGCGAGTCAGGCGGAAAGGAACTGCCATGCATCGCAACCTCGATGTTTTCAAGGACGCCTTGTTTTGGGGTGCAATGGCTTTGGCGTGTCGCCAATCGTCTTGAGTGGCGCGCTTCTAGTGTGGCTACATCGATAGTCTCCGAATTGGAGCAGCCCGGCTCGGCTGCTGGCGATCTTCCGGTCGGTCCAGTCCTTCCGCGCCGCGTGAACACCATCGCCGCGAGATTGGCGATGTGGTTCTGAACGCGGTAACCGTCGAACTTGTTTTCGTGAATCCATTGTTTGCCGAACGGCGCGCGGTCGATCAAAGAGCGCCAGAGAAACGACCTCAGAGCGGGTGGCATCTGAGGCCGCTTGACACCTACCGCTGGGCATTGAGCAAAATGTCGACCGGTCAATAGGCTAGGCTTTCGGAGATAAGATCACCGATTGCTGAGGACCAAGAACTCCAAAGATCGTTCGTTCCGTCGTAATCTGAAATATTTGAGTGCCCTAACTAAACTTGGCCACACCTCCCCACGCTCAAAAATTAGCGGCGACCAGATCGTAAGAACCTCTGCTTCCGCGAACGTAGACCTTGGCAGCGGCGGCGCATATTCGATCACGGTTGGAATCGAAAGCGTTCAGAAGACCCGACTCGTCAGGATGGGCATCCGGTTGGAGGCGCCTCAATGCGCCTTCGTCTATGAAAAACGATGCCTCTATCGCGCTATCGTGTCCCCAAAATCGCACGGCATGCCGCGTTCGATCATATGAACGACTGTGATTTGGAAACTCAATCATGTGGCTGTGACCGATCAGCTTGTCGGTGTACGAGGCGCCCTGCCCGTTTGCAGACCCGCACCGAGGCATATTCGACGGCCACAAGATCGGGCGTGGCGAAAGCACGCGCAGCGGGAGTGTGACTGAAGCGATCCGGTTGCGGTCAAGTATAAATGGCTACGCCGGAATCGGATTACAACCCTGCTCGATCCAGCCCGACAAATAAGTTTCAACCTCGTTATTCGGCGACGTGTCACTATATCTTCCATATCACCGCGCGCTTCCCCGGCTGTCATCGGTGACTGAGAGCATTGCGCTCCCGCCGCGACCAAAAGGCGGCCGATATGTTCAATCTCTACAAGTTCAGTGTTCGCGAGTGGCTGGTGCCCCCGGTATTGCTGCCGAGCTTTTTTTGGTGCTGATCGCCGCCGCGATGCTCATTCAATGGTAGTCCACTTCGGCGGGTCGAGACAATCGGCTCAGGCAGACAGCTCGTTCGCCTCGACGAAAGAACGCGGCCATCGTTGGTTAAGGAGTTGGACGCCAGAGCGGTGGCCGCCCTGGATGAAGCCCGCCGGGAGATCAGCGGAGGCGATGAATAAGGCAACTTGCGAAATGCCGCTGAAAGGCACGAGCATTTCTTCAGCAAGAGCGGCGCGCGCCGGCACAATGACGGCCGTTTAGCGCGACTTCCTTCCCGATCCACCGTTCACGCATCGTGATTGGCTCGCGTATTCAGGAAAAGAGCGCTCTGGCTTGGATCATATGTGCGCCGAGATGCTTGTCCCTGATCGACCGCCTGTCCGAGTCGATAGCCGTTCTCGTGGACGCCCATCCGATGGTGCTCGATCTTTCATGCGTTCCAGCCGTCGTACTCATCGTCGAGGACGAGATGATGCTCCGCATGCGCGCAGTCGAAATGGTGGAAGACGCCGGCTACACGCCGGTTGAAGCCCTGGATGCCGACGAAGCCATCGCGATCATGGAATCCAGGTCCGACATCGCGCTGATGTGCACCGACATCCAGATGCCCGGCAGCATGGACGGCCTGGGACTTGCACGTGCCGTGCATGAACGTTGGCCGTCGATCAAGATCATTGTGGTGTCGGGAAAATTGAACCCGTCGAACAGCGATCTGCCTGCCTGCAGCAAGTTTTTCGGCAAGCCACTCGACGCCAGGCAAATGATAGCCCAGATGCAGAGCATGATCGGCCAGACCTGACGACGGCAGCCTTCACGTCGATGCCGGCAACATCGTCTGATGGCGTCGTCAGACCCTCCGAAGATCGGTGCGGCAACCAACTCAGAGTGATACAATTGGGGATGACTGAAGACGATCTCCATACAGACCAGCGCGCCGGGAGCGGCGCAGAACCGCACCAGGACTTTCTGGCGGCGGAGAATGTCAGCCTGCGGCTTCTGCTTGCGCAGGCCGAGATCAATACCCGCAGTCTGCTTGCCAACGCCGGCATCAAGGCCCGGGAGCGCGAGGCGTCCGACAAGCTGCAGAGGCTGATCCTTGAAGAGCTGCACCACCGCATCAAGAACACGCTCGCGACCGTGGGAGCCATCGTCTCCCAGAGCCTGCGCACTTTGCAGGGAGCGGAACACGCGCAGCACACGATCGGAGGCCGGCTGCTGGCGCTCGGACGAGCGCACGATCTCCTTCTACAGGCAAGATGGACCAGCGCAGATCTTGGCACCGTCGTCCGCGGAGCCACCGAAGCCTTTGACAGTCCGGATGTGCCGAAATTCTCGATTTCGGGACCAGACATCCGGATGACGCCGGGTGCCGTCATCGCCGTCGCGATGACGCTTAACGAGCTTTGCACGAACACCACGAAGTTTGGCGCCCTGTCGGTCCCGGAGGGACACGTCGACATCGCCTGGGCGCTGGATCCACAGACACAGCGTTTGCACCTTGCATGGACCGAGAAAAACGGTCCGGCAGTGCACCCTCCAGAAAAGCGCAGCTTCGGCACGAGGCTGATAGAGAC
Organism: Bradyrhizobium sp. Crot121; assembly: GCF_059512385.1. Lineage (NCBI taxonomy): Bacteria > Pseudomonadati > Pseudomonadota > Alphaproteobacteria > Hyphomicrobiales > Nitrobacteraceae > Bradyrhizobium > Bradyrhizobium sp. Crot121. Next base: position 18,736 of record NZ_JCAMOR010000079.1, on the reverse strand, counting down.
GCTGGGCAAGCAGCTCAAGGGCGACGTGCGGTTGACCTACGAGCCGACCGGCTTCGTATACGCATTCGATGTGCCGATCGCTTCTCTGACTTCGCCGGCGGCGTAAGTCCGTATTCAGATCGATTGACGGAGCCAGGGGATATTGCTGGTCCGGTAAACAACGGCCCCAGCAGGGGAAGAACTGGGGCCGTCATTCATCGGATACCGAGGGGGACGGCATCCGGTCACCTCTTACCAGGTTTGTCCCGTGAAATTGGTTCCAACGTCCATTCGAGAGCAACGGGGCGAGCGTGAACCTTGGCACACTCAGTGCAGACAGATAGCTACCGGAGGATTGCAATGTCCGGACTGACACAATGCCGCCAGGCATTATTCCGCGACGTTGTGCGTCCTAATTCCGGACTCTTGAGCCACCACAGCCGTCGGTAGCTGTGCCCCGAGCACGCGTGGCCGTCCAAGTCACCGGCTTTTTCGGCGCGCGCGATCGACCTCAGTCGAATGCGGATGGAAGCTCGCCCTTGCGAAAGATGACGGTTGGCTCGTCGTCATAGTCACCCATCTCGGGATCGCCGGTGGATGAGAAGGCAATGACGCCGAGCTTGCTTACCGCCAGTCTCTCTGCCGTCTGCAGTGCGCCCCTTGCCGTCTTGCAGGCGATCGGAGCATCGGCTTTCAGGAATCCTCCCCGGCCGGCGTTGAACGCCTGGACGAAGTAGCTTGTTTCGCGAGCCATGCGCGTCTCCTTGGACCTCTCTTTGGGGCGCTTCTTTGAGCGCGCAGGTCAAACCGTGCGATTTCGGATTCAGGACATCGACTGCAGCAGCGCAGAAATCTTGATGGTCGCGAAATTGGAGAAAGTGTCCGATACGGCGTACGGCAGAATGAGTTGATCGTTGTGGGTCATCGCCCCGCAGGTATAGACCACGTTGGGAACGTATCCTTCGCGTTCGCCTGGTTCGGGCCGCAACAATGGCTCGCTCGAACGCGCCAGCATCCTGGACGGGGCGCGCTTGTCGAGCAGCACGGCGCCAATCGAATATTTCCGGACCGGGCCGACACCGTGCGTCAACAGCAGCCAGCCTTCCTGCAGTTCGATCGGTGATCCGCAGTTGCCGATCTGCACAAACTCCCAGGGAAACTGCGGCTTCAGGATCGCCTGACCGCCTTCCCACCTGTACAAGTCGTCAGAATAGACCAGATAGAGGTTCTCGTTATCCTGTCGCGCGATCATAGCGTACTTGTCGTCGATCCTGCGCGGGAACAGCGCCATGCCCTTGTTGCGAGCGGCGGCACCATGCAGGGGTGACATGCGAAATGATAGGAAGTCACTTGTCTCGATCAATTCCGATCGGATCGCCGTGCCCTTGTAGGCGGTATAGGTTGCATAATAGGACGTCCGTCCGCCATCGCTGAATTCGACGAAGCGGGCGTCTTCGATGCCGTTGGACTGGGATTCCGTAACCGGAAAGATAACGCGTTCGCTGATATCCTGCTCCGGCCTGAAGATTACCTCAACTTCGTCGCCGATCGGTCCGGGTGCCCGATATCCGATCCTGGGACTCGAGGCGAGCCGGGCCGTCGGATCGACCGTAATGCTGCCGTCGGCCGCGATGGTGCCAGCGCGAAACGTCAGAGACGACACATGTCCTTCGCCGACGGCACGGAGGCTGAGAATGAAGCGCAGGCTGCCTGGCGGGGCTCCCGACTGGTCGGGGTGCGGAACGATGCTGGGATTGAACAGCGCCGATGCTTCGAACGAATACTCATGCAAGAAATAGGCGCCGATGAGCTGGCGCTGGACTTCGGAGAAAGTGCCGTGCGCCGTAAGCGCCTCTTCCATTTCGTCGGCCCGGAGTTCAAACGTCTTCAGGAGGTTGGGGTGCCGGCCCTGGAAGTTCTCCAGCACGTCCGCCAGTTGGCTCGCTGCTGTCTTCGCGTCGAGCGCAAGAACGCGCTCGACGATATGGTTGGCGCGCGTCTTGTCGGTCGGATTGAGATCGCGCGGTTCGGTCGCCGGCTTGAACGGGCGCACGATCACGCGCGCGGGATCGGGACGCAGATGAAGTGCCTGCCGATTCAGAAAAGTGGCTTGCAATGGAGTTCCTCTGTTCGCCCAAGTCATACCAGATCAGGTGCCGACGGCCCGAAGCGATACCGGGTTTTTTGGGTTGACATCAGCGCGCCCAAGCTGACGGATATCGGCAACCGCCAGAAGATAGGATACGACTGACTCGCCCCCGCAATTTTCATTGGCACGATCGGGGTGCAGACCGTCGCGGCAACTGCCTGTCTCGGAATCGACGAGCGCAATCGACAGATCGTTGCTGCCGAGAAACCAGCAGAACACCTTCGTCGCGAGCATCTTCCATTCTGCATCGCCGTCCGCGCGCCACGCGGTCAGGCAGGCCGCAATCGTCGCTGTTGCCTCCAACGGCTGTTGATCGAACGCGCGAGGGGGTTTTCGCCGATCGCCGAACCCGGCGGTGCCGACCGGCCTGAAATGGCCCGTTGCCCCCTGTTGGGTCGTCAGCCAGCGCAGGGATCTTAGCCCGGCCTCGACATAGCTGGGTGTCTGCGTCGCCATACCTGTGGCGACCAAAGCCTGAGGCAAGCGCGCATTGTCGTAAGCGAGGCCCTCCTCGAACCACACCCAGTCCGGCGTCTCGACCGACAACAGACTGGACATCAGCTTGCCGGCAAGAAGATTACGGATTTCCCGGGCGTGAAGATCATCGGGAGCTGTCGCACAATAGGCGTCCAGACCAAGCAACGTGAAGGCCCATGCGCGAGGTGAACGAAACGCTGCCGCGGCAGGTAGTGCTTCGGCAAACAGGGTAGCGGCCCAGCGACGTCGTGACGCGCTGGCGTCCTTGCGCGCGCAACCGCCCAGGGCCCACAACGTTCGCCCGTGACTGTCCTCGGACCCCCTGTCCTCGAGCCAGGTCCGGTTGAAGCCCATGAAGTTACGAAATCGTCTGGTGTCGGGATTCCAGGCATGCTGCACGAAAGCTGCAAAGCAGCCCGTCAGAATTTCCGGAAGGGGCTGCTCGCCCGGTTCATTGAGTGCGCAAGCCAATAGCAACGCGCGGGCGTTGTCGTCCACGCAATAACCGTGCGCGCGATCGGGTACCGAATGCACGGCGTGCTGGAACAGGCCGGTATCGTCGCACATCGATAGAAAGTGCTCCAATCGCATGTGGGGCGCTCCCGCGGGGCTGAGCGGCGCGATCGCCTCAGGCGCGGCGCGCGCGATCACCTTCAGCCGGTGGCCCTGCCGCGCATGCTCAAAGGTGGTTATGTAACGCTCGGCGGTGCGCTCCCATGTCATCGACCGGCTGGTGGCATAGGCCCGCTTGCGCATCGCCTGCCGGCGGGGGGCGTCGGTGAGCAATTCAGCGATTTCGTGGCCGATCCCCGCTGCATCCCCAAAGGAAACGAGGATGCCGCGCCCATCGGCCAATAGCTCGCGCGCATGCCAATAGGGTGTCGAGACGACAGGTTTGCCGAGGCCAAAGCTGTAGGCCAGCGTACCCGACGTCATCTGCGCCTCGTTGAGGTAGGGCGTGACGTAAACATCGCACATTGAGATGAACTCGAGCAGCGTGGCCTGATCAACGAACTGATTGAGAAATACGACGTGATCTTCAACGCCGAGTTCGCGCACGCGGGCCGTCAGGCTTTCGCGATAGGCTTCACCTTGATCGCGAACCAGGTTGGGATGCGTCGCGCCGAGCACGACATAGACCGCATCCGGTCGTCGTTTCAGGATCGAAGGCATGGCGTCGATCATGACCTCGATGCCTTTGCTGGGCGACAACAGCCCGAACGTCAGAATGACGGAGCGGCCGCTGAATCCCAATCTTGCTTTTGCCGGGTCCGGCGCGACAAACGGAAAGTCGGGGATGCCATGGGCAATGACTTCGATCTTCTCGTGCGGCACCCGATAGACGCAATGCAGTAGCTCACGGCCCTTGTCGGCCATCACGACGACCTTCGCGGACGCCTCGACGATTCGCTCCGTTACCGTGCGCTGGATTGCGCTGGGGCTTGCCAGAACAGTGTGCAGTGTGGTGACAACCGGCATGGTTAGGCGCGTCAGCAATTCGAGGATGTGGGCGCCGGCGTCGCCGCCGAAAATCCCGAATTCGTGCTGCAGGCAGACGACGTCAAATCGACCGGCGTTCAGGGAAGCTGCGGCGCGGGCATACTCCTGAAGGTTGTCGTCCCTGATCTGCAGGACGACCGACGCGGGATAGTCATAGGTCTGATCGCGGTCGGTCATCGCCACGACGCAGGCCTGCAGGCTTGGTCCTGAATTCGAGATCGCGCGTAGCAGGTCGGTCGTGAATGTTGCAATGCCGCAGCGGCGAGGCAGCGAATTGCCGATCAGCGCAATCCTGCGGGGCGGCGTCACGTACGCGCCTTTGCGTGGGCGATCAGATCAGCGGGCGCGGCTGATTGAACGAGTGGGGTCGAAAGCTCGCAGAGCCTCTGTAAAAGCGAATCGATTGGCTGGGCCGCCGGATACGCAATCAGGGCGGTCAACCCATTGGGGCCAACCTCGATGCTGCTGCGACCACCGCCAACGAATACCACCTGCCCGATTGATACCGTGGCCAATCCGATCGCCGCATGGCCGTCGAGAACAAGAATCCACGTCTCCGGTTCCGCAACCAGTGCCCAGCTTGAAGCCTCCTGCAGGTCAACGCGCTCGAGCACGAAATGCCGGCTGGCTACGAGAACCGTCCGTTCATCCGTGAGCCGGGTCGGATTGGCTGGGGATGGAAGCGGCCACGCGTTGGCAACGGCGACCGCATTGTTGATGTGCAATTCACGGTGTCTGTCATAGTCAAACAGGCGGAACGTGGTGTCGCTGCGCTGCTGAATTTCGGCCAGCACGATGCCGGCACCGAGCGCGTGGATTGTGCCGGCAGGGATGAAGATGACATCGCCTTTCGCAACTGAACGCCATTGAACCAGTTCAACGATCGAGCGGTTCGAGATCGACGCCCGCAATTCCCGCGGCGTTACCCGGCGGTTCAAACCAATGCCGATCTGCGCGCCCGATTTCGCCGAGATGGTGTACCATGCTTCGCTCTTGCCGTTCGGCATCCCCATCGCGCGCGCGAAGGTGTCGTCCGGATGGACCTGGATGGACAATGGCCCGCTTGTGAACAACAGCTTGAGCAGCAGCGCAGGGACAGGAGCGTTCTTGTCGGCTCGCTCGAACCACAGTTCGCCCACGGCGTCACCCGTGCCGTCGATGTCGCTCCATGGCTGGAGATCGCTGACGCCCCAGGGCTTGTGCATGGCCCGCACGGAAGCGCGTTCGATGGGCATGGTTGTCCTGACGCGTGACGCGCACGCCGGAGCGACGTGCCGTTGCTCGATCTCGTCGATTACGATTTGTGTGGCTAAGGCGTCGCGCCTCCGGACGCCTTCTTGCAGGAAGCCGGTGACGCTATTGGTCATATGGATACTCGGCACCCAATAGCAAGCTTTTCGCGATTCGCGGTCGCTATAGTAGAAACAGTGCTTACAGCCATTGCCTTGGCGATTTCTCTCGACATCGTGCAAGAAAGGGCGTCTGCTACAAAGATCACCGTCCACCCCTGGCTGCTATCGGTGACTGAGAGACCTGTACTCCCGCCACAGAGAGGGAGGTCAGTGTGTCCACCATCCCAAAATTCAAACTGCATGAGTGGATCGTCCCTCCAATAATGGTGCCGGTTTTCCTCGGTCTGATGATTGCCGGAGCGGTCATTATCCAGTGGTGATGCCGCGGCAGCGGATGTCCGGCGCGATGCGCCATTGAGGCGCCGCCGCGCCGTCGTGGTGGGCGAAGGCCGCGTTCCGCGAGGAGTCGTGGTGTGAACGTACGCCAACAAGAGGAGGACTCCATGTCGCTCACACAATTCCGCATCGATGACGGACCGCATGCCATGGACGGGTTGCGGCTTTTTGCCCGAGATGGAACTGAACCGGTCGAAGCGTTCATAGGCCGCAAGGTGATGGACGTCTGGGCCGAGTCGATTGAGCACCTTGGTGGAAGACAAAGTCTGTTCCGCAGTCAATACAACGCGCTTGGCAAGCTGAACCTTGCGGCGCTTGAGCGGATCGTGAGCGCGAAATACCAGCGCGGCGCCGCGGCCAACCGCCAACATCCCTTTGTCGAGGTTCTGGTCTCGGACATCACGGAAAGCGGCGAGGTTCTAAATCTAAGTGAACTCGTGCGCGAGCCTTTGCCGCCGGCATTTCATAGGCTGGCTTGAGATCTGCCCCGCGAACAGATGGCGGATGTTTCGTAAGAAGAAGGTCTTGTGACATGCCGCTCACACGAGTCGGATTTCGGCACTACGACTATGACCAGATGGTGGTTCGGAAGTGGCATGCGCAATTCAGCTCCGCTGCCATGGACGACCTGGATGGATCGACTGGAAGGCATCCATCACCACATCGCCGGTGCGTACCTTTTGCGGTACGCTCAAGAGCGGTCTTGGAGAGGGACAACGGCCGTCTGTCGAACGGTGAGCAAGTCAACCGCCTCGCAGCTTTGTCTTTGAAGCGTGGCGAGTCAGTTGATTTTGGTAGCTATTGGCCGCGGCACTCGAAAGATGTTCATGCCTAAGCAAAAGCTTCGCGCGCACGAAGAAGTCTTTAAAGATCATGTCTCCGGTCAGTATGACGAAACCATGTTTCGTTTCAGAGTGCCGGGTGGCTGGATTTATACGCACACTATTATCCGGTTTGGTTCGGTCGATAAAAACTATGTAGCCGATACTTTCGTTCCTGACTCTACAGTGGACGTGGATCTTGCAATTCATCCCACGGATGATCCGCGACGCGATCTATGACTTGGTCGCGCGCAACCACTATCGCTGGTTCGGCCGTTGTGACGCTTGCATCCTGCCGAATTCGGATCGTTCGTGGCCATCGTGAGCCGCCCCGAGACTGCGGGACGGTGGCGCCTGGCGTCGGCCGGCATGGCGAAGGAAGCAGCGTTACTGCAATTCAACTCAGTCCCAGACGCAGGCGAGCAGTTAAAGGCACTTGGCCACGACGATCACCCCGAACGTGGGCAATCTGATCGGCTATTCCTATCGCAAGCCCGGCGACTACAAATTCTCGCAGGCCTGGTACGAGCGCGCGCTGAAAGCCGATCCGGACCATTTACTGACGTCAGTATTACGACCTGTGTGGCAAATTGAGCAGGGCAACCGCGATCAAACGCACGAAAATGCAGAAAGGCCGGGCATAGCTGCCGGGCCTTTCTTTTTCTTTTGAGCGCTGCACGGTTGGACTTAGAAATCCATACCACCCATGGCGCCCATGCCGCCACCCGCAGGTATGCCGGCGCCTGCGTTCTTCTTCGGCACCTCGGCCACCATGGCTTCGGTGGTGATCAGCAGCGCCGCAACGGAGGCCGCGTTCTGGATCGCTACGCGAACCACCTTGGTCGGATCGATGATGCCCTTGCCGACCAGGTTGCCGTACTCGCCGGTCTGCGAGTCGAAGCCGTAGGCGTACTGGTCCTTCTCGAGGATCTTGCCGACAATGACGGAGCCGTCTTCACCCGCATTCATTGCGATCTGGCGGGCCGGATAGGAAAGCGCCTTGCGCACGATCTCGACGCCGGTCTTCTGGTCGTCGTTCTTGGTGCGAAGCCCCTTGAGGTGCTGGGAGGCACGGAGCAGGGCGACGCCGCCGCCCGGCACGATGCCTTCCTCGACAGCCGCGCGGGTCGCATGCATCGCGTCATCCACGCGATCCTTGCGCTCCCTCACCTCGACTTCGGTCGCGCCGCCGACGCGGATCACTGCGACGCCACCCGCGAGCTTGGCCAGACGCTCCTGCAGCTTCTCGCGGTCGTAGTCCGAGGTGGTTTCCTCGATCTGCGCCTTGATCTGCTGCACGCGCGCCTCAATGTCGGCCTTCTTGCCGGCGCCGTTGACGATCGTGGTGTTTTCCTTGTCGATCATCACCTTCTTGGCGCGGCCAAGCATCTGCAGCGTGACGTTCTCGAGCTTGATGCCGAGATCTTCCGAGATCGCCTGGCCGCCGGTCAGAACCGCGATGTCCTGCAGCATGGCCTTGCGGCGATCACCGAACCCCGGTGCCTTGACGGCCGCGACCTTCAACCCGCCACGCAGGCGGTTGACGACGAGGGTGGCGAGCGCCTCGCCTTCGACGTCTTCAGCGACGATGACCAGCGGCTTGCCGGTCTGCACCACGGCCTCGAGCAGCGGCAGCAACTCGTTCAGCGAGGACAGCTTCTTCTCGTAGACGAGAATGTAGACATCATCCATTTCAACGCGCATCTTGTCGGCGTTGGTGACGAAGTAGGGCGAGATGTAGCCGCGATCGAACTGCATGCCTTCGACCACCTCGAGTTCGGTCTCCAGCGACTTGGCTTCCTCGACCGTGATGACCCCCTCGTTGCCGACCTTCTTCATGGCGTCGGAAAGGAACTTGCCGATTTCGGCGTCGCCGTTGGCGGAGATGGTGCCGACCTGGGCGATTTCCTCGTTCGAGGTGACCTTCTTGGAGTTCTTGACGAGGTCGGCGACCACGGCTTCCACCGCTAGGTCGATACCGCGCTTCAGGTCCATCGGGTTCATGCCGGCGGCAACCGACTTGGCGCCTTCACGGACGATCGCAGCCGCGAGCACGGTCGCGGTGGTGGTGCCGTCGCCGGCCGCGTCAGCGGACTTGGAGGCGACTTCGCGCACCATCTGCGCGCCCATGTTCTCGAACTTGTCCTCGAGCTCGATCTCCTTGGCGACGGTGACGCCGTCCTTGGTGATGCGGGGAGCGCCGAACGACTTCTCGAGTACGACGTTGCGGCCCTTGGGGCCGAGCGTCACCTTGACGGCGTTGTTGAGGATGTCGACGCCGCGCAGCATGCGGTCGCGGGCATCGACGCCGAATTTGACTTCTTTCGCTGACATAATGATCTCCGTTTTCAACTGGTCAGATCCCAAAGGCCGCGCAACTGTGCGGGTTCTTGAGGGATGAGATTTGAATGCGGGCCTCATCCTTCGAGACGCCGGCTACGCCGACTCCTCAGGATAGGGAAGTCTAGCTGGCGCTTACGCGGCCTTCTTCTTGGCGGCCGGGACGTCGGTGAGAACGCCCATGATATCGCTTTCCTTCATGATCAGCAGTTCCTGACCATCGAGCTTGACCTCGGTGCCGGACCACTTGCCGAACAGCACGCGGTCGCCAACCTTGAGATCGATCGGAATCAGCTTGCCGGCTTCGTCGCGGCCGCCTGGGCCGACCGCCGTGATTTCGCCCTGTGAGGGCTTTTCCTTGGCAGTGTCCGGAATGATGATGCCGCCAGTGGTCTTCTCTTCGGCTTCGATACGCTTGACCACAACGCCGTCGTGAAGCGGACGGAATTTCATGGCGGTCCTCCTGGGTTTGGTTTTTGTTTGAAATTGGCACTCAAGGTTGCCGAGTGCTAGTCACCTTGCACATATGCCTGCGTTGCGCAGGCACAAGGCCTCATGACCGGTCTCTACGTGACTTGCTTTGAATTTGGGAATGTTGCGAGGGTCCGCCCACCTCGCGCTCGCGCAAGATGCTGGCAACCACTTTTCGCTAGCTTTCCTACGCGGTACGCAGTCAGTGACTACTCAACACGTTGGCCCGCACGCCAGCCCATTTCCCAGAAGTCGGCCTCGAGACGGGTGGCTTCCTTAAAAATCGCGATCAGCTCTGCCTCGCGGGTCGGCGTGGCGTAGAGATCGGCAAGACCATCAAGGTGCGCCCGCGCTTTCGCCGCGACCTCTTGGTATGCTGCACCGGCATACTCGGCGATCCACACGCGATATGGGTTCGTTGCTGCGTGCGCATCGGGTCGCGAGGCGAGCCGCGTCGCGATCCTCGGCGCAGTCGGCTTCGAGGATGGCCTGATTGACGGCTTTCCGGTCTCGCACCACTTGCTCTCGTCAAATGGTTCTGGTCCCATCGCCCAACTCCGACTTAAGGTGGCCCGATGTATCGACCTGATCACTTTCGCGTCGACGATCTAACGCAAATGCACGCGTTGAGCCGCGAACGGCCGTTCGCGGCTCTTGTATCTATAGGGCCGGTCTAAGATAGAGAATCAATTTGCCGCCGACTTGGTTCGTCGATTAGGAGCGGCCGAGTGTTCGCCGTCTACAACCGACGCGGCGGAAGCGAACATCATGCCGTACAAAATCACTGATCCGTTCTGCAATTTAAGCACTGACAAGCGGCCGTCCGGGAAGTATCAGGTCGGCACGTTGTGAAGGGCGGCCGTAAACGTGAAAATCGCGATCTTGTCATCGATCGGACGATCGCGACTTTTCGAAGGAAGTGCCTTTGCGCTTTAGCGCTAAACAGACTTTCTGTTAGGGTCGCGACGCCGACCCTGGAAAATGAAACAGGAGAGTTCTGTCCATGATCGAGGGGATTAGCGCGGTCACACTGGGCACCCACGAAATGCCACGAGCAGTCCGATTCTACTGCGCGCTCGGGTTTGAGGTCCTGCATGGCGGGGAAGATTCGTCATTCACCAGCTTTCGAGCAGGAACGAGCTATCTCAACCTCATCACCCAACCTACCGAGCGGCGCTGGTCCTGGTGGGGGCGGGTAATCTTCTACGTTGCCGATGTTGACGCACTTTACGACCGTGCACTCGCAGCGGGATACCAGCCAGCTACCGTGCCCCTCGATGCCGAATGGGGTGAGCGTTTCTTCCACCTAATTGACCCCGATGGCCACGAACTCAGTTTCGCTCGGCTATTGCTCGCGGGTTCAGTCCAATAGCATCTCGAAGCAGCCTGCCATTCCAAGAGGCGCTCGGAGAGCGTATGGTGTTCCGACTATCCGCTGAACCTGGGAGGCAATCATGCAGTTCAGGACAATCGGACTACTGTTGCTCGGCGCGATGGCGTTTCCCGCCTCCGGGACCGCGCAAACCGCCCCCGCTCCACCGGCAATTACACGAACAGTGGTCGCCGCAACCAAACTGCCGACCGTCACGGACGTGCCGCTCCACTTTAAAGCGGTGAGCGTCACTCTTCAGCCGGACGAGAAGAGCGCCGTCTCGGCGGCCAACGGCATCCTCTACCAGATGTCAGGATCGACCGAGGTCGTGCTCGATGGCAAGACCAAAACGCTCAACGCCGGCGAGGGGCTGTTCGTCGCCGGCGGAAAGACCGCGACTCTGGCGGCGGGTAGCGCGGGGCCATCTACGTTCCTCCACTTTTTCCTTACTCCCGCTGTGGACCTGGGTCGGCCTGCCGAGACGGCACCTGCCGCGGTGAGAGAATTATATCGCACAGCAAATCCGATCGCCGACCTGAAGCCAGGCGGTTATGATCTCAATCTCACGCGAGTCACATTTCCGGCGAGGATGCCCTCCAACCCGCCACACCATCGGTCGGGCGCGGCTTTGTACTTTATCATTTCCGGCACCGGGGCGAACACGGTAGACGGCAAGACAGAAGCAAGGGGACCAGGCTCCTTGATCTACGAACCCTACGCCGTCGTGCATCAATGGGGAAACCCAGGCAACGAGCCGTTGGTGTTCTTGGCGTTCAACATCAATCCGGAAGGTGTGGCAGCCGTGCTTCCGGGCGCACCAGCAAACAATCAATAGCTAACGGCGGGCGGACCGCCGCATCAGAGGACCGCTCGATTCCACAATTTCCAGGAAGCGCTCGACATTGTTTAGGAAGTTACTGAGCTTGCCGAGACCGACAGCCATCACCCTGAGATCCAATTCGGCTGGAGTTATGCCACTGTCTCTCTGAGCACCGATAAACTCAAGGGACTGCCTGTGAAAGCATCATGGCGAGTGGTTACTTGATCGCCCCGGATAGGTCCCTCGACTTCAAGCAGTGAGAAGCTACGATATGAACTGGCGAAATTGAACCGTGGTGCCACGAACGGTCGCACCGTCACCGTGTTCGGCGGAACCGGCTTTCTCGGCCGCCGCATCGTTCGGCATCTGCGCTCTCGCGGATTTCCCGTTCGGATCGCGTCAAGGCACCCGGATCTGGGGGACAGACAGTTTGGCCCTGATGATCCGCAGCTTCAATCCATCCAGGCGGATATTCAAGACGAGCGGTCAGTCGCGGATGCGCTTGCCGGCGCCTACGGCGTTGTAAATGCGGTTAGCCTTTACGTTGAGCACGGACAGGAGACTTTTCATTCCGCTCACGTCGAGTCTGCCCAACGGGTAGCGGCTCAAGCACACCGTGCCGGAGTCGATCGGCTCATTCATATTTCAGGAATCGGCGCCGACGCCGCTTCGCCATCCCGCTACATCCGAAAGCGCGGCGAAGGCGAACTGGCAGTCCGGGCCGCGTTCGTCGAGGCACTTTTCATCCGCCCGGCGGTGATGTTCGGACCGGACGACGCGTTTCTCAATACCATCCTCACACTCCTCCGCCGGCTTCCAATCTATCCGATGTTCGGCCGCGGCGCGACCAGATTGCAGCCGGCCTATGTGGAGGATGTTGCGGAGGCGATTGGTCAGATCATGCAGCGAGCGGAGACACCTTCAACGATCTTCGAGTTAGGCGGCCCTCGTGTCTACTCTTACGAGGAGTTTCTTAGAGTGGTGGCGCACCAAGCTGGACTTGCGCCTCGACTGATTCCAATCCCGTTTGCCGTTTGGCATGCACTCGCTTGGGCCTCCGAAATACTCCCGAGTCCACTCCTCACGCGCAATCAAGTAGAACTGATGCAAATCGACACCGTGTCATCGCCGGAGGTGCCTGGATTTGTTGAACTTGGGATTACGCCGCACTCGGTCGAGGCAATACTCCAGAAGATGCTGCCGAATTCCGGATGAAAGAGGCTCCTCGGTTAATCCGCTTCAACGGTTGACAGTCAATAACTCGCTCCACAACACCAGCCTCTCGATGATACGCTAGGCGAGTTTTCGTGCCCGGCATCAGACGGGGGTGATCTTTCAATCCTGGGCCTCCGCGGCGGCTAGGACGAGACCGCGGAACACGATCGTTCGTCTTGCTGCCGGAAGTGTCCGGACAACAAGGACGACAGACATGTCCGACCGAATGTTCCTGACGCTCAACGAGGTTATCGAACGCTACCGCGGCCAGGTCAGCGAGGGCACCTTACGCAACTGGCGCTCCATGAGAGTTGGACCGTCGTTCCTAAAAATCGGCAAGACCGTTCTCTATCCCCTTGAGGAACTCGATCGTTGGGAAAGCCGGAACCTCATCGTCTGCTGACGCTCCAGACTACTCCTTATGGAAGAGGCGAGTGAGTAACCGTGCCATCGTCGATCACACGAAACAAACGCACCGGATCTGAGTTGCGACGACAACGGTTGCGACAAGGTTGATATCGATTCGGAATCCGTGATTTGGTGGGATCGTCGATTGCTGACAAGAACTCCGTGTGCTTGCCAAGGCTTATCACGATTGAGCATGATGCACCTACCCCCGACCAATACCCCAGTGATTTTGGATCATATCGGAAACTGTTGTTTTCTAACGAGATTTCACTTTGAGTTTGCTGGTGCACAAAGATCCCACTCGATACCCCACTTGTACGTTTGGTCACGACTGATCCCGCAGGTGGGGTGATCGAGCATGACATTTTGCAAAGTATGAACGGTTTGTGGTCCGATCGAAGAGTCCGCAGCGCCTGGCCAGGGTCCGCTCTTGTGCGCATCGAACAAATAGATCGTGACGAAGAGGGAGGAATTGACCGATCGCCGTTCACAACTGAACCACCACAAGCTCCCCCAGCGCTCCCCCTCACTGAGCTTGCTCCAGCAATCATTCATTCTCCGCTGCAATCTGAAGACCCGGAGCTCAACTCTGCGCAGGTTAGGCTCTCACGGAGCACTTAGGTTTCCGCAGTCGACGACTTAGCACGACCCGTACGGCCAAATCAGTCCCCAGCCCGGTTTAGGTCAGGTAATGGCGCAGAATCCGACCAAAACTTTTGTCGTCGTGCGCTTCCGAGTCCAACCCATTTGGACATTTAACAATCCGCACTTACAGGTTGTTTTGAGAGCGAGACCGACTACGCTACAACCATGGGCATCAGAAATGAGAGCTGCTCATTAATCGGAGCGTTGCGACACCGGAGTGCGGCATGACCTGGCGGGAATCGGTTGCGGCACTTCGTCTGACAAAGAGGGCAGTTGCCACCGAGTTGGTTGCTTTCTATTTTCTCTGGGCTAGCGCGCTAACGCCCAGCCTTGCGGAAACCTCACCACCTCAGACCGCCGGCGTACCTATATCCGCTGGCCAGATCGACAGCGCGATCGTTAGCCTCGACGCTCTTGCCGCCGACATTATGAAGAAGAGCGGCATACCAGGGATGGCGGTCGCGGTGGTGCGGGACGGCAAGACAGTCTACGCGAAGGGTTTTGGCGTCCGGAAAATGGGGGAGAGCCAGACGATAGACGCAGATACCGTGTTTCAGATCGCTTCGCTTTCGAAGTCCCTCGCGGCCAGTGTGGTCGCCCACCAGGTTGGAGCGGGCATCGTCCACTGGAACACGCCCCTCGTGACACATTTGCCTTGGTTTAAGTTGATGGACCCGTGGGTCACCCAGCATGTCACCATTGGCGACATGTTCAGCCACCGCTCGGGTTTGCCGGAACACGCTGGCGATGATCTAGAAGATCTCGGCTATGATCGGCGAACCGTGCTGGAACGACTGCGCCTCTTGCCGCTCCGCGGCCTCCGAAACGTTTACGCCTACACGAATTTCGGCCTGACGGCGGCGGCGGAGGCGGTGGCTGCTGCCTCGGGCAAGGACTGGGAAAGCCTTTCCGAGGATGTTCTTTACAGGCCACTCGGCATGACCGCGACCAGCTCACGGTTTGCCGATTTCAAAAAGCGGTCGAACCGCGCTGTCGGACATGTGAAGATTGGCGAGACCTTCCAGCCGAAGTATCAACGTTTACCCGACGCGCAATCGCCGGCGGGCGGCGTCAGTTCGTCGGCGAATGATCTCGCCCGATGGATGGCTCTGGTGCTGCAGCACGGCACATTCGAAGGTGGCCAGATCATTCCAGGGGATGCGCTGCTTCCAGCGGTGACCGGCGAGGTCATTTCAAGCCACTCCTCCACAGTCGACGCACGGCCAAGTTTATACGGGTACGGATTCGGCGTTGGAATTACACCGGCGGGCCGGATGATGATCAGTCATTCCGGTGCCTTCGCGTTGGGGGCCGGGACCCATTATGCAATGATCCCGTCGGCGGGGGTCGGGATTGTCGTGCTGACTAACGCGGAACCGAACGGCGCAGCGGAGGCCCTCGGTGCCTCTTTCACGGACCTTGTCCAGTTCGGGATGGTCACGCGAGATTGGTTTGCCGCCTACACAGCGGCGATGGCGGAGCTCGTGGCGCCTACGGGCGATCTTGTCGGCAAGTCACCGCCCGCCACTCCAGCGCCGGCGGCAAAGCTTTCATCCTATGTCGGTACCTATGCCAACCCTTATTTCGGCAATGCCGAGATCGCAGAGGTAAGTGGCCATTTGGAGCTGAAGATCGGTGTTTCGGACAGACCATGCGTACTGACGCACTGGGACGGTAACGTGTTTTCGGTTAGCCCTTCCAGTGAGAATCAAACCGACGGTTCGCTGTCGTCGATCACATTCAAACAGGCCGGCAATGGTACGGCCCGCGCACTGACGATAGAATATCTCGATGGCAACGGGCTCGGTCTATTTTTGCGACGTTGAAAGGCCCCTGTGCCGGCGTTGTTCTGTTGACCGTAGAAAAACAAGATCACTCAATTCGTCATCCGGCGCCACCAAGACGACGTCAGAACCTCCAACCAAAATTGCCGGCTGAAAATCGCGGGATGAACGCGCGAACGGGCACGAGCTGGCAGGTATTGCGGACTCGGGAAGCAGCGTCTGCTGTCAGCGTTCTATCGGACGTCGCGGGCCTGCGGCCAAATCGACGCGATTGACCCAAGGCGGAAATTCACACTCAGCTTATTCAAATTGGCTCAGTAAAGGTTGTCGCAACGATTTTATGCAAGGGCCCCTCAATTACCGCTCAAAGTGCTAGACTGCCCATCCCACTGGTCCTTGGAAGGGACAAATGCGGCGGGAATTCATCTGGGTTCTTGCGGGGACTGTTGTCGCGTGGCCGCACGCGGCAAGCGCGCAGCATGCAGCAGGGGCAGATCGGGCGCACGCCAGCGCAAGAATTAAGCAAGGGCCGAACCGTGCAGGGAGAGAAGCATGCGAAGCGGGCGCGCGTTTGCTGCCGCGATGTCGTGCCTGTTGCTGCTGGGCAGCATAGCGATCGCGGGCGAGCCGAAGCAAGGCGGTATTTTCCGGATCTATCACCGCGACAGCCCCGGCAGCGCGTCGATCCATGAGGGCGCGACCAATTCGATCAACATCCCCTTCATGCCCGTCTTCAACAACCTGGTCATCTATGACCAGCACATCGCGCAGAACAGCTTGGACAACATCCGCCCCGAGCTCGCGGAAAGCTGGGCGTGGAGCGCCGACAAGAAGACGCTGACTTTCAAGTTGCGGCAGGGCGTCAAATGGCATGACGGCAAGCCGTTCACGTCGGCTGACGTCAAATGCACCTTCGACATGCTGATGGGCAAGTCGCAGCAAAAGTTCCGCCAGAACCCGCGCAAGACCTGGTACGACCAGGTCAATGACGTCACAACCAACGGCGACTACGAAGCCTCCTTCAATCTGAAGCGGCCGCAGCCCTCGCTGCTGGGACTGCTCGCCTCCGGCTACACGCCGGTCTATCCCTGCCACGTGTCGCCAGGCGACATGCGCACCAAGCCGGTGGGCACCGGACCGTTCAAGTTCGTCGAGTTCAAGGCGAATGAATCGATCAAGCTGACGCGCAACCCCGACTACTGGAAGAAGGGGCTGCCGTATCTCGACGGCATCGAATTCAACATCATCACCAACCGCTCGACCGCGGTCCTCGGCTTCATCTCCGGCAAGTTCGACATGACGTTCCCGACCGAGGTGACCATCCCGCTGCTCAAGGACGTCAAATCGCAAGCGCCGAATGCGGTATGCGTGCTGGAACCGAACAACGTCTCCACCAACATCATCGTCAACTCGTCCAATCCGCCTTTTGACAATATCGACGTGCGCCGCGCGCTGGCGCTGGCGCTCGACCGCAAGGCTTTTATCCAGATCCAATTCGAGGGTCAGGCCGACATCGGCGGCACCATGCAGCCGGGTCCGGCGGGCTTGTGGGCAATGCCCAAGGAAATGCTGGAGACGATTCCGGGCTACGGCCCCGACATCGAAAAGAACCGCGACGAAGCGCGAAAACTGATGCAGAAGGCGGGCTTCGACCCTGACAAGCGCCTGCAGATCAAGATTGCCACGCGCAATATCCCGATCTACCGTGACCCGGCGATTGTCCTTATCGACCAGATCAAAAGCATCTATATCGACGCCGAGCTCGACGTCGTCGATACCGCGCAGTGGTTTCCGAAGGTGGCGCGCAAGGACTATTCGCTCGGCCTCAATCTGACCGGCAACGCGGTGGATGATCCCGACCAGTCCTTCTACGAGAATTATGCCTGCGGCTCGGAGCGCAACTATACCGGCTATTGCAATAGGGAGATCGAAAAGCTGTTTGACCAGCAATCGGCCGAACCCGACATCAACAAGCGCAAGAAGCTGGTGTGGGAGATTGACAAGAAGCTGCAGGAAGACGTCGCCCGCCCGATCATCTTCCACAGCCGGAGCGGCACCTGCTGGCAGCCCTATGTCAAGGGCGTCACCATCATGGTGAACAGCTCTTATAACGGCTATCGTTACGAGGACGTGTGGCTGAACAAGTAGGGTCCGCTGCAAAGCCATTTGCTGCACTGCACGAGTCCGGCTGTGGCACGTTTGAGACATGGGGAACGGCACTGAAGATGTCCGTTCATCGGGGTAGACCAGAAGTCATCAGCGGACGGTGAAGACGACGCGATTGACCCCAACCGGACGTTGCGCACGCCAAGGCAGGAACTATGGTATCCTCCGTTAACGCGATAGGACGGTTCGGTGAAGCGGCGGACCCTTAAATGGCCTTTGCTGCTCGTGCTGAGCGTCTTCGTGTCTCCCGGGTCTCGAGGAGGACCAACGTCGTGAAGCGGGACTTCGACCTCATCGTCTATGGCGCGACGGGTTACACCGGCCGTCTCATCGCCGAATATCTGGCGACGTCCTACCGCGGCGACGATGCTCCGTCCTGGGCGATTGCGGGACGCTCGACCGACAAGCTTCAGAAGGTGCGTGCCGACATCGGCGCACCAGACGATTTGCCCTTGATTCAGGCGGATGCCGCCGAGGCGGCGAGCCTGCGTTCGATGTGCGAGCGTGCGGCCGTGATCATCACGACGGTCGGGCCTTATCAGCTCCACGGTTCCGAGCTTGTGGCGGCCTGCGCGGCCACGGGCACGGCCTATGTTGATCTGTGCGGCGAACCGGCTTGGATGCGGCGCATGATCGACGCCCATCACGAAGAGGCGAAACGGACCGGCGCGCGCATCGTCTTCTCCTGCGGCTTCGATTCCATCCCGTTCGATCTCGGTGTGCTCACGCTGCAGGAGAAGGCGCGCGAGAAATTCGGTCGCCCGGCGCGTCGGGTCAAAGCCCGCCTGCGCAAGGTGAAGGGCGGCATGTCTGGCGGCACCGCCGCGAGCGCTCAGGCGACGTTGGCTGCCGCCGCGCGCGACCCGGCCCTGATCCGGCTGCTGACCGATCCCTTCGCCTT
>NZ_JCAMOR010000078.1:0-32777 GCF_059512385.1 Bradyrhizobium sp. Crot121 | reverse complement strand
AACCGCACGAAATTACTTCGCTGTCGTCGCTATCGCCGCAACTCTGCTCTGGCTAAGATAACTGTCCACGCGACCTAGGCGGCACGCTGCTGGTCGGTGGCTCATGGTTAAGAGACAGCCGCGGGGTGAGAACAATCAATGACTTGCTCGTCGCACCCCTGGGCTTATCCGGCCGAAAATGGGCATTCGTCGCACGGTCAGGAGATCGCTCGGCCGTAGCGGCCCCAATGCAAGGCTGCCATAATCCGGAGGAGTGCTCGAACCGATACGATGATCCGCTTTTATAATGGCACTTAAATACCAGTGCCCATGTGGTCGATCGTTGGAGCGGCACGCTGCTGGCGACCGCCACATCCACCAATGAGACCGCCACTTTTCGAGCCGTGGGCGACAATTACCGGGTTGGTGTCGTCTTTAACGATACCGGCTCGACAACCGACACGCCACTGGTGTTCGCGACCCAGACCCCCAACCAGAATGCGGTCGTCGGCTCGGCCTTGTCGCTGATGCCGCCCGGCGGCACCTTCAATGATCCCGATGGCAGCCCTCTCCCCTATTCGGCAACCGGCCTGAACGACGCGGCGCGTACCATATGGCTGACGTTCAATGCGACGATGCAAACTTTCAACGGCACGCCGACATCGGCAAATATCGGCACCGCTGGCGTCCAGGTGTCGGCTACCGATCCTGCCAACCTCTCTGCCACTGAGGCTTTCAATATGGCCGTGACCACGACGACGCGCGACGGCGAGTCTATTCACGGCGTCTAACACCCCGACGCAAACCAGTTTGGACGACGGCTTGCCGCTCGAGATCGGGGTCGGGTTCGCGTCGTCCGCCACGGGCAAGCGGACTGGTCAGCCGGAACAGCCGGCAATTCAGCGACAACCTCCGACGACTCGTTGCAGCCGCATTGCCTTTACAACGCTCTGTTCCTCACTTCGTCGTCGAGCTTGCGCTTCTCCTGCTCTGTCAGATCCTTGGTCTGCTCCGCCGTAAAGGTGCCGTTGCCGAGCACCCGGAACATGCCGTTGGAGTCGTAGTTCTGGCTCTGTTTCTTGCGCGCGGGTTCCCTGTTGGCATCAGGCTCCGTGCCATTCCCTCCGCCGAAGCCCAGGAATTCGACCATGATGATCGACGGCTGGTCACTGGTGGTGGACTGCGTCGGCGCCGTAGTCTTTTGCGCTGCTCCGGCGGTGCTGTTCGCCGCCAGCGCGGCATTGATGTTCGGCGCCTGCACAGTCGGCACGCCCGTGACCGTGCCCTGCCCGGAGATGTTGGCGGCATTGACGACCTGAAGCGCGGCCAGGTTGACGTTGCCGGAATGGCGGATGCCGGCCTCGCCCGCGTCGATGGTGCCGAGCGGCGCGATCAGATCGATGTCGCCTGGCAGCACTTCCGCGATCGGGTTGAGCGTTGCGATGCCGGCGCCGGCCGACGGCACGGCCGGCGACAGCGAAACGTTGCCGTAGGGGTCGTAGGTGCGTTTGGGCGGGGTGAAGATCGTCGTCGTCTTCGAGCCGCGGCCGGCGTTGATGTCGCCGGTGGCCGACCACACCAGGATGTTGCCGCCGTAGGTCGTCATGATGCGGCTTTGGCCGAGCAGCACGCTGCCGAGCGAATAGACGTCGATGTCGCCCGAGCCCTGCGTGATCAGGCCCGCGCCGGCGCCCGGCGACACGCCTTCGACGCCGATAAGCGTCCTTCCGCCCGGATTGAGGATCTGGATGCCACCGCCGAACTGGGTCTGGATGCCGGCATCGGCGAGGTGGGGATTGCCCAAGACATCCTTTGTAAAGCCGCTGAACATCGTGAGCGTGCCTGAATAGGCGCTCGGCTTGCCGTTGGCATCCTGATCCGGGAACAGCGTCGCGATCGCGCCGCGGCCGCGCAAATAGGAGCCAAGGCGCGGGCTCGTGATCGCACCGCTGTATTCGCGGCCGCTCTGGGTGAGCTCCTTGTAATAGACGTCACGCACGAAGACGCCTTGCTGCGCCGTGGGCAGAGCGAGGAAGAAGGCGAGCGCGTCCGCTGCGGTGCCGGTGTAGCCAAAGCGCTTCTGCAGCCAGGCCAGCAACTCCTGGTGATAGCTGTGGACCACCTTGCCGCTGCCGGCGAGCGGCGTGTCCTTGGGCAACTGGTTGGCGGCATCGAAATACAGCTTGGCGAAAGCAGCATAATCGGGACCGCTCGGGCCGACGCCCGCCAGCACCGTGATGCCGGCGCCACCCGCTTTGTTCAACGGGTTGACGATATCGCCGACACTGACCAGCGACCCGTAATAGCCCTGGTACAGGTTGCGGCCGGCCTGCACCTGAAGCAGGCCGGGGCCTGCGATGGTGACCGACTGGTAGATGATATCGCGGCCGGCCAGCACGAGCGAGATATCGTTTTCGCTCGTGTTCAGGAACACGCTTGGCGTCGTGCCAGTGCCGACGATATCGCGCCCGGCGATCACCTCGAACGGCTTGGCTGCGATGTACCAGGTGTCGCGGTTCGGAGCGGTTCGGAAGTTGCTGCTGGCGTTCTGCTGCTGCCCGAGGATCAGGTCGTCGATATCGACGCCGGCATAGACCAGCGCAGGCCGAGTATCGCCGGCATGCAGATTGGAGATGGGCGTGTCCTCACCGAAGGCGATCGGATTGAACGGATTGAGCATGTAGGCCGAGGTCGGGCTGGCGTGCGTGATGCTGCCGTTGCTTACCGGCATGGTAAACACGGGACGGAACGGCGTTGCCAGCGTGCTCATATCGGCCCCTGACATTGCGACCACCTGGGTCGAGCCGTAGATCGAGCCTGCGGCGAGCAGTTCGAGCTGGCCTGAGGGCGATGGGATCAGTTCGAGAACCGGGAAGGTCTGATTGGCGGACACGGGCTCCGCAAAGCGGATATCGCCATCGGCCGCAGCGACGATCAACGTACCAGGATAGAAGCTGTTGCTGTTTTCGACGGCGTTGAAGGCGGTCCCCGTCAACGGTGCGACGTCGCCGCCGGCTGAATACAGATTGATCGCAGTCGCCGGCCTCCATAGCGTGAAGCTCGATTGTCCGCCGCTGGCGACGAGCGTGGTCGTGCCATCCGCATTGCGCAGCGTGTAGGGAATGCCGTTGAGATCGACCAGGGCTCCCATGCCGGCATCACCGGCGCCGCCGAACACCAGGTCGCCGCGCGTCATGATGCTGACGGTGCCGTCACCCGGAGTGAAGATCGGGCCAGGCGTCTTCAGCGAGCGTTTGAAGATATTGGGATCGGTTGCGCGCGGATCGACAGAGGTGAAGGCGGCACCGCTGTTGTTCACCGCGAACGCGCCGATAGAACCAGCCTTCACGACAATATCGCCGCGCAGATCGGTGATAGAGCCGTAATAGTCGGGCACTTGCGAAGATAAGATCGGCATTACGAAGTTGAGCTTGCCGCCGACTTTCAGTGTGAGATCGCCGCCGCCGGTCTGCAGCAGTGTGCCGTCCGCCAGCACCCGTCCGGTCGAAGCCACCGCGAGATCGAGACCGGTCGAGCCGTTGCCTGTCACGCCGGCGTTGCCGCCCGCAATCACAGTCAGGTTGCCGCCGCCGAGGGTGCCGATACCCTGGAAACCAACGAACTGCTTCTTGTCGGGATCTGGAGAGGTCTTTGCGTAGGAGCCGAAGTTGACCCACCACGCGGTCGGATCGGCGGACAAGCCTCCGCCTCCCTGCCGGCCGAACCAGTTGCCGGTGAGATCGGAGTCGACCCAGCGATTGTTATTGTTGGATATCTGGATGTTGCCGGTGACATCCTGCTGAGCCGTGAGCAGGAGGTCGCCGCCATGCTCCGGATACCATGCGTGCCAGGTGCCGCTGCTCGCGGCTCCAACGACGTCGTAAGGGTTGCTGCCGTCAGCCGCGAGGACCGGCGCGGATTGTGTGCCGGCGGTGTAGACGCCGTAAGGCGTGGCCTCGCTGAAGCTTCCACCGGCGAGCAGGTCGAGATTGCCGGTACCGGTGCGGACCACACTGAACATGCGCGAGGATTCGTAAGCGGGATCGTTCAGCGTGAGATTGCCGCGACCGTTGAGCGCCCGTGCCGTCTGCAGCGCGCGCTGATCGGCGGCGGCGAGATCTGCACCTGCCACGAGGCGAACCGACGCGGAGAGCGAACCGGGCGCCAGCATTGGCGCTGTCGCCGATGTTCCGGTCGCGCCGGGAATTCCGGGCGTGACCACCGCTCCGAGGGGAGGTAAATTGGCGATATCGAAGACTAAGAAGTTGTTCCCCCCTAACGAAGGTCCGGGATCCAGCGTGGTGCCGGCCGGGATGGTGTTACCCGGCCAATATTGACGGCCATTGATATCGACAAATGGGACCCCATAGATCGAGACCATATCCTGGTAGAACTGGTCGTCTGGTATCGTCCAGTCATTCATCAGCGTTACGCTGCGGGAATAAACGTAACTGGAATTGTTCAGGCTGGTGTCGCTGGGCGACCACAACTGCGCGTTGGGATCGTTCGGGATATCGATCGGAGTGTAGACCGCTGGCGTTCCCGGAGCTGACTTGAACCCGTCCGAGATGCTTCCCTTGACGGTGAGGCCGCCTGCCGCGCGCACCACGAGCGCCATCGGTTCGCCTGCCCCGTAAGTGGCGGAGTTGGGGTCACGATCGGCGCTCGCGCCGTAACGATATTTCGCGAGGTCGATATCGCCCGAGGTCGACAGGTCCCCGCTCGAGGTGATCTGGACGCCCGGGCGCAAATGGAAGGTGCGGCCGTAGGACGACAAACCTGCGATCCTGCCCTGCAGCGCGCCGTTCGTCAGCGCGGCATTGATGAAGGCTGTGCTCGCGGCGTCGTAGCCGTCAAGCGTTGCCTGGCTGATGGCGCTGCCACCCGGCAGGTCATAGGTCCAGAATGCGTTGAGCGCGATGCTGTACGCGCCCTTGATGGTGAGCGGACCGGCGGCGGCGATGGCGATGTCGCCCGAGGTCTCGCCGGTGCGCTGCGCGTTCAGTTGGACGTCACCATAAGCCACGCCATCCGGCGTGGTGAGGTTCATCGTTGCACCCGGCGACAGGGTGAGCGTGCTGCCCGCGGCGGTCAATTCGATATGGCCGCGGTTCTTCGCCTCGATGGCGTGGCCGTAGCTGTCGGCCTGCAGCACCGTGCCGTGAGCATCGAGCACCGCGCTCGAGGCCAGCGTCAACCCGTTGCCGGCGGAGAGCCGGATCGTACCCGGCGCGGCGCCGGAGGCATCGATGGTGCCGGCGACGGTGAGGCTGCCGCCGTCGACGGAAACCGTGACGCTGCGGGCTTTCACGCCGTCGGTGATAACAAGATCGCCGGTCCGGATGTCGAAGCTGCGCGCGTCGAAGAAGCCGCCCTGGGTCAACAGCGCGTTGAGCGCGGCGAAGTCGGCGTTGGAGAGCATGGCGGTGGTGACGCTGAAGTCGCCGCTGGTGTAGCCACCCGCCGCCGTGCCGTTCAGCGCACCGTGGAGCGCGACCGGTCCATTGACCGCGCTGATGCTGATCGATCCGGCATCGGCGTTGGTGGCGGAGACGTCGATCGTCGCGCTCGCGGCCTGCGTCAGGCCTCCCTGCGCGCTGTTGAAGATCGCCGTGCCGCCGAAGCCGTAGACCGTGGCCTTCTGGATCTGAGACGGCTGGCCGCTCAGATCGATGCGGCTGCCGTCATTGAGCGCGATGTTGTTGGTGGCGTTGACCACGAGCTTGCCGCTCGGCAGCAGGATGGTGCTGCCGATGGCGACGCTGTCGCCGGTCAGATCGATCTCGGCGCCCGACACCGTGGTCTCCGCCGCGCTCGGGCTAGCACCTGCGGGCGCGACGACGTTGAGCGCGCCGCCGGCAGCATAGGCCATGACCGACTTCTGCACGCCGGTCAGCAAGGGGGTCGTCAGCGTCAGGTTGCCGCCTGTTCCGCTCCGGCCGAACACGGCCGCAGGATCGGAACTCGGGGACTGGTAGACATACAGCTTGCCGTCGCCCGCCGAGACGATCTGCGATCGACCGGTGATGTTGACGTTGCCGAAGCCGTAGACGACGCGGCTCACCGAGCTGGTATCGAGCGAGACGAAGCGGCCGAAATCGACCACCTCGGCGACGAGATCAAGCGTGCCCGTGCCGGTGCCCGGCCCGCCCGCGGCGATGGCCGGCGGCGTGGCGCCGGCGATCCCGTTCCAGGTGATCCTGTTGGCGGCAATCACGTTGCGGTCGCCTGCCGCACCGTATCCGTAGATCGCTGACGCGTTGAGCACGAGATCGACGCCGCTGCCGGTGGCGTCGAGCGCGGCGCTGCCGAACAGGTTGACGGCACTGGCTGCGCTGAGTGTGAAGGTCTTGAGTGCCGGCGCCCCATGGAGCGGATCGCCGTTGACCAGCGTGTTGAACAGCGTCTGGTCGAACAGCAATCCGGTCGGCGCGCCGGCCGCTGCGACGATCGCGGCATCCCCGATATTGATGGTGCCCACCGCGAGCGCGATGTTGCGCGATCCGAAATGGGCCGATTGATCGATCGTGGACGCACCGTTGGTCGCAAACGCCAGCGTGCCTTCGGAATAAAGCTGCGCTCCTGCTCCGATCGTGATGGCGCCGTTGCCCTGCGAGCCGAGGAAATTGAGGGCACCGTTGGACAGCGCCAGCACTGAGACGCCGTAGGCAGTGTTGTAACCCATGCCGGTCGAGTCCGAATCGAATGGCGCGGCGCCTTGCCCGATTGTGGTCAACGTCACATTGTTGCCGACGCTGATGTTGCCGCCCACGAGGAATATCTCGCCTGCTCTGAGTGTGACCCCGTCACGGATGACGATGTCGCTTCCCCCCTGCAAAATGATCGCGCCGTCGACGATCCCATCGTAGCCGTTGACCATCAGGCGCGGTGCACCGAGGGCATTGAGATCGGCTGCGCGCACCGAGCCGCTGGTGAACCCGGCCGTCGGCGCATCGGCATAGATTTCACCGACGCCCTGCAGCAACGCTTGTCCCGCAATGCCGCCCTGCGCGCCCTGGAACAAGGCCGTGCCGTCGAACGTCAGTGCCGATCCCGTCGCCGGGGATGACGGCGCCTCGACTTTCACCTGCAGCGCCTTGCCGTCGGCCGGCAGCAGCGGACGCAGGCCACCGAACTGTGCGGCATTCGCAGTGAAGAAATCGCTGTAGCTCTGCTCGTTGTATTGCGAATAGTTGCGAACCGAAGCGCCTGAAGTGATCAGGGCCTTCACCGGGAGGCTGCTTTTGATCGCGGTGTTGGCGATGCCGGTCGAAACCGACGCCGCATAGGTGCCGTTGCCGATCGCCGTCGGGCTGGCGATCGGTTGGGTACTGCTGCCGCCAAGCTCGACGCGGTACGCGCCGGGCAAGAGCGCATAATTCGACGGCAGCAAGGTGTAAGTGCCGGCCGGCAGGCCCGGAACGCCCGCCGGAATGGTGACCTGCTGGCCGACCACCGGATCGCCCGCGCCGTTCTCGGGCGCGATCGGTGCGTAGCTGGACGCATAGCCGGGCACGACGGCGTAGACCTTGTCGCTGGCCTTGCTGACCGGGGTCGCGGGATTGGCGTTGGCGAGCGGGGTGCCGAGCACGTTGACCGAGCCGCCGCGTCCGGAGACGAAGCCCGCGCCGCTGAGCGTACCGCCGCCGGACATGTCCAATATTGCGCCGCTCGCGACATTGACCGATTGCCCATCCAGCGTGATGCCGGACCAATTCCCCGTGTTGCCATAGTTGGTCAGAGCGACGGAGCGCACGCTGGCCCCGTTGTAACTGTAGGTGACTCCGTCGATGGTGCCGCCATAGGGGATGGTCAGGCCCGCCATGGAGACCGAGGTCAGGCTGCCGGGCAGCAGATCGACGCGTGGCGTGAAGACAGGATAGCCCATGCCGAAAGTCAGCGAGCCGAACGGTGCGCGGACGATGCCGCCCTGTTCGACGATCGGTGCCTGGAATGCGAGGCTGCCGAACACCGACAGCGGCGCGTCCGGAATGGTGTCGGTGGTGCGCCCGATGGCTAGCGTCACGGTGGGATCGGAATTGCCGCTGCCCGCGATCACGGCGGCAAGGGTGTTGGTCGCCGGATAGAGCTGTGCGGCGAGGAGATCGAGATTGCCGCTGGTGGCGAGCTGCGTCGTGATGACCTCAGCCATCGACAGGAAGCGGATGTCGCCCTGGCTGACCAGCTTCGTCGTCAGGAACCCCGGCGCAAACATGTTGTTCGGCGCGCGCGCCGAGAACTGGACGAGGCCCTGGATGTCGATCTGGTTAGCGTCAGCTTCGAAGGTCGCGATGGTCGGCACCGCCGCGCCGCCGGGATTGCGAATGCTGCCGCTGGTGAACCCATCCTTGACCTCGGACGCAGGTTCACTGAAGAGGATGTAGGGCGCCGACAGCTTCACACTGCCGGTCGTCGGCTGCATCGAGGAATCGATCGGTCCGGACACGGGCGCCCCTGACGTGAAGGCCGCCGCGGTCAGCGTCAGGCTGCGGCCGAGCGCCAGCGACACGTTGCCGGAGAAGTGCATGTAGTCGCCGGAGATCAGGGTCAGGCTGTCGAACCCGCCGGCTTTGACCATGTCGGCGCTCACCGTGGTCCGTCCGAACATGAGGGAGGCGGCCTTGGTGCCGGGCGCGATGTCGGACGGCAACAACGACGGCTGGCGCTCCTGCACCACGGTCATCACGCTGGGGAGGACTGCGGTCGCTGGAATAGAGGCGGACTTAGTAGTCAGGTCAAAGGGGAACGACTGCGTTTGGAAGACCGGCGTGGTGAGCGCGATCGAGAGGTTGCCGCCCGCGGCGCCCGCGCCACCGGCGAACGCGCGCATGTCGCCGTCGAGGTAGAGCCCGCTCTGCGAGGACAGCCTGATGGAGCCGCCGTTGCTGGCAAGCGTCAGCGGCTGGCTGGCTGTCTGCGGATTGCCGCCCGCCGCGAGATCGATCGCGGCCTGCGTCCCGTCGGCATTGAGTTCGGCGCCCGGACGGACGATCACGAAGGCGCCGCCGCCGTTGATGGCGATCGCGCCGCCATCGGTTGCCTGGCCGTAAGGGTGACCGGCTGAATCGAACGCGCGGTAAGCCAGCCCGGACACGTCGAGCCTGGCATTGGCATCGATCCATATCGAAACCCCGCGGCCGTTACCCGCCGCATCGAAGTTGCGCCCCTGGTCAAAGGAACTGCCATCAGCGTCGTTGACGAGGTTGATGCTGCCGCCGCGCGCGGTGAGATTGCCGAGCACGGTGATCTGGCCGAAGGCATCGAGCTTGATGCTCTGCCCGGGATCGACGCTGATCGACGCGCCGTCGCTGACGACGATCGCGCCGCCATCGACGAGCCCCCCGCCCCCGGATCTGATCAGCGACCGCAAGGTCACGCTGGCGCCGGCGCGCTGCGTCAGCGTCGCGCTCGTCGGGCTTTCGGTGAACAGCGGCGGCAGCCATAGCGACATCGCCGACGACGGATCGCTGCCGCTGCGCGCCGTATAGCTGTCAGCGGTAAACCGGTAGACCGGCATCGAGGGCGTAAGAACGGTGTTGTTCGCGACGAGAACCCCCTGCCCGCCATTGATGTCGTAGCTGGAGAATCCTGCGGTGAAGAACGACGGAGTGAGCGCGGGCGCCGGCGTGATCGCCACGGTCACGGGCAGCACCGCTCCCGCCGGAATGATCGCGCCGACCGGATAGGTCATCGGCGTGGATTGAACCGATCCAGCGGCGTACGTGATCTGATAGGGCTTGACGGGAATGCCGTTGGGAAAAACGCTCGAAGGGAAGACGGTGCCGGCCGGAAAGACATCACCGGTGTATCCGCCCAGGCTAAAGCCAGAGATGACCGACCCCGCCGGCAACACGCGACCTGCCTCGTAATACTCTGTGCTGCCGTTCACCCGTGTCTGCACCAATATCCCAGTCGGAATAATCCATTCCGCGCCGGTCGGCGTGCTCGGCGCACCCGCCGACCGGACGTCAACCGGGAGCGGCGCGTCATAAGCGATTGAGGTAAAGGTCAGCGTCAGCGCCACGGGCAATGGCTGGCCCGCCGGAATGGTCAGCGCCTGATTGAACTTCAGCGCGACGGGCGCCGGCGCGCCGGCTGGCAGCACGCCGCCCGCCAGCGCTGCGTTGTCGCCGATCAGGAGGTTGCCAGGCGAAGAGATCGTCAGCGTGCCGCCGCCGGTGACGCCATAGGCGCGGATGGTGCCGTCGAGAACGAGAGTCCCATCGCCGGGCGTCCCGGCGTCCTGCTGTGCGTGGCCGGCCATGATCGTGACATTGCCGCCCTTGCCGCCCTGGGTCTTGCCGTCGGCAAGGACGGCGCCGCCAGACGACACGTCGATGGTGCTGCCCGCCGCCAAGGCGACATTCTGCGACGAATCGAAGGTGACGCTGCCGCCGTTCAGGAAGCCGAGGTTGGCGGCGCTGTCCGGATCGGTCGACTCGTTGACCCACAATCCGTGGGCGTCGATCGTAACGCCGCTCCTCAGCGTGAGGTCGGCGCCGCCGGCTGGGGTCGTCAGCGTCTTGGTGCCCACAGCAGCGCTGGTAAGCATGTTGCTGACGGTGACGGTGCCGGAGCGCGCCGTGATGTCGGCCGCGACGTCGACAGTCGGTGCGACCAGCTTGACCTGCGCGCCCGGCGCGAAGCTCAGCGGCGCGTTGACGGCAATTTTGTTGGTCGTGTTGATGTTGAGGCCGCCTAGGCCGAAGCTGTCGAGCGTCGGCGCATCGAACCAGGCGGTGTTGGCGCGCTCGGTCGGCACTGAGCTCGCCGCCGACATCGAACTGGCCACATTGGCGGCCACGTTGCCGAACACCACATCGGTGCCGTAGGCGCCGGCCAGCCCGAGGGTCGTGTACTGGCCGAGCGCCAAGGTGCCGGCGAGCGGCGCCACGTCCTGGGTCAATTTGTAGCCATCGGTGACGCCGGCCGGGCGGGCGTTGCGCTGGCGCTCGCCGTCGATCACGCCGGCCACGATCTGGCCTTCGAAGAGCGAGGTCGGCGTCGACAGGATGAGACTGCCGGCGTCGCGGCCCGCGGTGTAGCCGTCTTCCCAGCGCAGATTGACGCTGCCCTTGCCGAACGGAGATGTCCAGATCTCGGTCAGCCGATCGTCGACATTGCCTTCGACGCGATGCGAGCGCTTATAGCTGCCGCCGAGCGCCGCGAACTTTACGTCCGCCGGCGCATTGCCGATGTTGTAGAGGCGGCCATCGGCGCCAAGCAGATTGCTGGTCATGATGTAGCCCGGCGCATAGCTCACCGAGCCGCCGGAGATGTTGAAGGTCGAGCCCGGCTGCGCGATCACCTCCGGCGCCGCCATCGTGATGCTGCCGCCGACCGCGGTCCATTCGCCGATCCGGTGCCCGGTGTTGTTGAGATAGCCCGAGACCTCCAGGAGGCCGCCCGCGGTATAATAGCGATCGGTGGCGTAGCCGCCGGTGCCGGCCGGCACCAGCGTCAGGTCGCGGGCGTCGATCCAGACATTGGCGTTGAACAGATTGCGGCTGTCGCGGTTCTGCGGGCTGTCGCGCAGCTCGTTGCCCTGGACGTTGACCGCGATGTTGTTGGCGCTCATCGGCAGCACGGTGCCGGTGGTGCCGGAGACGTCGAGCGTGGCGCCCTT
This sequence comes from Bradyrhizobium sp. Crot121, assembly GCF_059512385.1. NCBI lineage: Bacteria > Pseudomonadati > Pseudomonadota > Alphaproteobacteria > Hyphomicrobiales > Nitrobacteraceae > Bradyrhizobium > Bradyrhizobium sp. Crot121. The sequence continues at coordinate 21,172 of NZ_JCAMOR010000078.1, read as the reverse complement.
TGCGACGAACACCCGCTGGCCGGCGCCGACCGCGATCTGGCCACCCTGCGCCTGGGTCAGCGAGCCGTTCTGGACATCGACGATCCCGCCGCTGACGATCTCGATCCGCGACTGGTCCTCGCGGTCGGCCAGCAGCGAGAGGTTGTCGAACTGCCCGGCGGCGGCAGCGGGCCGCGCGATGTTCTGCGTCGTCGAATCCGCGATCAGCGCGTCGCGCTTGGAATTGAGCGCGATGGCGTCGCTGTCGGTCTCGGGCACGATTGCGGTGAAGGCATTGCCGGTCAGGGTGACGCGGCCGGTGCCGTCGCTGGCGGAATTCAGAAGATGGATGGTGCCGCGCTGGTTCACCGAGGTGGTCGACAGCAAGACGCCGTCCTGGGTCACGGCATGGCCCGCCAGCGTGATATCGCCCTGCTGGCTGTAGATCAGGCCGCTGTTACCGACCGCACCGCTCAAGCTGCCGCTGCCGAACAGCGGCGCGATCTCGGTGCCGCGGGTGGTCGAGCTGGGATTGCCGATCGTGCTGTAGCCGGGGCGGAGCACGAAGCTGTCGCCGGCGGCGAGCGCGGCCTGCCCGTTCGGGGTCTGGATCAGGCCGGCGTTGCTGACCTGTGTGCCCATCAGCAGCACATAGCCGCCGCCCGAGGTCGCCGAGGCCGGCGCATGGGTCGTGATCTGCGCCCCGGCCTCCACGCTGACCACGCCACCGGCGCCGGTGAAGCTCGGCACGTAGTTAGGGTGGTTGTTGCTGTCGGTGCCGCTCTGCGTCGAGTAGATGCCATTATTCTGGAATTGGGCGTTGGTGATGGCAGCAGTCGAGGCGATCAGCGAGCCGACGTTGATCTGGCTGGCGCCGCCGAAGATGATGCCGTTCTGGTTGATGATGTAGACTTGGCCGTCGGCCTTGATGCTGCCAAGGATCTGGCTCGGGCTGTTGCTGCCGGTGACGCGGTTCAGTGCCACCCAGTCGGCATTGCCGCGCTGGTTGAACGTCAGGGCGGTCTGGGCGCCGACGTTGAAGCTGTTCCACTCCAGGATGGCCTGTGCGGCCGTCTGCTGGATGCCGACATTGGTCTGGCCGCCACTGACCGACTGCGTCGGGGCATTGGCGCCCTGCCAGGCGCCGCCCGGCGCCACCTGCAGCCCGCCGGCCGCAAGGCCGTTCGGCACGCTCACCTGCGGCAACGTCGTCGAGCGCTGCGAGACCATCGCGGCGGCCCGCGCGGCCGCCTGCACCGCCTGCATGGATTGGACGGCCCGCGACAGCGCGCCCTGGCTCTGCTTCGCCGCCTCCTGCGCCTGCTGCGAGGCCGCACTGGCCGCGTTGATCGCAGCCGTCGTCGCCGCAACGCCCGACGAGCCGCCGAGCGGCCTTGCCTGCGCGCTGTGGACGCCCACTAATGTGAGCGCAAGCACGCTGACGGTGCGGAGTAACGACCGACGGGCATGGGATGAGCGGCAGTCGAAGTGATGGAGGGGCACGCAGGGGCTCCTTGCAATCCCTCGCGACCAGTGCGACCTTCGCCGCGCCGGCTGGCGGTCTCCAGGGTGATGTCAGAAGCAAGACGGAAACCCGATCGCAAACGGGCACAGAATCCAGAATTTTTTTGACTTTTTTTGCCATCAGCCCAACAGCATGATGCCGCCGGGCAACGTCCGGATCCTGGCGTTGAAGGCCTGCTCCAACCGCGTCAGAACATCGTCCATCTGATTGATTCGGAAACGGCCATTGACCTCGCGCTTCCCAAGGACTGCATTGGTTAGGATGATGCGGCCCGGCCGATAACGGTTGATTTCCGCGACCACCTCCGCCAGCGGCGTCGCGCGAAAGACGACAATGCCACGTTGCCAGTCAGACGCACTCTCCATGTCGACCGTCGCAATTTGGCTAAGTCCGCTCAAGTCGTAGCGGATCTGTTGCCCCCGCTGAAGTTCCGCCGCGTTTGCCCCGTGTACAATGTGAACCGATCCATCGAAACAGGTGACGCACACGGCCCCCTTCTGGTCGGACGTTATGTGGCGGACGTCAAAGCGGGCAGTGTTCGCGATGGCCGAGCCGCCCGCGGCCAGCACCGCCAATGCTCGGCGCGTGTGGGACGACGTCGCAAACGACGCCTCACCCGCGATCAGTTCGATTCGATCGACACCATCCTGGGGATGGCGAATCGCAAGACTCGTCTGCGTATTCATGTTGATCGAGACATTCTCTGCAAAGGTCACGACCCGCTGCTCACCGGTTCCGGTGCGAAAATCAGCGCGCGCCTCGGATAGCGACGGCCATAAGCCTAACGGCGGATCGATAGCGAGATACGTCGCCCCGGCGGCCGCAGCCAATCCGCCGCCGAGCAGGACGCGCCGGTTCATGACCTGACGGCGCAAGCTCAGTTCAGAGAGATCGACGGCCAGTTCGCCCCCGCGATGGCGCAGGACTTCACCGATCGGTCCGACGTCGCGCCAAGCGCGACGCGCCGCTGCAAATGCCGCGGCGCGATCGGGGCCTTGCGCCAACCAGCGCTTCAACGCCTCTGCATCGTCCGACGTTACGTCCCCGGACAGCAATTTCTGCGCCCAGGCGACAGCCTCACGTTCCACCGACCTAAGTTCGGCGGAATGGTCGCGCATTGTGGTCATCTCGGTCCCGCGCCGCCCGGCGCGTTGCTGCTATCGGCCATCAATGGCCCTTTGGCTTCAAGGACGATTCTCGACGGCCAAATGGACACGATCAATCCTGCAAATTCCTGAAACGTGCAACACAATGCTCGTGGGCGAGCCGCAATTCCTTTGTCACCAGGCGGATCGAAACGCCAAGCCGGGCGGCGATCTCCTCCCGCGACAGGCCGTCGAGGCGCCGGGCCAGCAGGATGGCCCGGCGACGCGGAGGAAGCTCAGCGAGCACCGACTCGAATGTCTGCAGATCGGAGCGCGCCTGCAAAGCCTGTTCGGGGCCAGGCGTCTCGTCAGCCAGATCGAACAGGCTGTCGATCTCGATGGCTGTCAGATGGCGTTTGTCGGCACGGCGCTGGTCTTCTGCCGCATTGAGAACGGCGCGGAAAAGATAGCTGTCGGGGCTTTGGACGACGCCGACGGAATCCGCACGGGACAGTCGTACCCATGTATCGTGCAACGCGTCTCCAGCGAGGTCCGCGGAGCCCAACCGCTTCGTCAGTCGTGCCTTGAGGTCATCATACCGATCGATGAACAGTCGTCGTAAGGTCGAAAGAGCTGCGTCCGTCAAGGTGCGCCTCTCGTCTGTCGCGCGACCGGGAGCGGGGCGTCGCAGCCCATGGTCACGCCGGCCGCTTGCGGTACGACCATAATGAGGACCGGTTGCCGGAATGCTGCGGGCGGCTCATCAAATCTGACATCGCGCAGGATTGCGTCTATGCGCTGATCGACGCCAACATTGCCAGATGAGCCAAGACGTTGCGACCGTTCGTTTGCGCCGTTTGGACCGATCCAGAACACTGCGACAAAGCGATAGTTGCCCGGAGGGGCGTCGCTGCTTCGACAGAATGCGTCTCGAAGTCGGTCCTGAATGAGACCATAGTACTGCCGATCCAACGCCGCCGAGCCCGACGGGCGTGATGCTGGCTTGCCGATTTGCGACGCCGGCAATAGCACGAACGAATTGTCGGCCATGAACCGCGCCGACAGCCCCGTTCCGGTCAGCAGCTTCTGCAAGGCCTCGCGTGGTGTGAATACACCATGGACATCGCCGGACACACGGCCTTGCGCAAGACTCGTATCGTAAAAGGCCTCCCGTCCGGTCACGTCTCCATAACGATCGAGCGAGGAAGCTAAGGGCTGCGTCGGAATGCTGAATTCGATCGGCCCGTCCATTGATGCGGTCTGGGCCAACCCCAATCCGGTCGTCGAAATAATTCCCGTCAACGCTAGCGCGGCCGCCCAAGTCCGCACGGGACCATGCCCAAGACAAAACAACTTGAAACCCGCTTCGATCCGGCCTGGCTATCGCTTCGACTTATTGAAGCATAGACTGTCCGTCGTGTAGACAGGACAACAACTGCCGTCCACGACGTGTTCGACGATCCACTTGCTGACGGCCTCGAGATAATGCGTCGGCAACCGCCCCCGTCGCCGACGATGCCGCGGAAGCTAACGAGCGAATATTACCGTTTCACGACAATGAGATTGATTGGCAATGCGATCAGCCCCGTCGACGCGACGGCCTCGTGAGTTCGAGCTGTGTGTACCGAAGCTAGACTAAACCCTGGGTAGTGGTGATGAAGGCCGTATTGGTTGGTTGCGGGGCAACCACCGATACCGACATTCGGTTCAAGTAGCGATCTGACTGTGGGCGTCCCTTGCGTCCCGAACGTAAGTAGCAATCGGAAAGATCAACAAAAACAGTGCAGTTTGCTCGCGATTGGCCACCATTATCGCCGTTTATTCACGGTGTTTCGGTGGTCAATTGGTGGTCAGCCTCCAATCTACTCCGATCGCTAGGTTAGGATAATTAGCGCTCGCGTGGGGTCTAGTAGGGTACGCCGGTAATTTTCCCAGCCAACAGCAGTTTATCGACTTGATCTCCATAGATGGTCCGACCGGCGCGGATCGACTGGGGATTATAGGCGAGTTGGCGCGGATCTCTAGGATGCAGCAATTATATTGATCGACGACACTGCGACCTGGTGGAGCAGAGTTGGTGGAGAGAATTTGCTCCAATCTACGGTTCGAAAAACGTCCCATTGAACTTCTCTCGCCAATTTTCCGTTCTGTATCGTCAGCAACCTGCCACTGCTACTTTTATGTTGGCATTAGTCAAAGAACTCACCGTGGGACATGACGAATAGCCGCGGTCTTCAGAAACCTAGTCTGGCTCTGCGGCAGCGAGGACAGGTGCTGGCGGCTGCTGCTGTTTCGCAAGACTGGCGGCGCACGGCTTTCGCGCGGAATCCTCAATCGATTCAATCTAATCCCACCCCGCTCTAGCGCCGGTTCTCACTGCAAACGCTGGTGAGCGGGTATGCCAAGAATAAGTTGTGCCAACGTTTGGCGATCAATCTCCCCGAGCGGGTTGCGCGGCACAGCATCCACGACCACCAGCAGCTCCGGCACTTTGTAATCCGCCAGCTGCTCCCTAGTGGCGCCCACAATGTTATCGATTGCCGCCTCGTCGCTACCGCCCTCAAGCTGCACAACGGCCGCCACACGCTGGCCTAGCACAGGATCCGGCGCGCCAAAGACCGCCGCATCGCGCACCAGCGGATGGCTCAGCAACGCTCTTTCGATCTCGATCGGTGAAATAGCGGACCCGCCGCGGACTATGACATCCTTCTCGCGACCAGCGGCCGGCGTCACGCTCCGGTACTTCATGCGTTGCGTCATCCGAGAATTCCTTACAAGGTTTTGAGCTGTCGGCGTCGCGGTACCGGTCGCGATCAACTTGATCGCGCCTCCGGATTTGCTCGCTGCTCCATTTCTTCCGCGGAAGCGATGTGCTCATCCGGCTCATTAGATAGTACCGAGATTTGTAATTCGGATTGCACCCTGCCCTGTCGCGCCAGCTCGATGGCTCAACTGCTCCACGGAGCGTCATGCAAGTCATGAAACAACGCGGAGACGTAGAGCAGCTCGTCCTCGAATTTTAGCTTCTGGCGGATTCCTTTCATCGCAGCGAACACAAACACCCGAACCGAGTGGTTGAACAACATCTGGCTTTCACGTTTTCGCACGGGTTCGGCGGCTGCGTGCGCGATGCTGCTATCGGGAATTGCGCTGCACCGCCTTCCGCAGCACACGGATCTCGGCCGGCGCAGCGGATCGCTTGGCAGCATGCCAGCACCGAGCATGGCAAGGCCGAGCATATTCATGTGATCGGGTGGATTTGGCGTCGGATTTCCTGCCGCCGGTACACTACGAATATACGCGATCACGGCCTTGATGTCGTCGTCGCTCAGTCGGCCGGCCCTGACGTAGGACATCAATGTCAGCCACCGGCCCTCCGCGTCGACGCCGTTACGAATTGCGCGGAAAATCTCGCCATCGGACCAGTGCTTCAATGGCCCGGCCGGAGTAAGATTTGCAGCCCCGAAGGACCCGATTGGAACCTGGAGTTCTACCGCGAGATCGTAGCCGCCGGTGAGCGTGCCAGCGTGTGAATGGCAGGCGCCACAAAGACGGTCGGCTATATCCTTGCCAGGCGCAGTGAGATCCGGCGTAGCCGCAACCTTGATATCGGGGATGGGCGCGGAGCGGCTGTGCCGCTTGATCATCCCGAGCGACGCGAGCGCGCTGGCAGACAACACCGGGACGGACAGCAGCGCCAACAGACCTGCGCCGCCCCATTTGCCGATGTGGTTTTTAACACGCCAAGTGCGGAAACCAGACCAGGCCAATAACGCAGCAATGACGATCAATACCACCAGCACAACGATGTTTTGCATTGCTACTCCTAGACAAATGATTGCGCACGCGGACGTGAACTGAGCAGAATGGAATCTGCCGGTCGTTCACGCCGACGACAAATCTCGCGAGGCAGCCGTCGGCAGCGTGCCGTCAAAGCTAGGCCACTGAGCGGGTGGCGTCGTGGGCCTAACGCGCCCGTTCGTGCCTTGCGCCACGCACGGGGTTGAACGTCGTCGCCCTGACTAGGCGAGACCGGAGAAGGCGGAAGCCACGGCGAAGCCGGCAAGCCCGATCAGGAAGACGGACCTGCGTCCATAAATTGCGTCCATAAATATCGCCAAGCCGTCCGCCGGTGATGAGAAAGACCGCATAGACCGCGGCTAGCCGGAAATGATGAGCTGCGCGTCCGCCGCCGTGGCGTGCAGACCCGACGTGATCGACGGCATCGCGGCAATGACGATTGCTTCATTTTTCTTTTTCAACTTTCGTTCAATCCATATCCGGTGGGCGACGGCGAGCCCCGCCGGTGAAACCCATCGCGCGGCAAACAAGGCAGGCAGTGACGGCGCGCATGGATATGATTCGCGGGAGTGGAATGGAATCAGACGAAGTGGATTGCCTCGCCTGTATGAACGTGCGTGCGATTGACAGGAGCGCGCCTCGACACCAACGGCAGCTTGTCGAAGGCAAGACGGCGCCGGCGGAAGGCTGCGGGTTTTTGTCCGCGAGTGGGCGCTCTATTGCGCTCTTGATGTGAATAACAAACTCGCCTTACCTGCTAATCCTTCGGTCGTACTAACCGTTGACCATAAAAGCACGTCTCCAGCTCAACGTAGCTTGGTGGGATCGAAGCGTCGTCAGCTGTTAACCCCATGCATATTTTCTTTTCGGACGGTGCAAATTGCGTCCATTGCTTTTGAAGCTGATCCTTTGCCTTTTGCTCGTCGTCCACACATTTCTTGATCGCTGCGCTCAAACCTACATTTGGGTCGAATACGGAGGCACTGTCGATTTTGCACCCCCGTTCAATGTCGAAGTTTGGAACGTTATGCGCAACCGTGACGATCAGTTGCGAAGCCAGGAGTAGAGGTAAAAATGAAATTATCATCCTTTTTCTTCCTCTTGCGTTTGCACGGACTGAAATAGCGCTCGCTTTCCGGAAATAAACCTGGCCCCGATGAGGCTGTATGGACCGGGGACCTACAGGCCAGAAAGGAAGCTAGATTCGGCCTGGGCATACCGCAGTTAAACTGCCTCGATAGATCAGAACCGCCGTCTGGTATTTTCAGTCACCCGGATGGGTACTCAGCGGCCCCTGTTAACGGCAACGCAGTTGGTTCGATTGCGTTGGCTCAGACGGATTTGGTCAATCGATGATTTAATGCGGTGGCGACGACATCCAATGCTCTGATGAGATCAGATCGACTGCTGGCGGCGCCGAGCGAGATACGAACAGCGTGAGGCGGAACGCTATCGACGGTGAATGGCTCGGAGCTGGCGACCGCAAGACCTTGTCTCTGAACATGCGGCGCCCATTCGGTGCTGGTCCAGTCACCCGGCAACGGGATCCAGATGTGATGGCCGTTGGGATGTGCCAAAAAGCAGTGTGGTGCGAGCACGCTGGCGGCCAACTTTTGTCTTGCTGCCGCTTCGGCTCGAATGGCGCCGATGATCGCATTGGCGCTGCCGTCCTGCAGCCACCGCGTGACAAGCGCGACGGTTAGTGGCGTCGGCATCTGAACGCTTGCGCGCAGCGCAGCCGCCAGAAGCTCCGCGGACGCGCGGCCGGGGGTCAGGACAAATGATACACGGAGGCCGGGTGCGATACACTTTGATAGGCTCGCCATGAAGTATGTCCGCTCCGGAATCAATGAGCAAGCGGCACCGCGTCCGGCTCGAGTGGGCCATAGGCGTCGTCTTCCAGCAGCAATACGTCGTTTCTCCGCACTATCTCGGCCACCTCCTCACGCCGACAAGGCGGCATTGTCGCCGTCGTCGGATTGTGGATAGTCGGAACCAAATACACCGCCTTGGGGGCATGTCGCCGACACGCCGCGTCAAGCGCGGTCGGAACGACGCCGTGCTCGTCCATCGGGACCCCGACCAGGCGAACGCCCGCATATCCGGCCGCAGCCCTTATCCCGGGATAGGTCAGCGCTTCAGTGAGAACCACATCACCCGGCGACATCAGCGTTTTAAGCAGATTGAAAATTGCGTTCTGAGTTCCCGGGCAGATCACGAGCCGATCACCACGCCCGTTCGCGATGCGCGAACGAAGCCACTCTGCAGCGATGTTACGCTCGGCTTGGCATGCTCCAAAGACTGAATTTCTTCCAACCGCCGGCCCCGACTTAGGGGATAGGGGCGAGGCTCTGGACCCACTTTCACCATCTCATTACGTTTTTCTGCGCGACTTCCCCGCGTCGTGAGCTGCCGCAAAAGGCAAGCGCCTTCCCGGAGAACGCGCCAAACTGCTCCCTGACTTCAGATAGTATTTGGTCGACCAGTATCTTCACCGGTGCCCGACTGATCCATATAGCGCCTCGAAGCCGTCCCGAGATCCACCCGTGAGGCCCCCGAGGCAGCGCGGGACCAGTTCGGCCGGATCGACAGGCAGTCGCTTTAATACGTCTGCGACAGATACTCGACGATCTTGCCGACGTCCGCTTCGTCGATCGGTGCGCCGTACACCTTGATCATCTTCATGACCTCGGCCTGCCAGAAATCCTTCTTAAACTTTGGGCCCTGTGGCTGAGTCTTTATGTAGTCGGACGAATGACACGCGGTGCAATTGCCTTGCGCCACCTCAAGGTTTGGCCCCGGCTTGAACGTGGCGGTTTCCGGAGGGAGCTCGTAAGAGACCGGTTTGGCCCGAACTGCGACGCTGATGCCGGCGATCGCAGCAACACTCGCCATCATCGATACTGCTCTCAACGCAGTCCTGTGCAAGGTCATGACTAGGCTCCTCAGGCTGCTGTAACAGACGTTGTTTCAATCACGTTGCGCATGTAGCCGGACGGATTCCATGTTGCAGTTTCGGGCTGTGTCTGCCCGGCCTGGTTGGTGGCGCGAACCTTGAGGTCATGCGCGCCGGGCGGCAACCCGACCGAGAGCTGCCATTCACGGAACGAATACTTGCCAAGATCCTTGCCGAGCTTGGCCGCCTGCCAGGTCTTGCCGCCGTCGGGCGACAGGCTGACGTCCTTGATACCAGTTCCGCCATCGAAGGCGATGCCTTTGACTATTGTGGGGCCCCCGGCCTTCACCTTGGCGCCGTTGGTCAGGTTGGTGATGAAAGAACGGACGTTGAGGCGATTGATCGGCACTGTCGACTTCGGTGCGGCGCCGGGATCGACGCAGGCGCAGCTGTTGTCCGGGATCCGATATGCTCCTTTCATCCAGAAGCCATCGAACACCGAGTCGAGCACGGTGATCTCGTTCAGGTGCTTGACCCAATAGGTCCCAAAATAGCCGGGCACCACGAGCCGCAGCGGGAACCCGTTCAGCAGCGGCAAGTCAGTCCCGTTCATGGCATAGGCCAGCATCACCTCGCCATCACGGGCGTGATCGATATCCAGCGCCTTGACGTAATCCGGTGTTCTATCGCTCACCGGACCATCGAGGCCGCCGAACGTCACCTGCTTGGCGCCCTGCTGCACGCCGGCCTTATCGAGTACCGCTTTCAGCGGCACGCCGCGCCAACGTGCATTGCCCATGGCGCCGTTGGCGAGCTGACCACCGGCGACGCGTGGATCCGAAAATCCCCGGCTATTGCCGGAACATTGATTGACTGCCACGAGATCAATGGCCGGCATCTTCTTGATCTCGGCCAGTGACAGCTTCAACGGCTTGGCGACCTTTCCTTTGATCTCAACGGAGAATGTATCCGGATCGATCTCCAGAGGAATATCGGCGAGATGGTAGCGCACGAAGAACGCATCGTTCGGCGTGAGCACATCTTCATTGAACACCGAGAAAGGCGTCTCCAACTGTGGGGGCCGGCTGGTCAGGCCGATCATCAAACGCTTCTGAGGGTATCTGACCAGCGGCCGCTCGCCATTGCCGAACGGCAACGTCACAGTCTCAGCCAAAGCTGAATTTGATGAAAATGGCAGAACGGCACCGGATGCTGCAAGCATAACTCCGGAGCGTATAAAGGTGCGTCTGTCGATCACAGCGGTCCTCCTGTTGCCTTGTGTCCAAGTGACGTTCAGCTCTCGCCGCAAGCGCCAAAGCGTTCCGCAAGATGATTGCCGTTCGAAAGCCACATCGTCGGTTGAGATCAAGCGATAGCGAAACCTTCATCACGCATGGCGGCGTGCATATTTCATCACGCTGTCATCGGCTTAGACCACCGAGTCGGCGGCGTCGTAGGCCTAACGCGTCCTTTCGTGCCTTAGGTCACGCACCAAGTTGGCGTTGTCGCCCCGCACATGAACACCGGATGCGTGACCGAACCGTTGGCGGATCTCCTCATCCGTTTCGATTTCATGACTGCCCTGGCGCTCTGTCTATTCGGGTTTCCCACCGGCGGCCTCGGCCGAGACGGCCGCCAGCATGGCTGACATGATGCCCACCGAAGGGAAAGCGTCCGGCGCCACGCCCTGTCCGGCCAGGATATCGCGGGGTTCGCGATACGCGATGCGGACGTGGCCTTCGGCGGTCTCATAGACTAAGACGCGCAACGGCAGGTCAAGGCCCAGCGTCTGGTGCGCCTGCATCAGAGGCGTGCCGGCGTTCGCCCCGCCGAACGTCACCACCGTGGTGCGGCCAAGCGTAAGGCCTGCGCCCCGCGCATTGGCGGCGTGGTCGACAATGCCGAACACCTCTACCTGCCTGTGCTTCACGCTGGCGACCAGGGCATTCAGCGTGTCGTCGAAAGGGCGGGAGGAAACGACGACGATCAAGCTATCAGTCATGTGTCACCCCTTGCAGCGGTTCAGACGTTCACACTGAGGCCGGCCAAGCCTCTTTGCCAATATTCCAGCTCGCGAGGCGGCGTTTCAATATCACTGCAGCCTGGATTGCGCCGTGGCACCAACCTAGCCCTTTTGTCGATGGCGGCACGGCCACGGCTACCGTCTACAGTCCTTCGTACACAAGTTTGGTGAAGAACTCCGGATCGATCACAAATCTTCCCCATTTGTCGTCGAAGGCCGCGGTCGGCTTCGCCGCAATGATTTCTTCGAGGGATTTCCCCTGTGACTTCAGTGCAACGATCTTATCGCGCACCGCGACCAGCATGTCGCGAAACTCGATCAAGTGAGCGCGGTTGCCGACCGGCCCATGACCAGGAACCAGGATTGTTTGATTCGTGGTGCGTTCGATAGCCTTGTTAGCCCAGGCGATGGCCGAATTGACGCTGCCGCCGTGTTCGTTGTCGATGAACGGATAGTATCCGTTCCAGAACGTGTCGCCGAAGGCCATCACATCGGCCTTTTCAAAGTACACCAACACATCGCCGTCAGTATGGCCGGGGCCGAAATGTTCCACCTTTATGGAGTCGCCCGCAAAGGTGAAATCCCTCTCATTTTCCACGATGATCGTCGGGCGCGCGCCGGCCGGAAGGGGAGCGAACGTCCAATTCCAATCATCGATGCGAGTGGTATCGGAAAGATGCTTCAGCGTATTTCTCTGTGCAATGATCGTGGCGCCGGCTGCCTGCATCCACTCGTTTCCGTCGGTATGATCCCAGTGCCAATGGGTGTTTACGACATATTTCAAGGGTGACGGGCTGATCTTATTGAGAGCCGCCTCCAACTTGTCTTTCGACGGCTTGATGCCGGCATCGACGAGGAACTTGCCCTCGCTTCCCGACAGAACCACGATATTTGCCCCGGATCCCATCAGGACATTGATATTGCCGCGCAAGGGCACGGTGACGATGTCGCCCTTGGCTCGCTCCAGATATCGCGCGCCGGCCCCGGTATGGAAATAGTCGCCTTTTACGGGTGCTGGCGCAGCGGCAAGTGCGGCGGCAGCATATCCAAAAGCAAGAAGAGCCGAACATAGGAATACGGCGGTCGATGGAATCGCAGGCAGGTTTGTCGGCATGATGTCCTTCCCTGACCCATACTAATTCAGCGTGGATGAGAATGGGTCTACTGGCTATTAGATCCGCACGCAGCCTTGTCGAAACGCACGCTTTGGATCGGCTCATTCCGTCGGTGCTAAGGGCATATGCGACCATCGCGTATGCTTTCCTTCACTTCCGATTGTTACGCTGATCGTCGATCTCGAAAGCCACGAGCTCTCAGATTGTGCGACAGGCGGTAGCCGCGGGCTTTGGCCTTCGCCTGCGCAGGTTCTATTGCAACGTTTGGAGTCGGGGTCGCGTGTCATCTGCGACCCACCTGACATTCCAGACAACGTCTGTGGTCACCAAAGATGCTGGGCCGAGCAGGTTGATGGCTCTGTATTGATCGTCGGACGCACTGACGGAGGTGCGCTCGGTACTAGATGGTTGGTATGGCGAAGGCTTCACCGACGTCTTGTAGAAACGCGATGCCAAAAGCGAAATTCGAGAAAGTGTTCGAGGCCGATGCCTTTGGACGTTGCAGGACAAGCAGACGCCCCCTTTCGTGGGATCGCCTCATCAAGGCGGTCAATCTATCGGCCAAGATTTCCGTGCAATGTCCAGAAAATCCTATGATGCCGGAAAGACGCGGGCGGACAGCGCCGTGTCTGTTCCCGCCTTTAACCCTGATGACCAAACCTGTCAAAACCGCCAATGACGGCAGCCATCGCGCGATGGTACGGCCAGAATTACTAATCTTGGTACTGTTCTATGCTCGGGGCGGAACAACTTTACTCGCTAGAACGAGGTAGCGGTACGGCAACCGCACTGCTGCCGAACGGAGAAAGTCATGAGACTTGTTAGGATGAGCAAGGACAAAGTCGGCCTCCTGGTGCTTCTTCCCACTGGCCTGCATGTGATCGACATCGCAAACAGCCTGGGTGTCTTTGCACCTCACGATCCGTTGTCAAACGGCCTTCTGAACGGCGCGCTAAAGGACGGTTGCAATTGGTCGCTGATTGTCAAGCATTGGGCTCACTTGCGATCGCCGCTCAAAAAACTGGCGAGCGTCGCTATAGCCAATCCAGGTCACTCATGCTTGGTCATGCAGCCGTTCACGGAACAATTGCTAACCGAAGATGCCACGGATGGCATCCTCGCGATCGATATAACCGACAGTGAACGTCCGGAAGAGCAGGATCCGAGGCGCCGGCCGCCATGGCACGACAGTTCAGTGAGTGAGCTTCCCGAGAATAAGTTCAGGCTCTTGTCGGGCTGACTGTTCAATGCAGAAGGCGCGATCAAGTGGAAAACTGGTCGATCCGACCTGAGAGTCTGAATTGAAGATCGCCTCGTCAGCTCACCGGCGTAGACAGCTGGTCGCCCAGAGGGTCATCAAATGCGCTCGTGATCAAGGGCGAAGCCTCGCAAACGCCCCGAAGCGGATGGCGCCGAGCCAGACCAGCGCGAACGGCAGCGCCCGATTGAGCGTCATGAGGGCGATCATCATGGCCGGGACTCCGCCGTCCAGTTCGCGGGCACATCGAGATAGGCCAGATCATCGCGATCGGCTATAGCACGAAGCCGAAGACCAGCGTGATCAGCCGGTGAGGCGCACCGCTGGGGCCCAAAGGTGTCCTCGTCGCCTCGCCGCGTGAACCGGCATCGAGCCCCATCAATCTGAGCACCAGCCCGATCACCACGAGCAAGCGTTGATTTGAAGCAAGTGATGCTCCGCCAGTCAGAGCTTCACCACTTACAGTTTCCCCACGCCGAGAAAATGGCGGACGCCTCCCAGATCAGAAGCAGGCTGCCGGCCGACCTCGAGCAAGGCGCGGGCGCTGTCGGTCATGATGAGCCAGCCGCCGGCCAACAGCATGACGTCCTTTATCACCAGCCGACCGGCGCCTGAGAGCCAAGGGAAGCCGTGCGGCGTATCGCCAAGCGCCGGGACCCAAACCTCGGGCGTCGTGATCAGGAACGACAACGTGACGAATGGCGTGAGAAAGGCCAGTATCGCTCCCAACATTCCGTATCGACGCGAGAAAAGCCCGACCAACGTCAGCAGGCCGATTATGATCTCGACTGAACCCAATCCATCCGAGAACGAATAGGTATGGTTTTCCGTCTGCCAGGCTCTATCAGCCGGCTTCAACTCTCCTTCCCTCGTAAGGTGGGCCTTGTATTGATTGGGATGCTTGTAAAAAAATGACAAAAACGGGCTGTTTGCAACGAACAGTGTAATACTGTCGGCCTCGTAGGGGGCGAACTTGAGCGCGCCGATCCACAGGAAGACGATTGCAATCGCCACGCGCATCACCTGCATACCTACCTTGTCGGTGTTCGCGATCCATTCAAGCACGAAACGGAGATAGCCGATCATGACCTTTTCCTCATCCATTTCATCGAACACGATTAGGTTGCAGCATCCGGTCGTGTCGTATTTCAATAATCCGAATGTTTTTTCAAAATACACGGCTTGCGTCGGATCGAAAGACGAGGATATCGGGTGCAGCTTTCGGGTTAGCTCTTCGCGTTCAAACAAAGTCACAGCAGAAAGCGAATGCGGGCTCTGATCTGCTGACTGCTGGGTTGGAAACGTACCGAGACGTAGCGTCTCCTGTCTGATCGCGCTACAATTCCAGTTCATTCGAGTGGCTCCTGTGACCCGCGGTATTCGGCCCCTTACCCCTGCTTACATGCCCGCTTTCGCGAGCAGGAGGCTGAGGCTTTGCCGCTGAGGCGAACCACGGAGCCTCTGTCCACCGCAAGCTTGGCGGCGGGTCCCGCCAGCCCCGGTTCACCGTCGGCGGCCGATGAGTGCGCCGCGACGCACTCCGACGTACGCCGTTATTCGGGCACGACCAGAGCCTTGGCCTTGCGCAGCCCATTCATCACTTGTGGATCCAGGTTCAGATGCGCCTGCACCAGTTCGGGCGGCGTGGCTGCCATCCAGGTGTCTAGAGAAAAGTCGACAAAGCGGTCGCTCTTGAACGTCTCGAGAAATCGCAGCGTGTTCGGCCCCGTGTTCTCGAGGTAGTGCCCCATCGCCACCGGCACGTACCCGACATCGCCGGCCTGCAGATCGAACGTTCGGGCCTGCCCCTGGCCGGCGAACACGCCCATGCGCGTCTGCCCCTCGATGACGTAGAGCCACTCGTCGCCATTGGGGTGCCAGTGCACCTCGCGCAATCCGCCCGGCTCGACTTCGACGAGCGCCGCGGCGGTCGTGGTGCTGATCGGGAACAGACGGGAATCGGTGATCCGCACCGATCCGCTTCTGGTCTTGATCGGCACCTGCTCCATCATCCGCCACGTGTAGTTCGTCTCCGCCGCCTGTGCGCCCGGTATGGCTTCGGAGCCGAGCGGCCCCGGTATCGGCGCGGGAAAAATATAGCGTTCGCTTTCCTCGGGGGTGTGGCCGAACAGCGCGGCAGGCACGCCGAAATTCTTACCCAGCACGTCGGGCGGCACGCGCCGGAACCAGTCGTTGAGCAGGAAAGTGTTGTCTTCGTCGAAGTCGCCGTCGTCGAAGACGAGAAGGAATTCGCAGCCGTCGGGACCGAGGCCCTGGATCGAGTGCGGGGTCCCGCCCGGGAAGAACCAGAGGTCGCCGACACCGACATCGTCGACGAAATAGCGCCCCTCGGAATCGACGGCCGTCACGCGCGCCTTGCCATACAGCATGTAGGCCCATTCCGACGCCTTGTGCCAATGCAGCTCGCGCACGCCGCCGGCGTTCAGACGCATGTTCACGCCGGCGATGGACGTCGCAACCCCGAGCTCGCGCCGCGTGACCTGGCGGGTCCAGCCGCCCGGCTCGAGCCGCACATGCGCATCGGAAAACGAGAAGCGCAGGTTCGGCAACGTGCCATGATCGGTCGATGGCGGAACCAACAGATCCGGGTTCTGCTGATCCCGCATCAGATTGCGCGGGCCGGGATCGGTGCCGCCGTGACCAGGCCGCTGTGGCTGTGGAGTAGCGGCGCCTCCGGTTTGCGCATGCGCGAGACCCGCAGTCGTAAGAAGACCACAGGCGGCGGTTGCCGCCAATAGATGCCGACGGGAAATGGAATCCATGCTTGGTTCTCCTAAGGGGCTGCTGCTGCGCACGACGCGGTGCTTGACTTCTCCGTGCGTCGTCGGACGGAAGCGGTTCACGCTATCAATGCAGTAGGCCATCCAACCGCGAACGAGGAGTTGGGAGTACCCTGCTTTCTCCGCAAGCTTTAGCCAGCGTCGATATTTCTTGTTAGCACGATTTCCAGCAGTTTCCGACAGGGCGCACTAACATTAGCACTGGCAGCCTCGATACCAATGAACTGACGTTCGCGGCCGATTGACCGCTCACGCCGACGCTCTCCCGCGGTCAACCGGCGGATGCTGAGGCGTCGGCAACTGGCTGCTCGCGCGCAGGACAATTAACTTTCGGCGAGACCGTGTAGCTTGCTTCGTTCAGCGCCAGCTGTTCTGCCGCACGTCCTTGGCCCGGCTGCCGAAGTCCTGCGACATCAATGCAAGAACTCGAAGGGCTGCGCATAGAAACCGTTGCAGAAGCCAGATCGTTTCGGCCAAGAGTCGACGCCTAAGTCGAAAAGCTGATAGCCCGTCAAGGCGCAACCAACGGCGTTAGGTTCTCGCCGTAGGACTCACGGCAGTCCTGATATGTCGGGATGTACTCGCCAGACTGAGAGGCCGCCAATTGATGCTGCGCGCGAAAAAGCGAACTGACGAGAATGGAATCTGTGATGGTCCACGCTGACGATACATTTCGAGACGCGGCCGTCGCCAGCTGCCATCTCAGACAGGCTACCGCGCGGCCGGCGTCCTGGGTCTAACGCGCCGCCGCGGCCGCTACGCCACGCACTAGGTTGGCGTCGTTCCCTGTAGGTGAACGCTGGGTGCGTGACCGAACCTTTGGCGGAACGCACGGGCGAAATTGTTGTAATCGCGATACCCACAAGCGTAGGCTATCTCGCTCAGACTCTGGCCCGACTTCATCGATGCCCGACGATTGATACTGCGCGCAGCTTGATCCAGGCGCACTGATTGAATGAAGCCGCTGCAGCTACAACCGCGGTTCGTGAACAGTTTTTGGAGATAACGTAGCGAAATACCGACCTCGGCCGCAATCTTAGATGGACCGAAATCCGGATCGGCAAAGCGATCTTTGACGACAAAGCAGATGCGCCTGAACAATCGATCCGAATGAAGGGACCTCGGTGCTGGATCTTCCGGCGCTAATAGCGCTCCGAGCAGATCAAAAACCGCCAATTGCATATAGTTGCCAGCCGACGTAGGCGTAGATACCTCTTCGTTGACGGCGTCCAGAACGAGTTGGAATAGCAGGCGTGATGCAGGCGTTCCAGAGCAGCCAGTAAGGCCGCCGCGCGGCTCGAATCCAACGCCACGAATCAGACGCTGGCGAGGCAACTGCAGTGTGATCCACTGTTCGTGGCCATCATTAAGATACGTCACCGGGCGGGCACAATTTACGAACGCGACATCTCCCACCCCCAGTGCTACGGCCTGATCATCTTGAATGATCGTTGATCGTCCAGCGACCTGAAATACGGCAAAGCAGTGATCAAGGCCGTCAAGGCGAATATCCCTTTGTGTCCGTTCGCAACGGCATTTGTTGTTCCTAATCTCCGACGCATTAAGTCCGAAGATGTCCCGGGGTCGAACTCGGCCGGCAAAGGCTTCAGGGTTGTCTATCGTGTGCAGCCCACAAATCGGGCGCAACAGATCCCTCCACTGTTCGTAATTCAACTCGGGCGTCTGCAGAAGGTCAGCACTGCGCATCAGACGGTCAGCACTCCGCATTGTCACCAAGATCCCTTAAGGCTGTGGTTTGAAGCTCCTAAAAGAGGGCTCCGATCCGACTCTTCAACGCCACGCGCAATCAAATGTTGGAGAAGCGCGCGATCGTGACACCCGGCAGTGATGAGCTGAGCAGCGCTGAGACGATCGGGTCGCCAGCTTAAAGATGAAGGCCCAGGTCCCAGGTAAATGAAGCCACGCCGAGAGGCCGATCAGCACCGCAACCAGGAACGCGAACCCTGGCTACCGGGTTGTGAGGCGCCGGCAATAGGTTAGTTGTTAGCGCGTACTTATTCGTTGATCTCCCGGCAGAGCCGGACAACATGCTCCGCATCCAACATTCCTACTACGTCCGGTTCTCACCTGGTATGTTTGGTTCTGGGTTGACTTGGTGATCCCTTCAGATTCCTTTACCACCCTGCTCTTCGTCACCCTGTTCTTCTACAAACCCGCCGATAGCGGATCACCGCGGCTTACGCGGTCTTGTCCGCGGCGACCTTCACCTCGACGAGATCGACGGAGGATCACGCTCTCGTCCTGCTTGCCCCCCCGAGACCTCGACCTCGCCGCCGAGATCGCGAGCGACACCATTCTGCACCGGCGACTTGCATGCCGCTGGCATACTCCAGTCAATCGTCGAATTCGTCGGGCGACGCCAGTGCGTGACGCGAGGCACGAAAGGGCGCGTTCGACCCACGACGCGGCCCCGCTCGGCGGCCTAACGTGAGGCGCGTCTGGTTTCGGAACCGCACTAATTCAGGCCCCACCCACACACCCGTAATCACGAACGGCGGAGGAGAACAACAGAGGCTTTTCGGACCGTCCACGCGTCTTGGCTTGGGTATGGCACTAGAAACAGGGATGTATGTCATGGCTTTTAACGATGCGTCGCTGCCGCCGGTATTGCCGGAAGATGCCGCGCCCCTCCTGGCTGCGGTCGCGGGTTCGGTTCTATTGCCGGGCGAGGCGGGATACGATGACGAACGCGCCGTCTGGAATCTGAATCACGAGCTGGTGCCTGCGGCGATCGTGGTGCCGGAGAGCGCGCGCGATGTCCAGGCCGCCGTTACTTTCGCGGCGGAGCAGCACCGGCCGGTCCTGGTGAAGACAACCGGCCACCAGATTGTCGGCCAGGCGCGCGGCGCCGTCGTGATCGCGACTCATCGAATGAACGACATAACGATCGACGTGGCCGGCCCCACGGCTCGGGTCGGCGCCGGAGCCCTATGGTCGGAGGTCATCGCAAAGGCGGCCAAAGCCGGGCTGGCCCCGCTGAACGGGTCAAACCCCACCGTGGGAGTCTCCGGTTATACGCTAGGCGGCGGCCTCAGCCCGACCCTCGGCCGCTCCCACGGCTACGCCGCCGACCACGTGCGTTCGCTCGACGTGGTGACCGCGGACGGCAAACTGCGGCATGTCGATGCCGAGTCCGAGCCCGACCTGTTCTGGGCGCTGCGCGGCGGCAAGGGCAACTTCGGAGTGGTCACTGCGCTGGAATTCGACTTGTTCCCGGTGACCCGCCTTTACGGCGGCGGCATCTACTTCCCCGGTGAGCGTACGGCGGACGTGCTGAGAGCCTGGACCGCTTGGCACCCGAGCACCCCGGAGACCATGGTCACGTCGATCGCCGTGATGCGGATGCCGTCGGTGCCCGGAGTGCCCGAGCCTGTACGCGGGAAGTTTCTGGTGTCCGTGCGGATCGCCTACAACGGCACGACCGCGGACGGCGAGCGGATGATAGCGCCGCTGCGGGCGGTAGCTCCGGCAGTCCTGGACACCGTGCGGGACATGCCGTACACCGAAGTCGCGTCGATCCACAGCGAGCCGACCGACCCGCTGCCCTACTACGAACGGGGCATCATGCTGCGAGAGTTTCCGGCGCAGGCGCAGGACAAACTGATCGAACTGGTCGGTCCGGATTCCGAGACCGCCCTGGTGATCGCCGAGCTTCGTGCCCTGGGCGGGGCGTGGGACCGGGAGCCGGCGATGCCCAACGCCGTAGCTACAAGGGGCCTGCCGTACAGCCTGCTCGGCGTCTCGGCCGGTCCGCTGTCGCAGGAGCAGCAACTCAAGAGGTCGGTCGCCGAGCTGCTCGACGGCATGAAGCCCTGGCAGGGCGACCGGCGTTTCGTGAACAACCTCGCGCCGGATGAGGCGGCCGACGGCGCGGCGATTTACGGGCCGGAGCGCTACGCGCGCTTGGCGTCCATCAAGAAAACCTACGACCCGGCCAACATGTTCCGGCTCAACCACAATGTGATTCCGGCCACCTGATTTGACAAAGCCGCCCGGCATCACGGCGAGCTGGCGATTTTGGCTGCTACTGAAGCTGCTACTGAATAGGCGGTCACACGAACTCTCAATTCGGTGGGCTCGATATAATTCCGCGCGGCCGCCCAAGCCTTGCTCGGTGCTGTATTGAAATCAATATAGAGAGCCGAAGGCAGAGCGACTCGCTGGAGTTACGGGCGGGCGATTTTCTTTTCAGGCGGGGACCGAAGGCGCGCTCGGAGGAGCTCAAGGCGCGGGCGATGATCAAGACGGGCATCCTGACGACGAACGCGAGCCATGCTGAAGGACCTACAGCGACGTGCGTCAGCGTTCGATTCTGCAATCCCGATTCTTTTTCGAAAGATGGTTGCTGGAGATTTCTTCATGCTTTGGCTGTGCGAAAGAGCTTAGCATTTTAGCGGAAGACTATGTTGCGAGGGATGAGTTGAGACCATAGACGCAGAGCTAAGCTCCTGTGTGTACCGAAAACCTAAAGCCGGACATAGTGGTGATGGAGTCCGCGGAGAATGGGGAACGATTTGATGCTTGCGGTCCGCTGAACCGGGCGAGAAACCGGCGCATCTTTGTCCAACGACCGATGCGTTCTGACACGATCGTAATAGTCGGCGTAGGATTGCAGAACCCGACGCAAATGCACCTCGCCCAGGACAATGATGTGGTCCAAACACTCGC